>JAGROY010000360.1:0-12424 GCA_020439995.1 Verrucomicrobiia bacterium
ACATCATACCAACCGCCCACCCATGGCCGATCAGGATCAACCAATTCAATCATGTTACCGCTGGAAATCATAGATTCAGAGCTATTCGTTTTTTAGAAATAGAAGAGATCGACGTTGCAGTAGAGAATGTTGATAATCCGCACGCAATGTATAACCTTCCTGAAATATGGTAAAAGCGAACCAGGCAGTGGTATCACCTCCGTGACGCGCTCCGCGCTTCACTCCGTGATACACTTTAACGTTGTGCAAGGAAAACGAGAATGATCGATAAAGATGACATAGCTTCGTGGCTTGATAGCCAGTCGGACTTCGCTCTTGAGATGAAGGTTTTCTCCCTAACCACCTCTCTGGGATTTGAGGCTGAGCACGGTGGAACCTATTCTGATCCCGTAACAGACAGACCGAGGCAGTTTGACATTAGAAGCGTCGGAAGAAACGAAAACCGATCCATCAAACTTGCCATTGAATGCAAATCTCTATCAACCGAATTTCCGTTGGTCATACAGCGTGTTCCAAGGACAGAGAAAGAAAGTTTTCATGACGTGATGTATGCTTACGAGCCTGATAGCGGACCGATGGGTATGCCTAACGTTTTTGATAATTCCAAAATATTAAGAACGCCTACGGGGTCTCCACTCTATCCGATTGCTCAACCGGTCGGGAAATCAAGTAACCAGATAGGAAAGAAGAACGACAAGCTGTTTGCCAACGACAAGGAAGTATACGACAAGTGGGCTCAGGCGATTTCATCAGCTCACGACCTTGTTGACGACTCGGTTTATGAAAGGGAGCGTTTGGGGTTTAGTGATTCGTTTTCAGTTATATTTCCTGTTCTGATTGTGCCTGACGATTGCCTTTGGTGCGTTGATTACGACAAAGAAGGGAAGCGACTGGCAGAACCGAAGGTGACAAATGAAACATCGTTCTATATTTCGAAAGAATATTGGAAGAAAGGACAAATGCATGCGGCTTACACAGCGAGTCACCTACACATTATGACTTTTTCAGGATACAAGCACTTCACTGGGAAAATTGCATCGAATATTAGGTTTTGGGCTGAAGTATATCCACCTAACAATTTAGCCGAAAAGGAATAAGCACAATCGGGTAGGCGGGAGATTCTAACTCCGGCGAACGAATTGCTACGTGAACGGAGTTGAATAGATTCTCTCAAGCAGCGTGAGCAGGCGAGTTCTGTCCGTAGCTGAGATCTTGCGATCTCGCAGGGCATCCTGGATCAGGTCTGCAATTTCCGAAGCGGGCCAATCTGACCTGAACGGGCAATCTGCGAGCCATTCGTTCAGGAACTCAAACTCGCTCGATGTGATTCTCCCATCGGCGATCAATCCACGACAGACGCCCGCCAGCTCGTCCAGACTCTTTGTCGACACGTACTGATGCTTTCAAACTGGCGATCTCACGGCCTGCTCTTGAAACGGATGGCAGTAGAGCGATTCAAGCCAGTCTGCCATACCTTGCCTCCACACGAAAAAGCGCTGATTCCCGCAGACGTGAATAATCTCTGCGGCACTCATCGGCCCGATTGCGGCAACTGGCCCAAATTCATCTGGCGACGTCATGTCAGTGCGGTAGAACCAGCGATTCTGACAGTCTCCGGCTTGTCCCCAATCGGGAAGGCTCTCGCTCAGGATCGATTCAATTCTACGTCGATGGTACCGATACGCGTCTGCCTGAGAAAGATCGGCAACCGAAGCAAAGTCCTCGCATTCTAGCAGGCTGAGCCGTCGCTTGAAGATCCGTTGGAACAAATCGATCAACGCCTCAACCTTCTGGATCGAGGCTGATTTCTCCTTCCGGTTCTGAGAGGCTCTGCAAACATTTGCGGGGAATGTCGCTATATGCTAATCGGGATGCACCAAATCAGACTCGCTATAAGGAAACACCCTCGCAACCATCTCCAATTGCCGAAGCGCCTCAGCGAGAACGGGCACTTCGCCATCCATGCCCTCCCTAACGATTGCCGAGGAATTCAAAGTCTGCCTAGCCTCTATCGCACACCTTCGTAAACGACAGAGATGCTCAGCATTGAGATCGCAAACACGGATCTGATACTTGCCGGCCGGAGTGAGCCCAAACAACTCTCCAGACTCCCTTACCTGCAAATGTCGTCCGTAGTCGTGTTCCTCCCTGGGATTGATGAGATAAATGCCCACCTTCCTCTCGTCGTCAGACGGCCACGTGTTCCCTTTGCTTCCATTGCAATGCCTGGACGCCAGCACGAAGCATCGGTAAGGCTGCCTCTTCAACTTCTTTGTCGCCGGGTCAAAATGATCGACCTCCAACGCCTTAATACCGCCACATTCGTCGACCCTGATCATCGAGTACCCGCACCTGTCCTGATAGCACTTGAGCAAATGAGATTTCGCCTTCCAGAAGGTGTTTACCGTGTAAGTCTTAAGACGAAGAAACAAAGGAACGGGACGGATGCGACCAGGCCACCGTTCCCCCATCCTCCCCTCGCAATCCTTCGCCACTAACCTTTTCTGAGATGGAGACATCTTTCCACAGCTTTCTGCAATGCGTCCGCAGCGTCCAAAAACGCTTGCTCGGCCAGCAACTCGTCGTAAGACCGGTGCGATCGACTCCGGCGACGCAACGCCTGAAGTTGATTCAGCTCCCGAAGCTGTTCCTCGTTGATCCGATCCTGCGCCTCTAGTGCGACGAGCTGCAGGAAATAGTCCTCGTCCTCGTCCTCCCATTCCATTCTTGGTAATTCTATCGTCATCCCCTCGACAGAAATGTTCACCCCGGCAACTTCTCCAGAATCGGACGCACACCCAATATTTAACGCGAAGAGGCTCCCTTCCTGCTCGACTACCTCATCTACAGCGATGTCTGTTCCGTTCACGGACGCGACACCGCCCGCCATCACAAGGCCTGCCGCCATTCTACGGAGCCCCTTTGGGGCGTAGCTGTAAACCAATGAATTTTGTTCCCCACCCATAAAATACTTTCTATTCGAGCATACGTATCATTTTCTGAACGTACGCAAGGTGAACTTCAATTGGAGACCGGATCAGGCAAAGGTTAGAAACCTGAATAGGCTCATCGGCCACTCGGGGCGAAGAAACGACCGAGTGGATCGAAAACGCTCCCACCATGATCTCCCCCATGTTTCCGATCGACGCGAATTGGATGACATCAAACATTTGAGGAGGATCTAGAGCCCCGGAGGATTCAACAGTGAAGGATTCCACACTCTCTTCACTGGGGATTTTTCCGGATTTCGAAACGTAGTCCTTTAGCCTCTCGATCTCCACTCGCTCCTTCCCCCACGCCCAATATCCGGTCTGAGCTCCAATCCCCCGGTCGCCCAGACGTTTCCAGACAAAGTTCGTAAAAAAGAACCCTCGATCCTCGTAGAGGTCGAAGTGCGTGGCAACATAAGAGCGAGTGATCGGCACACCGTTGGTGCTGATTGGAACTCTCGGCATCTCTAGCTTATTGGTTGTGTGTTTCGCCGCCAAACCAAGCGGATTTACGCATGTGAACACCCAAATGTCAACCAAACGCTCAGAGTCCGAGCATCCTTGCCAATCTCACCGATTCGGCAAAGCTGGATTCACTGACGGGTGAGAGAGCAGCAACGCCAAGGCTCCGCAAAACGTGCTACTGGCTCCACAAGACACGAGATCCGGCCCAAGCACTCGCAAGGGCTCAGGTTCGAAACGGCTCGCACGGGACGCCACGAGGGCAGGAAACAGCATCTTCCCTTCTCCGCAATCTGACGATTCAACCTGGAGTTCATGCCGGAGACGCTGAACCGGAGGAAGAGCAACAAGGTTGGCGACAGGCAAAGGCAGCTGGCGAAGAAGTGGCGGCAGCTAGGGCTGCTTAGGGAGGGCATCGGGCTCTAGCTGGGCCCCGGCATCGCTTGACTTTCCTTCTGCTACGGCCTGCTTGGCAAGCAACATGATTTCCCGATATGCTTCGTCGCGTTCGATCCGTTTCGCTCTCAGAGCAGCGGCGACTTCGAAGAACTGTTTGCTTTGACCTGCTGGCAGCCCTTTGAAGTCTCTTTCCAGAATCACGATACCCTCTTCTGTGATCCAGAATTCGATCTCCGTAGAGTAAGTTGCATTCGTGCGTTTCAGAACGCCAGTCAATGTCGATTCGAGTGCTTCGATCTGATGTTGCACAGCCTCCGCTCTTGAGACCACGAGCCGAACTTTGAGATTGTCTTGCTCAGCTTCAGCGGCATCGCGCTGAGCAATCGCGCTCTTCTCTAACACTTCTCTCGTAAGAGCGAGTTCGTCGCGTTGTAATCCAAGCTCAGTCATCTGCATATCGATTGTTCGATCCTGCTTCTCAAGCGCCTGAGACTGCTGGCGAATCGTGTAGACCAGTGCGATGAAGGCCACGGTAGAAACCAGCACGTTCAATCCGCCAAACGAATCTCCAAACTGAGCCCGGTCGCCGAGGTTCGGATAGATCCAGATAACGGCGGCAATGTAAGCTGAGAAAACCCAACCAACGATTCCTACTGCCACCAGTAGATTGCTGAAACCTTTCAAGTTCTTCATTTGGCTGTCGAAATCTGTAGACGATTTGTAGACGTTTTTGACACCGAAAGGGGCAGAAAGTGACAGAAAGAGCTAGAACGGCTTTTTCACAAAACCCTGCAAAACAAGGGTTTTAAAGTAGCAGGAGGGAGATTTGAACTCCCGACCAAAGGCTTATGAGTCCTCTGCTCTACCCCTGAGCTATCCTGCCATAAATAGCGATGAGTCCATCATATTTCGAAGTCTGGCTCCGTCAAGGGCGTGTTTTCGTGAGGTGCGAATAAATGTATTTGAGTTCTGGTCGAGTGTCAGAGGCCTGCTATGCAGGGGGTTCCACGCCGTGCTGCCATGGATGGAACTCTCGCATTTTTGCCTCAGGCTGCGAATTTCGAAAAGGGAGACTTTCGGGGAATCCGTCGCGCTGCTGTGTTCGAATCCTTCGTTCGCTGGAATGCGTTTTGTGATCGGCGGGGCGTGGAGCGGCGCATCGGCATTTCGGTTTACAAATGGGTAATGTCCGAGATATTCCGAGCTTATGTCAGGATTGTCAAAGGGCTACGAGCCCTCCGAAGTAGAAGAGCAATGGTTCCAGCGCTGGATGGCCAGCGACTGCTTCCGCGCCGATGAATCGTCTGATCGCCCGGCGTTCAGCATCGTGATCCCTCCGCCGAATGTGACGGGAATCCTTCACCTCGGGCACGTCCTCAACAACACGATCCAGGACATTCTTGCCCGGCGAGCGCGCATGACTGGAAAAGAAGTCCTTTGGCTGCCCGGCACCGATCACGCGGGCATCGCCACCCAGTCGAAGGTGGAGCAGAAGCTGCGCAAGGAAGAGGGCAAGACGCGTCGCGATCTTGGTAGGGATGCCTTTCTTGAGCGCGTCTGGGAATGGAAGGAGCAGCATGGTGATATTATCATTAATCAGCTCAAACGCCTGGGCTGCTCTTGTGACTGGAGCCGCGAACGCTTCACCATGGATCCCGACTACTCGCGATGGATCTCCAAGATTTTCGTCGACTTGTTCGAAGAAGGGCTGATTTACCGGGGCAAGCGCATGGTCAACTGGTGCCCGAAGTCGCTCACGGCGCTGAGCGACGAGGAAGTGATCATGAAGCCGCAGAAGAGCAAGCTCTACTACATGAAGTATGAGCTGGCAGACGAGCCGGGCAAGTATCTCGAAATCGCAACGACGCGCCCGGAAACTCTCATGGGCGATACGGCGGTGGCCGTGAATCCGAAAGACGAACGCTATGGCCATCTGGTGGGCCGCAAAGTGATTCGCCCTTTTCCCAACGCTGAGATCCCGATTGTCGCCGACGAACACATCGATCCAGAGTTCGGCACGGGCGTGCTCAAGGTCACGCCTGCGCACGACAAGGCTGACTTTGAAATCGGCCTGCGAAACAACCTGCCGATCATCGATGTCTTTAATCCTGACGGCACCCTCAACGAACACGCTGGCGAGGAATTTGCAGGCATGGATCGCTTTGATGCACGCAAGAAAGCGGCGGCAAAGCTTGATGAGATGGGGCTCCTGATCAAAGTGGAAGAGCACGAGAACAACGTCGGATTCAGCGAGCGCGCTGACGTGCCCGTGGAGCCGCGCATTTCGATGCAGTGGTTCCTCAAGTATCCCTGCGTCGAGGAAGCCACCGATGCGGTCGCAAGCGGCGCGATTCAATTCCGCCCGGAGCGCTGGAGCAAAACTTATCTGCACTGGCTTGAGAACATTCAGGACTGGTGCATCAGCCGCCAGCTGTGGTGGGGGCATCGCATTCCTGTATGGTATCGCAAAGATCAAGCGGACACGCTACAGAACGCCGAGTCTCTGGATGCCAAAAGCGCAGGAGAGTCCCTGTATGTGGGGATCGAACCGCCTGCGGACGCGGAAAACTGGATTCAGGATGGTGATGTGCTGGACACTTGGTTCAGCTCGTGGCTGTGGCCATTCGCCACGATGAGCGACAGCGGTTCGGAGCCTTCCGCGACCGAGAAAAAATTCTACCCCACCACCGATCTGGTGACGGCTCCTGAAATCATTTTCTTCTGGGTGGCGCGAATGATCATGGCTGGCTACCGATGGCGCGGCGAGCTGCCATTCAAGAACGTATTCTTCACGGGAATCGTGCGTGACGGCCAGGGGCGCAAGATGTCCAAGAGCCTGGGCAATTCGCCCGATCCGCTCGACATCATGGCTCAATATGGTGCCGACGCGCTGCGGTTCGCCGTCATGAAAGTGGCACCACTTGGGGGCGACATCCGCTTTGTCATTGCCAATGAGGGCGGTGCCGAAGTTTACCCACAAGTCGAGGAAGGCCGGAACTTTGCCAACAAGTTGTGGAATGCGGCGCGTTACCGACAGATGCAGAGCGATACAGTCAGCAAGGATGTAGATCTCCCGCACGGGGAGCTTTCCATTTTCGCCATCGATATCCTTGCCAAGCTGGATCAGCTGCAGGTCAGCCTTGAGGCGGCGTACGCGGCTTACAAGTTTAACGATGTCGCGCAGCTTCTCTACGAATTCTTCTGGAGCAACTACTGCGACCTTTACCTGGAAGCGATCAAGAACGACTTCAAAGCGGACGCCGATCCCCGCACCAAGGAGGTCACGCTGCAAGTCATGGACACGGTGCTCTGGCGCCTGCTCATTTTCCTGCACCCCTACATGCCACACATCACCGAAGAACTGTGGGCAACTCTTGGATTCGGCGCACAGGGCACCTTCCTCATGCACGAACAAATTCCTGCGGAGCCGGCACTCATCGGAATGGATGCCGCTGAAATCACAGACGCCCAGGAAAAAGTCGTGGCTCTCTACGAGGCGGCGAGCCGTGCACGCAATCTCAAGGCTGAATACAATCTTGCAGCAAATAAGAATGTTCGCTTCGTGATTGTTCCGTCAGCCCCGTGGGTATCGGAAGTCGCAGGGACTTTTGCGCTACTCGCCGGAGCCAGCAGCGCTACTGTTGAGCCGGACTATGCAGCGCCATCGGGCACTCCCGCGACTGTTACGGATCCGGGTGTCGTTCACATGCCGTTGGACGGCTTGATCGATGTCGAAGCGGAGACTAAGCGCCTCAACAAGGAGTTGGCCAAAGTGGAGCAGGAAATGGACAAAACCACCCGAATGCTTTCGAACGAGAAATTCATCGCCAATGCCAAGCCGGAAATTGTGGATGAACACAAAAAGCGCCTCGCCGACTTCCGCGCCCGCAAAGGCCAGCTGGCAGCAATGCTTGAGAATCTTCATTGAATCCCATGGACTGGTGATGTAGGTATTCAGTTCTGCCCCGGAAGTCGGGGGAGATCAAACATTTCCTCCAGAGAGACTTATGCCAGGACTAGGCCTTATCAAAGGAATCAGCGATGATGCAGCCGAATTGCTTGAGGCAGCTGGCGTTGAAAAACCGTTGGACCTCGCAGCGCAGGATGTCGCCGCGCTCTATCCTCACTTGCAGACTGCCAGCCGGGCAATGAAGCGGCCGGATCTGCTTCCCGAGCGATCGGAAATCGATCAATGGATCACCGCCGCACGGGAACTGGTCGAAACCATCAGCCCCGGCACCCTCAGCCGCAATGGGATAACTGCCCCTCCCTCTCAAGGCAAAACTCCCCGTTATCGATCGGACGTGGGTGCAACCGCAAGGATCGAGAGGCCAAAGGGTGGCTCACCTGCGAAATCAACACCTTCCGCCCAGGCACCCAATCAGGCTGAAGACGCTGATGATGAAGAACTTGTAGTGGCCATCCCCGTAGATGATGATGACGAGGACTATGACGCTATCCCGGCAGTGACACTCGACGATGCTGACCTGTATGAGGACGACGATGACTTCGATCTCGACGATGACACCATCGCCGCAGCTACAGCCGGGGCGGCGTCTCCAGTGAAAACTTTACTCCCCTCATCCCGAATCAGCGATTTTAACAAAGATGCCGAAACTCTGGCACACCTTGAGAAACTGCGGGCCCGGCGGGAGGTCGACATGGGGTTTGGTTCCCCTCAGATCAAAGAGGCTGATGACGTTTGGAAGGAAGTCGACAAGACTGCCTTCGCCACTTTCAACGACTACCAAGATGGCAAAATTGCGGTTCAACCGCTTGTCAGGGATAGTCCCGATGACGAAGCTGAGGCAAAACCTGTGCAGCGCGTAATGTCACAGAAACCTCAGGAAGAGCAAAAAATCTCGAGACTTGTGCGTCGGGGAATTAATTACCCGCACCCGGTCATGGCATATTGCGCGGCGTTGTTCGTGCTCTTTTTCCGATTTTACATGATCGTTATGATCATCGGCCTTCCCATTGCTTTGATCCAACTGGGCGACACGTTCAACGAGTATTGGATTCCCACCGCAATCGTCATCGGAGTTTTTCTACTGCTGGGAATCGTCAACCTGATCATCATCAGTAAAGTGCGCTGTCGGGTGTGCAGTTGTCCGATGTTCCTTTCTCAGAGGTGCTTTAAGAACAAGAAAGCACACCTCATCAATGGTATCGGCTACGTGGCGAGCCTCGCGCTGCACATGGTGATCTTCCAGTGGTTCAGGTGTATGTATTGCGGCACCGCAATTCGTGTGCGCGGCGCGGCAAAGACAACCCGAATGGAAGTTCTGGACGCCAAGGCTCTGGATATCCACGATGATGACGACGACGACCCGATCAAGGCGTTTTAAAGAAAGCAATTTCCGCCATCTCCTGCAGGATCTGAACATCCTCATTATCAACGCCTCTGGCTTGAATGCTCCATTTGAGGCTTGGCTTGGATTGAGGGCGAAATAATCCGTGAAAATCATTGTTGCCAATAGTGATTTCGCCGCTATTGTCGCGAAATCTATGGCAAGAACAGCCGGAAAGTCCAAAACCAAGAAGGCCGTGGCCAAGCGATTCAAAATCACTGGCACCGGCAAGATTCTTCGGCGCAAGCAGGGCAAACGTCACCTTTTACTCTCCAAGAATGCAAAGCGTAAGCGCAATCTTGGAAAGGCGACGCTCGTCTCAGCTGCCGACGTGAAGAACATTAAGAAGTGCCTCCCATTTTCCTGACAAAGGAAAACCGGAAGAATGCTTTGACGTGTTTTTCAGCGAAGGACTCTGTCACCTGGTCTCCTGTAGGAGATCTAACGAATGGGTGAGGTGCAGGGTTCATTACTAACAACAGCCCGTCCGATACGATAATACAACATGCCAAGAGCAACCAATGCACCGGCAAGCCGGAAACGCCGCAAGCGGATCCTGCGCCGGGCCAAAGGATTTCGCGGGGGACGTTCCCGCCTTATCCGCACCGCTAAGGACGCTGTCTTCAAGGCGCGTCAGTGGGAATACCGTGACCGCAAGAATCGTAAGCGCACTTTCCGTGGGCTATGGATCCAGCGTATCAATGCTGCAGCCCGCGCTCGCGGACTGACTTACAGCCGATTTATGGAAGGCCTGAAAAGTGCCAACATCGATCTTGACCGCAAAGTTCTCGCAGATATTGCGGTGAACGACTCGGCCGGATTCGACGTTCTCGCAGATCAGGCCAAAGCCGCGCTCGATTCGAAGGGCAGCACTGTCTCTGTAGAGACCGCCGCTTAGCTTCTAAACTAATCATTCAACAGTTTCGTGCGCATGGCCGCAATCCCTAGTCGGATTGCGGCCATGTTTTTGCATCAATGGTTGATATCGCCCTTTACCCCTTCACCTTCCCAGCACATATCAGGCCGTTAGCGCCTCCCACGCCGCCATGCTAGAAGAACTCAACGCCATCCATCAGGATGCTCTAAAAGAAATTAACGGACTCACAGACGAGTCCCGCCTGGAAGAGTTTCGCATCCGTTACCTTGGAAAGAAGGGACGCCTCACCGCCGCCAGCGCAGGGATGAAGGACGTTCCTAAAGAAGAGAAGCCAGCCATCGGCCAGAAGCTGAACGAAGTGCGCACAGCGATCACTGAGGCCATCGACACCCGCACCGGGCAAATGATCGCTGAACGGGACGCGCGAGCAACCGATGGCCTGGATGTCACGCTTCCCGGGCGTCCTCTTCCTGCGGGAGCCCTGCATCCGCTCACTCAGATTCTGAGCCAGGCGACCGGCATCCTTCGCCGCATGGGATTTGCGCTTGCCACCGGCCCGGAAATCGAAACCGAATGGCACTGCTTTGATGCCCTGAACACTCCCGCCGACCACCCCGCGCGCAACGAGTCTGACACGTTCTACTTTGACAACGGCATGCTCCTTCGCACGCACACTTCGTCCGTCCAGGTGCGCACGATGGAGAGTCAGACACCGCCCGTTCGCATCATCGCTCCTGGCAGCGCCTTCCGCCGGGATGAAATCGACGCCACCCACCTGAGCGCCTTCAATCAACTGGAAGGCCTGTATGTTGCCGAGCATGTCACGCTGGGCGACCTCAAAGGCACGCTCCAGACGTTTTTTCGCGGAATGTTCGGAGCTGATACAGAGATCCGCTTCCGCCCTCATTTTTTCCCCTTCACGGAACCCAGCTTCGAGATCGACATCAAGCTTCAAGCAACCGGAAAGGAACCAAAGTGGCTCGAGATGGCAGGTTGCGGAATGGTCGACCCGGCAGTTTTCGAGGCGGTGAGCAAGGCTCGTGGCGACAACGCATTCGATCCCGACAAAGTAACCGGCTTCGCTTTCGGCGTCGGCCTTGATCGGCTTGCCATGGTCAAGTGGGGCATCGCAGACATTCGCCACCTGATCGAAAACGATCAACGCTTCCTGAAGCAGTTCGCCGGCTAGGCTAATCGCGCATCTTTTCCAAATTTATGAATGTTTCACTTAACTGGCTCAACGATCACATCGACCTGTCCGGATATTCCATCCAGGAGCTTTCGGACTTGCTCACTTTTGCAGGAGTTGAAGTAGAGAAAATCGAGCAAAAGGGGCTCGACAGCGAGTTGATCATCGTCGCTCAAGTGCAGAGTTCCGCCCCCCACCCCAACGCCGACAAGCTCAGTGTTTGCCAGATCGACGACGGCACCGGCGAGCCCCGTCAGATTGTCTGTGGAGCCAAGAATTACAAAGTGGGCGACAAGGTGCCACTGGCCCTGCCGGGAACCGTGATGCCTGGCAATTTCAAAATCAAAAAAGGAAAGCTACGCGGCGTCGAATCCCACGGGATGATGTGCTCCGGCCGAGAACTGGGGCTCTCGCAGGATCACGACGGCCTCATGATCCTGCCTGCCGAATCTCCCGTCGGCACCCCGATCAAAGAGTTGATCAAGCCCGACACATTGATCGAGGTCGAGGTGACACCGAATCGCGCGGACTGGTTGTCCCACCTGGGCATCGCGCGTGAGCTTTCGGTTCTCTCCGGCAATCCCTTGAAAGGAGCGACCGATTACTGTCAGGCTTCAACGACGAACCGGGAAGCGCTCCCGGACGAAGTGGCCATCCAGGCCCCGGACAGCTGCCCCCTTTACACCGCCCGCCTTATCCGTGGAGTGAAAGTGGGCTCCAGCCCTGCCTGGTTGAAAGAAAAACTGGAAGCCATCGGACTGCGACCGATCAATAACGTCGTCGATATTACCAATTACGTTCTGATGGAAATGGGGCAGCCACTCCACGCCTTCGACATGGCTAAACTGGATGGCGGCATTGTCGTCAGGCACGCCGCTGAGGGCGAAAAATTCCTGGCACTGGATGGGGAAACTTACGAGCTGGATTCGTCCGATCTCGTGATCGCAGACACGACCCGGCCTGTTGCCATTGGCGGTGTGATGGGCGGCGAAGAATCGGGCGTGACCGAGTCCACCACCGACATCCTGCTGGAGAGCGCCTATTTCAATCCGCAATCGATCCGGCGCACCTCCCGCAAGCTGGGGCTGTCATCGGATTCCAGCTATCGGTTCGAAAGAGGCATCGATCCTCAGCAGACAGTGGGCGCCAGCGAGCT
>JAGROY010000360.1:12482-26812 GCA_020439995.1 Verrucomicrobiia bacterium
TTTGTGGCACTGCGCCAACGCTGGTCGGCGAAGTCACTCTCGATATCCCGCGTGCCACCCGGCTCCTTGGCGCACCAATTCCTGAAAATGAAATCGATCGTATTCTCGGCGGGCTCGGACTGAAGAAGACCGGCGGAGAAGCGGGTGCGACGTCCCTCTGGCAGGTACCGTCGTTCCGCATGGATCTCCAACGTCACGTCGATCTGGTCGAGGAAATCGCACGTGTGTACGGCATCGACAACATTCCGGCCACCCATGGAGCCCTGTTTTCCGAGGCCTCGGCAGCGGATCAAAGCTACGATTTCACGTTCAAGTTGAAATCTCAGCTGGCGGCACTCGGCTTCTATGAGGCGGGGACGATCAAGCTCATTTCCCAGGCTCAGCTGCCTGACGTGGTTGGTTGTTCACCGGAACCTTCGACGCCGTTTCCGCTCAAGAATCCCCTCTCCGATGATCACACCATCATGCGCCCCAGCATGATTCCTGCTCTCATCAGCGTGGCAGAACGCAACGTGCGCATGGGAGCGGATTCCCTTCGATTCTTTGAGACCGGCACTTTGTTCCAACGGGGCGCAGATGGCCAAGCTGTCGAAAGCCAGGCCATCGCCCTCTTTTTAAGTGGCTCTGCGGCACCCGCTTCGTGGCACGGAATGGATAATCCATGCTTTGACATCTACCACCTTCGCGGAGTTCTCGAAGCCATCGTCTCCAGAGGCCTGCGGCTTGAGCCAGGAGAGCACCCCACCCTTGTACTCGCTGCCAGAGTGTTCGCCAATGACGTTCAGGTTGGCTGGGCGGGACAGTTGGCCCCGGCCCGCGGACGAGAAATGGGAGTCGCCTCGCCCGTGCTCGTTGCGGAACTCGATCTGCATCTTCTGGAAGCACATTCCCTTCTGCGCTCCACTCAGTTCGCTGAGCTGCCGAAGTTCCCCGGCTCAAGCAGGGACATTGCCATGTTCGTTCCTGCTTCCCTGCCGAACGGTGAGCTGCAAAAGTTCTTCTCTTCCCTAACAGAGCCACTTTTGGAATCGTTTCAGGTGTTTGATGTGTTTGTCGCAAGTGCACAATCAACTGACGATTCAGCGCGCAAGTCGATCGCATATTCGTTGACATACCGCGATGAAAGCAGGACACTTCAGGCAACTGAAATCGACGAAGCCCACGGACGCGTGCTTGATGCACTAAAGCAAGCGCTCCCCGTGGAGATTCGCTGATTATCGCCTGTTCTTTCACATTTTTCTAGCTTTGAACGATGGATTCGAAGTCGCCACAGCGCGTCTCAATCACCGTTCATTTTTTCCTGCTGTGTTCGCGTCTATGGGGTATTTCGTGAGCCCGGACCGATATAACGTGTATGGGGGCTTAGCTGGTTAGTTGATGTCAGGCCTTTACTGGAGGGCAGATATTCACTCGGCGGCTCCCGCCTTGTTTGAGCCACTGGAACGTGAGCTCACTACCTCTGTCGGCATAAGTGGGAAAATCCTTTCGGCGTTCTGAATTCCCTAGCATCGAATTCAGAACGCCTTTTTCTATTCATCACCAGAGCCTGTTCACGAGTCGAAAAGAAGAAATCATTTAAATCATTTGCTCTTTTCCCTGGCGATCCGGCATCATTCCTGCTGTTCATTTATCGAATGGAGGCGATTTGACTCTTGAGCTTCACTTCACCATCGTAGTTTAACCACTGCAACCCATCCCAAAGAAAATCGAATGAAATCGAAAGCCTTAGCCCTTGCCATACTCAGCTTAAGCATGCACGCAGCTTCCTCTGCTGCCGTAGTTTTTTCGTCCGGGCTCGAAGACAGCACCGGATGGGGCATTGTGGACAATGGGGACACCACGAGCCAGTTCGGTTTTGATTACTCAGCCTTCGGCATTCCTGCAGCGCCGAATGGAACGGGTACGGTCGGCCTTCGACTCGCCTCGAATGTCACCGCAGCGGATCCGGGTGGCGGCTCAGCTGTTGCTGCCGTTTCTACACAAACGTTCAGTGGAAAGTACACGGTTCAGTTCGATTTTTGGCTCAACTACCACATCAATGGCTCCACTGAAGAAGGCGGCGGAGCCGTAGGATTTGGATCTGGCGGCGCGCCACTCAGCGGCACTGGCCTTCTGGTGAACACCGAGGGCGACTCTGCCACTGACTACAAACTCCTCAATGCTGGTGTGGTTCTGGGAATCGATTCCGGCATGTATGCCATCCCGTCGCTGAACGCGCAGGATCCTTTAAACACTGCCGTTCAGACTGCTTTTCCAAGTCAGACCGCTCCGGCAGCTCAGGGAACTGGCTACTCAAATCCGGACGGAACATTTTCTTTCGCATGGCACACAATGGTGATCGACGTCGACAGTGATGCTGGCTCGGCAAACTTTAGCATCGACGGATTTGAGTTTGGAACTGTAACCGGTGCTGACTTGTCCGGCGGTGGCGTGGCCCTCATCCAAACCGACCCGTTCGGATCCGTTGCAGGGGACGCAAATCTGGCTTTTGGCGTATTTGACAATGTCTTAGTAACACAAGTGCCCGAGCCATCCACGGCAATTCTGCTCTCATTGGGAGCCGGAGTTGTCGCGTTTCGCAGACGTCGTCAATAATATGCACAGCCGCCGCTTCTTTTTTTAAAGGTTGAGCGATCACCATTGACCGAGCAGAGGATTGTCACGATTCTCGAGCGGCAATGAAACACGCTTGGCCAGCCGATGGGACTCGAACACAGCAGCGATCATTTCTGTCGACGATCTAGCATCGTGAATACTCGCCGAGGGGCTGACGTCCTTTTTTATACACGCAAGGAGTTCCTCGCATGCAGCAACATTGCCAGCGTGAAGATCGTTGGCGGCAGTTAAGGTCTCAGGTTTACCCGGGCCATTGGAACTAATCTCCTCCCATTGTTTCGCCGTGCGTCCGGGTGTCCACGAGGAATCCGGGAGCCAGTGTGCACGCGGCAGGTATCCATGGGAGAGCCAGATCAGCCCCTCAGATCCGTGAATCATGAGCCCGAAGCGCGTCGGCGATCCGGCCACGTCTTTTCGTGAGGAGAAGTAAGCCGTCATGCTGCCAGACATGCCGAACATCGCCCGGACGCAATCGCCTGCCAGCGGGCCGAGTCCTTCATTCCCCTCCTCGACATGCTCGCGCGTCACCGGCTTTCCGGCCTGGAGCACCTGGGCCGAGCACCACTTTGCCTTGCCACCGAAGAATTCCATCAGGTTCATGACATGAGAGCCCAGAACCCACAGGTCTTCACCGCCGCCACGATGATCATCCTTTCCCCGCCCCCGCAGCTCCAGCACTTCACCAATCTTTCCCGAGTCGACCATGCGATCAACAGCCTCTAATACGGGACTGTAGCGTGTCTGATAGGCGATCGCCAGTTTCACGCGATGCTTTTCACAGGCATCCACCATCGCATCCGCTTCCGCCAAATTTCGACACATCGGTTTCTCAAGATAAATGCCACGAACCCCGCGTTCTGCGCAAGCCACCACCATATCACGATGTTGATCCGGCCAGCGAGGACAGACGCTAACGACATCCGGTTTCACAGCATCAAGCATCTCCCTGTAGTCAGCGAAACCAGTCACCTTCCCGCCGATTCGATTGATCGCAACCGCACGTCCCTTGTCATCGGAATCAGCCACGGCCACGGCATCAACACCCCGCACATCCTTCCAAACCACGTCTAAACCGTGCCCATAGTTTCCGCGCCCTGAACTCCCAATAACAGCTGCTTTCATCTCAGAATCTCCGCTGCCCTGTTGAATCAGTAAACATCTTCTGGATTGTAGGTAGCATCGGCGATTTGATGCAGCACTAAAGCTGCTCCAGTCTGCTCAGCGGCCAGTGGCACCGATCGGTAGAAGCAGGAACCGTAGCCAGCGTGACAGCAACCGGGCCCTTTCTGACGGACTCTTAGAACCAGCGCATCCTGATCACAGTCAGTCCGGATCTCGATCACTTCCTGTGTATGGCCGCTCGTTGCACCCTTGTGCCAGAGCTTCTGGCGACTGCGACTGAAATAGACCGCCTCCCCCATTGCCAAAGTTTGCGCCAGCGATTCCTCATTCATATAGGCAACCATTAGCACTTCTCCGCTGTCAGCATCCACTGTCACCGCAGTGATCAAGCCACTGGCATCAAATTTGGGCGCAAATGCTAAGTCCTTCTCAATCGCATTTTTGTCGACTCGGGAAGCCGAAGTCAGTTTATCACGCAGTGCCTCCACTGCTATATCTGGTTCTGTAGGCATAGATGCAGACTACGTCTCCACAAAGACGTTTCAAGTGGCGATCCGCCTCCCACGAATGCCAAACCATTTGATTAAGCACCATATAGATTTTGCTTGAAATTTGCATGAAATGAACTTTACCTAGTTATTTCGGAATGAAGCTCACACTCCATCAGGTGCGCGGAAGGCGTCCCCCTTTGCCCCCCAAACGACTTTCCGCATTCCGATCGGAGTTCGATCTAATCTTTGTAAAGAGTTGTCCTGCTGCTTCCAATTCACTCAAAAATCCACTCACCTTTGATTCTGTCGAAGAACGTGACCGAGCGACTTGCTGGAAGTTCGCTCCAGATGGCTTCGATCGGGATCTGCAAACAGGGCATGCGCTCGACGAGGCCAACTCATTGCCGACAGGAAAATCGGCGATCTATGGGGCCATAGCGCTATGCTTGATCGCCTCCAGCAGCGTGTGGTATTTGAGCTTTGCTGAGGGGCAAGGCGAGGTATTGCATCCAATACCGTCTGGGGAAACCGCAATGCTGCCGCTGACCTCGGAAGTTAAAAACCAAGAGAGGGAGGCCGGAAATTTCGAACGCGCATTGAAAGCGGTTCGGGCTTTTTCTGAGTGTGAAACTTTGCAGGAACGCGCCGCCTTCGTAGTGGATCCCAATCGCGTCAGTCCATTGATGGCTGCATTCTATGAAAGAGCCCCTGTCGCTGCAATCAATTGGTCCAGCTTGCAGGTAGAGGGAATGATCAAGCACGACGGACAGGTCGACTACCTCGTTGCGGGATCGAGAGCGGACGGCTTTTCTCCCGAATGGATTACCGTGTCGGTCAAAGAAGGCTCTACAGGTAATGCCAATTCCTACCAGATCGACTGGGAGGCATTCGTCGGGTATTGCTCATCCACGTGGGAAGAATTTAAGAGCAATCCTCCATCGGAACCTGAAGCGTTTCGGGTCTTCGCTCAGTTGGGAAACTACTATAGTGAACCAATCTCGGACCCGCGAGAGTGGGTATGCGTGGAACTGAGAGACAAGGCAAAGAATTTTCAAGCCTACGGTTACGCCAATCGGTGGTCACCGTTGGGGCGAAAACTGACCAGCATTCTGTGGAAGCGTTCGAATGTTCCGCTGACGATCGAAGCGCATTGGCCGACGGCGGGCCACACTTCGAACCAAGTCGTGATTTCCTCACTGAAGCAGCGCGGCTGGCATGCTTCTCAGCCATTTCAACCTTAGATTCATTCCTTTATATGCGACCGCATCCTCTTCCTCCAAACCCGCCCGCTGTAGGTGTCCATGTCCGCTTAATTGCAGCTCTCACGGCTTTGGGTCTATGTGTAGTCCCGGCGCAATCAGCGATCGGAATCGTCACCGGGCTAGGCAGCTCGTCCACTTCGAATACAGGTACCGGAGCCACTGCAATCTCCGCTTTCAACGCATCGCTACTGGGAACCGAAACCATTGTTGATGGTGGAGACGGTAGCACTTTTGGAATTGCTGCCGAAACCACTGACACATCGGTCTCAACGGGCAGCACTTATACGCGAACTGCGAGCAGCGGTGCCAATTCCATCCTTGGAACGACCGGCTTTACCTATACTGTCAGGGATTCCACCCTGGCCATTTCAAAGTCTGGCCTCACTGAGTCCGACTATGGCAGCGCCGGAGCATTCCTGGTAGAGGGACTCCCCAATGGGGTCGACCAGGGAGGTGCTGCGGATCTCAGCAACTTTGGATACGACAGTGAAAGCACTGGCAATACCAACCGAGGCGTAGCCCACTTTCATTTTTCCGATCCGATAGGCCACTTTGGCGTCAACGTTTTGGACTTCGAGTCGCCCATTCCAGCGGATTGGGACGGTGTAAGCGTAGGAATTGACACGGGGGACAATGGCACTATCGACACTGTCGTCCCGGAATCGATCATTGAGGGGCAGATCATCGTTTTCCGGAACGGATCACTCATCGGTAGTAAGGCCATTTCCTGGGACTCACCTCAAGGGTTGGGCGTTTCGGACATCCAACTCGGCAGCGGGCGAATCGGGTTTGTAGGGATTGGAACTGTGAACGCGGCGGAAGCATTCACCGACGTGTATCTGGTAGTCGGTGGTACTACAGTAGCGACCGGGAGCACGACCAACCCGACGTTCTACAACCCTGGCGATCTTACAGGATCAGTGACAACCACGGCCAATGCGCTGGAAGGAAGCAAAGCGGCCTCAAATCAATGGGCGGTAAGCGGTATGATCTTCGGCCCTGCACTTAGCACGATCCCCGAGCCATCCGTTGCAACGCTTTGCTTTATCAGCACTGCGCTACTGCTGACAGGTCGCGGGCACCGGCGGAAATGAATCAACCACGGCTGGCTACAATTTGCACTCCGGGTAGATCACTCTCAGCACCTGAGTCGCAGCACGTTTGACAACCCGCGCCAGCGAAGCCTCAATGCGGTCGAGTCTTGCGTTGTCGTCGGCGCCGCTCTTCCATATTTTTTCAATTTCGGGCCGTTCGTTGTCGACTGCCTTCGCGACTTCCGATCGCCAGAATTCGGGATGCTCCGAGTCTTCCCAGCTGCCCCGGCCCCGGCCAAAGTGGGCCACCGCCAGATATGTTAAAAGGGCTACTCTCACTTGTTCCACAAAGTGCTCTTGTGACCACCGGACATGGTTCTTTTGCCCTTTCGCCAGGTTAAAGCCTTTAGCCAGTGCATAGGCGCCCGCACCACCTAGAATGGCACCGCCGATCACACCTCCTCCAAAGGTGAATCCACCGGCCAGGATATCGGCAATGAGGCCACCGGAGGCACCCGTGGCAACACCACCAATAAGGCTCCAGACGGACTCGTTGACTTTATCCGGTGTGCCAAAGTTTTCCTTGGCCACATCCGCCATCTTCTGGGCTGTCTGGCCATCCAATCCGTGAAGGGAGATTAATTCGTTCGTTCGGTCAAAAGTACGCTGTGCCAGCCTCTGGGCCAGTTGTTCCTTGGCCTTCGCCAATTCGTCGTTGATAGCGCCACGGCCGATGCCGAATTTCTGAGCCAGTGATTCCTCGGTCACCCTCTCGTCATCAATGACTGATCCTGCGAGCAAGCGGGCCATGGCTGACACAGCCTTGTCAAAAACGGCGAGGTTGTCGCGCCTCCAGGCCTTTCTAAGGGTCGCGTAAACGGCCTGTTTTTCCTCCGGTAGTAATGGAGCGATGAGCTCCAGCAATTCCCCCTCTTGAACCCAGCACCGACCAAATGCGTCCAGACCCACAACGTTTCTCACTACGTCATATTGCTTCAATCCGTCGCGCCACAGCGCTTCGTCACGTGCCTCGGCGTCCGGATTGATGAACTGCCCTGTTTGATTAAGAATGACCACCACTGGCTTTCCTATCCAACTGAGCAGTTTCATTTCCGGGCCCACGTAGCCTGCATCTTCCGGGCCAGTTCCGGCATTCACCAGATATAGCACGATATCCGCCTCATCGCGGACATTGAGCACGGCCTGCTGACTGCACCACAGCGGACGATCAGTAATGCGGTCCCATAACTGCGTCGCAAACCATCGTAGCGGCTTGCCCGATTGCTCAAGCCGCTTCAGCAGGCGGCCGGTGTGGCCAAAACCCGGTGTATCCCAAAGTACAAGCTCATAGCCATCATCCTCAAGCATCGAGTGACGCTGGTTCAAGTCGGTCACGTGCTCATGATCCAGCACATCACCCACATCCCGCCGCAGCAGTGTTCTCGCCAGCGTAGTCTTGCCTACGTTGGTATGCGAAATCAGACTGAAAGTGACCCGCTTCGTCGGATCTCCCTCAGGCATCGCTGCCGCTGGATGACCAGACGAGCTGATCTCCGCTTCGGGCGAGTTGTTCTGCGGTTGCACTGTCATCGCTGTTGAAATATCCAATCTGAATGCCAAATGGCTTCGTTAACTCATCCCACGCGGAACGCCGCTCTTCAAGTCGCCTTGTAAATTCTGGCATATCGCCGAATCGCTCCCGGAACCGGTTCTCATCGAGCAATACCAGCAGATGCGTCTCTTCACCCGAAGCCCGCATGCGTGTCTGCAATTCTCGAATCAAAAACCCGTGCGCCTCGCCTTCGGGAGTGGCGCTCAAACTCATCAGAAGCACGACATAGCCTGGAAGCACTCCCATTCCTTCGAGGAGCTCATCCTCTTCGCCGTAGGCCGCAGGTTCCGAAAAATCGACATGTGCCGCCCCGCCCCAGAGCTGGTGAATCAGCCCGCGCACCGTATCGCGA
Source organism: Verrucomicrobiia bacterium (assembly GCA_020439995.1). Taxonomy (GTDB): domain Bacteria; phylum Verrucomicrobiota; class Verrucomicrobiia; order Verrucomicrobiales; family DEV007; genus JAGROY01. Next base: position 20,972 of record JAGROY010000360.1, read on the forward strand.
TGCCTCGGCGCGGGTGAGCAGTGGAAAGGCAGGACGCGCACCAATTGATCCCCACCGCCAATGTCTTTCGCCAGCTTGGCATGATATCTGGAAAAAATGGGTGCCCTGCCCAGATCCGAACGCCAACGCCCAAGCCCTACATACTCCCAGACAATAAACAGAATCCGGGGCAGAAAAATATACAGTGCCGTGTTTGCCGCGAACAAGTGAATCCATTGATCCGCTTTCTCCCCAGCTCCCTTCGCCAGGTCAAGCTGCGCGATCGTCGTGTCGCCAGGCGGTATGCCGATCCCCGTGATTGCCGATCCGGGCCCTAACAGAACTCTCAACCAGCGAGACACTCCCTCAGCATCCAGAAACGTGCTTTCCCATCCTGCTTTGTATTCATATCCCAGACCGCGGAGATACATGCCCGCCAACACTCCCGCTGCGAGCAGGATAGCACTCGAGTGCGCCACCATCCGCAGGATCCGCCACTGTGCAGGCGCACACAACTCAGCCCACTCGCCAATAAACTTTTGCGCCGACGCCCGAAATGGCGAGCCCAGCACCGCAGCCCTGGATTCAAGTCCGCGCTTCATCCATTGGCCTACTTTCTCTGTCACCACGCCCCCGCCATGCCCGTTTTTGCTGAGCAGCGGGGTCACCAGCATGAGCACATACATGACAAAGTTCCACGCGATCAGGCCAAAGATTGGGATTGCCAGCAAATTGATCACGCCATCCCGCCCGAGATAGTTGCTCATCGTTCCCAGAACAAATGCAGCAATGAGCACAGCGGCAATCAACATGGGCACCCGGCTTCGCTCTGATCGGGAAAATCCAGCATAGCGAGCAGCATCACCCGATTGGCCCGCGAGCCGCTCAATCGTCAGTCGCGAACGATTGCAAAGCCTCGTCTCCTGAATGGGTAACCACTCGCCGCTTGCGCTCCCCTCCACCGAGGGCACGATTCCGGCGTCCTTCGTTGCCCGAACCCGCTCTTTCAGCGGCAAGACATTCCCTTCCCGATCGACCGTTTCCAGCGATCTCGTCAAAAGAATTTCTCTAGCAGATTCGGGACTCACGTAGTATCTGACGCTTAACAGCCAATTTGAGTCACGTTCTTCGCCCAGAATCCTCCGACGGTCAAACGTCCGATGACGACTTTAAGGCGCACTTCTCTCCTTTGGTTTAGCCTAACACTACATTAATCTGCTCCTTAAACTTCTTCGCAGCATCCGCGAACGAACCTTCCGCATACATCACTCCACGCGAAACATTGACCACTACGGGTGCTTTGCGGTGATCTTTCGCCAGCGCCTGCAAGTCCCCGCCTTGCGCGCCCAGCCCGGGCATCAACAGCGGCAGGTCAGCAATCCGGCTGCGCACTTCGCCCGAGGCATTGGTCAGCCCCACCACCAGGCCAACATCGCCCGCCATCCCCTCTGCCTTTGCTGCAAAGTCCTGCACCAGCTCGAACAAGTAACGTCCATCCGCAGTCTGCTGCATTTGAATGTCTGCCGACCCAACGTTCGACGTCACAGCCAGCAAGTAGGCCCCTTTGCCTTCGTATTGGAGAAATGGCTCGATCGTATCGAATCCAAGGAAAGGATTCAGTGTCACCGCATCGACATTCCAATGCTCAAAATAAGCCCGTGCATAGTAGCGCTGAGTCTCCCCGATGTCGCTGCGCTTGCAGTCGAGTATCACCGGCACTTCCTTCGGCATCTTCTCCAGCAGGTTCTCGAGGATCTGAACACCCCGCAGCCCCAGTGCCTCGAAATACGCCATGTTCGGCTTGAACGCCGCCGCATGCTCCGCGGTTTCCCCCACCACGCGATCCAAGAATTCCGCGATGTCACAGTCGATCATTTCTGGTCGAGGATCAAGCCCCACACAGAGGTGGGTTCCGGCACTGGTAATACGCGCATTCAAGCGCTCACTGTATCTCATGGGTCGAAGCTACGGAAACCAAGGTGATCGTCAATGCGAAGTGAGGGCAAGCAGCCCGTGCTAGAACTTAGTCAAGCAGTTGATGCCCTGCACGTGGGGATGACCGCATCGCGACTCAGTTCTCGCAATTTCACCATCTCCATCTACAGTATGGTTTTTACAGAATGAAGAAACGTCCACTTGCCTCACTTCTCGGCACTACCGCGTTGGCATTATGCCTTGGGTTTGTCGTTTTCGCTGATGACTCTACCACTGCTAAAGCTTCGCCTTCTGGGCGGGCGTTTGTGGGGGCGCATTTGATTCCGGTCACGGGTGATCCGATCGAGAACGGAGTGTTGCTGGTGCGGGACGGGAAGATTCTCGCCGTCGGTGAGGCTGGCGAAGTGGCAGTACCGGCGGACTTTGAGACGATCGATGCGGCGGGCAAGGTGATCATGCCTGGCCTGATCTGCACACACAGCCACGTGGGGCAAGTGAGCGGCGGCGATTCCAGTGCGCCGATCCAGCCGGAGGTGCGGGTGATCGATTCGATCAATGTTCGGGATGCCTCGTTCGAACGGGCGCGGGCTGGCGGACTGACGACATTGAACATCATGCCGGGCTCGGGGCATCTGCTGAGCGGGCAAACGCTCTACGTGAAAACGCGGAATGGCGGATCGATTGAAGATTTGGCAATCCGAAATGAGGACGGCAGTGTCGCGGGCGGCATCAAGATGGCGAACGGCACCAATTCGATTCGCAAAGCCCCCTTCCCCGGCACCCGGGCAAAATCGGCCGCGCTGGTGCGAGAGCAGTTCGTCAAGGCGCAGGCCTACAGGGAGAAGCTGGAGAAGGCCAAGGACGATCCGAGCAAGGCACCCGAGCGTGACCTGGCTATGGAGTCCCTTGTGGAAGTGCTAGACGGCAAGCGCGTGGTGCACCATCACACACACCGGCACGATGATATTCTGACGGTACTCCGGCTCAAACAGGAGTTTGGCTTTCGACTGGTGCTGCACCATGTGAGCGAGGCCTGGAAAGTGGCGGACGAGATTGCAAAGGCGAATGTGCCGTGCTCGCTGATCCTGCTCGACAGCCCGGGCGGAAAGCTTGAAGCGGTGGACATCGCGTGGAAGAACGGCGCGGAACTGGAAAAAGTGGGCGTGCTGACATCGTTTCATACGGACGACCCGATCAATGACTCGCGTTGGTTCCTCCGCTCGGCAGCGTTTGCAGTGCGCGGCGGAATGTCGCGCAGTGCAGCCCTTTACGGCATGACCATGGCGGGAGCCAAGATGCTCGACATCGAAGAGCAAACCGGATCGCTGGCGGCTGGAAAAGATGCTGACTTCATCATTCTGTCAGGCGATCCGCTCAGCGTTTATACACGGGTGGAGCAGACCTGGGTGGAGGGAGAGAAGGTTTTCGACCTGAGTGATCCTGAAGACGCGATCTACGCGAACGGAGGTCTGGGCGCTGGTACGGCTCGCTTCACGAACATGTGCTGCTTCGATGTCCCCACCCTGCGCCGCTAATCTTTTTTCCATCATGAAACTTTCTCTGTTACTCACGATTGTCGCAACAACTGCAATCGCCACCGCGAAGGATCTGGCAGTTCTAGGCGGCACGGTTTACACCATGGCTGGTGCCCCTATCACAGATGGTGTGGTGCTCGTACGCGATGGAAAGATCGCTGCAGTCGGAAAACAAGGCACGGTGCCGATACCCGATAACGCAGAGCAATTGACCGCTGCGGTAGTGATGCCCGGAATCATCGACGCCAGAACGACCGTGGGATTGTCAGGAATCCTGAACTCCCCCCATGACCAGGAACAACTGGAAACGTCGTCGCCGATGCAACCCGAGCTGCGCGCGATCGATGCTTACAACGGTCGTGATCCGCTGGTGAAATGGCTGCGGGAATTTGGCATCACCACGGTAAATACCGGCCACGCGCCGGGAGCATTGATCTCCGGCCAAACGATGATTTTAAAAACCAACACGGAAGAAATCACAGCCGACTCCGTGATTCGTCCGTATGCGATGCTGGCAGGCTCACTTGGTGCGGACGCCATGGGCGACGGTGGCCCCGGAACCCGGGCAAAAGCGGTAGCGATGCTGCGCGCTGATTTACTGAAAGCGCAGGACTACGTCAAGAAACTCGAAGAGGGCAAAGCCGATACCGAAAAGAAGCCGGACCGCGACCTGCGAAAGGAAGCATTTGCCGCTGTGTTGCAGAAGAAGGTTCCACTCGCGATCACGGTACACCGCCATCAGGACATCGCAGCGGCACTTCGCCTGGCCGAAGAGTTTGACTTCAATCTGATCCTCGATGGCGCAAGTGAAGCGCATCTGATGCTGGACACGATCAAAGCTGCGGGCGTTTCGGTTCTTGTACACCCCACCATGCAACGGGCCGGAGGCGAAGCGGAAAACATGACGATGACCATGGCCCGCCAGTTGCACGACGCCGGTATTCCTTTTGCTTTTCAAAGTGGCTACGAAAGCTACGTGCCGAAGGTTCACGTGGTGCTATTCGAAGCCGCCATGGCTGCCACGTACGGCTTGCCAAAGGAAGACGCACTGGCAGGAATCACTGTGAACGCAGCGAAGCTTCTGGGCATCAGCGAGAGAGCCGGATCATTGGAAGCGGGCAAGGATGCGGATCTTGCCCTCTACGACGGTGATCCACTGGAGTTCACCAGCCATTGTGTTGGAGTGGTGATCGATGGCAATATTGTCTCGCGCGAGAAGCGTTAACGAGCTGGATTCTTCAGGTGGGGCGGAAGCCCAAGCAACCTTCTAAGCGACGATGCCGCCAGGTCGTAGCGAGCGCAGTTTAACGACTGTTGCTTCGATCGCCTCGAGAGCCGCGTCCAGCTCGCTGCCGGTATTGAATCTGGAGAACGAGATCCGCAGACTTTCGCGCGCCTGTTGCCCGGGGATGCCCATGGCAGTGAGGACGTGTGAGGGCTTAAGCGCGCCGGTGGTGCACGCGGACCCCGCTGAGCAACAAATGCCTCGCTGATCGAGGAGGATGATGGCTCCAGAAGCATCCACTCCATCGATACGAATGTTAGAGGTATTCGGAGCGCGGTGAACGGGGTTTCCATTGATATGAACTCCCTCAACGCGACTGACGATCTCCGATTCAAATCGATCGCGCAGTTGCCTGACGGGATCGTCGCTCGGACTCGCGTGGCTTTCAAGATGCTGACGGGCGCACCCTGCGGCCACTCCCAACGCAACAAGATAGGGCACGTTTTCCGTTCCTGCACGCCGATGGCTCTCCTGTCCGCCGCCGATCAGCAAGGGCTGAAAGCGCACATTCTTTTTCACATAGAGCACGCCTACTCCCTTCGGTGCGTGCAGCTTGTGCCCTGAAATGGCAAGATAGTGAACTGGCAGCTGAGACAGATTCATTGGCACCTTGCCGGTCGCCTGCACCGCATCGGTGTGAAACAGGGCACCCTTTGCTTCCGCGATTGCAGAGGCCTCAGCGATCGGATGCAGGACACCGGTTTCATTATTCCCCCACATAAGCGAAACGAGCGCGGTTTCATTTGGGCGGATCGCCGACTCCAATTCGTCTAGATTAATCCGGCCACCGCTGTCCACACCGAGCACCGTCACTTCATAACCCCGCGAAACTTCCAGATGGAGGCAGTAGTTGATCACCGCATCGTGCTCCGTGGCAGCGATGACGAGGTGACGGCGCTCCGGATAGGCACGAATCGCGGATTCGATGGCCGTATTGTCCGCCTCCGTTCCGCAACTGGTGAATATGATTTCATCCGGCTGCGCCCCAATCAATGAAGCGACCTGTTCGCGTGCAATGGAGACGGCTTTCTTCGCCTCACGGCCAATGGCGTAGCCGCTGGACGGATTGCCAAACGAATCACGCAGGAACGGCAGCATCGCCTCCAC
>JAGROY010000361.1 GCA_020439995.1 Verrucomicrobiia bacterium
TCTTCAGGTTCCTCTCCAGAATCAACCATCACTGTGGTAATCAAATCCCCAATGGCGGGCAGCATCACCTTGAAAAAGTAGAAAGCCCCCAGAATCCCCGTCAACATGTAGAGGCCAAAGAGATTCATGAGATTCGCTGTCGGACGCCGCTGATAGATCGCGGTAACCACAACCAGTATGATGAGCACAGCCAGACCTGCTCGCTTAACAACAGAACTTAGTTGCATGAATAATAGAAATCAGTTGTGAAGATAAGGATGGTGTCAGCGACGCCATTACGACCTCAACAGGGTAGCGTTACTCCGATGCCGGTGTCGATTGAAATATGTATGTATGCGACACAGCGTCGAATGATTCCCTGCAACCAGGTTTGCGAATCAAGAAAAAGGCGATGCCCTTTTGAGCATCGCCTTTTCCAAAAGACAACCGATTATTGCACTAACATGTCTACCAGTTGGTGATCCACAAGCCCTCGGCTTCGGGGTCAGTACCACCCGAGCTATCTTGGCCGAATGACCATAGGTCATAGGTCATATTTCTTGTGTTCTGCTGATATTCATCACTTTCCTCGGGGTCAAACATTTCGTATTGCCAAGGGTGCTTCCAGGGATCTACCAGCAGATATCCTCCATTTGAGAACTCGACTGGAACGCCTTTGCGAATCTTGTTGTTATCGTCACTACCACCACTGTTGCTCTGAGAGGCGGGAGCGAGAGGATTGACGATGTCTTCCCAATAAAACTTGTCGTCATCTTCGGTCTCGCCGTCTGAGCCGATGCTGCCACCCTCAATAGCATCGTCACCATCACCTGAAAGTGCCTGGTAGAGCGCTTTTGCAGGGCCTGTGTTGGCGGTCATACCGTTGACTTCTCCACGCTCATCTTCCTGAGCAGGTCTAGGATAGTCACCGTTGTCAGTGCGATAACGCTCTAAACTGTTATCGATCGCTTTGATGATCGCAGATGTCTTCGAGCGTCTGGCCTTGTTTTGAACTGCCGTGGTGATTGCGACTGTCATGCCTGCCAAAAGAACGATAATGGTAACGACCACCATCAGCTCAATCAGGGTAAAACCGTGGTCACGGTAGCGTTTGCTTTGATGACTGGATTGTAAGATCATGGGATTTCCTTTCTTCAAAGACCATCTAACACGGCCCATCGGATGTCAATACATTATATTTACACGTCCAGCTGCATTCATTAAGGCAGAATGGCCGCTGGTTTGCGATTACTGACCAGACATGCCCTGAATGATTTTCACTAGAGGCAAGAACAGGGCCATAACGATCGTTCCAACGACGACAGCGAGAACAACGATCATGATCGGCTCCAGCATGGAAGTGAGAGCCGACACAGCGTTGTCCACCTCGTCATCATAAACGTCGGCAATCTTGAGAAGCATGTCCGGCAACTGACCGGTTTCCTCACCCACGTCTACCATACTGATAACCATGGATGGGAACACACCACTTTCCTCAAGCGGCTGCACGATTGACTCACCTTCTTTAACGGCGTCGTGAACCTTGTCGACAGCGGCGGCAACAATCACATTACCTGCTGTTTCACGGGTAATCAGGAGAGCCTGGAGGATAGGCACACCACTAGTTACCAAAGTTCCGAGCGTCCGAGAGAAACGGGAAATTGCACTTTTCCGCTGCACGTTTCCAAACAAGGGCAGATTGAGCTTCATCCGATCGACAAAACGCCGACCAAACTTTGTGCCAATGAAAATCTTACAGAAAGCAAAGATGACGACCAAACCAATAATGATCGGAATAATGTTGGCACCAAGGGTCCGGCTGGCCCCCATAACCAACTTGGTGAGCGGCGGCATCGCCTCCTTTCCACCCGGTAGCATCTCCTCGAAAATTGACTCGAATCGTGGAACGATAACGACCAACAGGAACACCATGATGGAACTGGCGATGATCATAACGATGACCGGGTAGATCATTGCCGCTACGATCTTGTTTTGCAGCTTCTGCGCCTTCTCCTGATACTCAGCAAGACGATTCAAGACGAGCTCCAACACACCACCCAGTTCACCGGCCTTCACCATGTTCACATAAAGTTTGTTAAAAATCTTCGGGTGTTGAGCGAGACTTTCGGAGAAAGTGCTACCAGTCTGCACAGAATCCGCAAGGGTCGAGATCGTACTGCGAAGGATGGGATTGGGCTCTTGCTTTGCCAGGATGACGAGACCACGCAAAAGAGGCAACCCTGAGTCGATCAGGGTAGCTAGCTGTCGGGTAAAAATCATCAAGACTTTACCCTTAATAGCCCCCTTTTTGGCCTTCTTGCGCTTTTTCGCTTTCCCCTTCGCCTGGCCACCAGCGGCGGCACCAGGAAGCATTATCCGAGTGGGGTAAAGCCCCTGACCACGGAGAAGCGAGGTAGCATCTGCCTCCGTAGCGGCATCGATAGCACCGGAGGTTTCCTCGCCGGCGGCGGTCACTGCAACGTAATTGAAACTAGGCATTTGATTTAGCTTTTGGTGGGTTGTTTTCCTGGAAATTGCACGGTGTCGGTCACTTTAACCAGCTGAAATAGCCGAAAAAACGTTTCGCCACCAGTTTGAACGAAATTATTGCGGAAATCTTAGGTGTATTTCAACACTTCTTCAATGCTCGTTTCACCGGAGAAGATGTTTCGAATACCATCTTGCCGGATGGTGACCATTCCGAGTTCTACAGCCTTGTTCTGCACTACTGTGGTTGGAGCACGCTCGGTAATCAGCTCCCGCATTGCTTCGGTAATCTGCAAGAGTTCAAATATTCCCTTTCGACCCTTATACCCTGAGTTTCCACACTCGTCGCATCCCGCACCCGTGAAGAATTGATTATCACCAACGTCCGCACGGGTCATATTCAACTGTTTAAGGATTTCGTCCGATGGCTCATATGGCACCCGGCAGTCGGGGCAGATCTTCCTCAGCAATCGCTGTGCAAGAACCCCTTCCATGGTTGCAGCCAAAAGGAATGGCTCAGACCCCATGTCAGTAAGGCGGGTCACCGCACCAGCGGCATCATTGGTATGCAGAGTAGACAGAACCAAGTGTCCAGTGAGAGATGCCTGCACCGCGATCTGCACAGTCTCACCATCCCGCATTTCTCCGACCATGATGCGGTCGGGGTCTTGACGAAGGAACGCCCGCAGTACGCGGCCAAAATTAACTCCGATCGCCTCGTTCACGGGAACTTGAATAATTCCATCCACATCGTACTCAACCGGGTCTTCCACAGTGAGCAACTTGTCTTCGATCGTATTGATCTTGCGGAGACAGGCATACATCGTTGTCGTCTTACCAGCGCCTGTGGGCCCGGTAACGATGAAAATTCCATTCGGCTGCTGGATGACATCGTCGACGAACTGCTTGATCTTCGGCGGGAGGCCCAACACTTCCAGATCAAGGTTGACAGACGACTGGTCGAGAACACGCAACACGACCGATTCTCCATGAATCGTAGGCAAAGTGGAGACGCGCATATCGAACGACTTGCCCCCAATCGATGTAGTCAAACGACCGTCCTGAGGAAGTCGCTTTTCCGCAATGTTCAGGTTGGCAACCACCTTGATACGTGAGGTAACCGTCTGCGCAAGGTGAGCAGGCGGTGGAGCCATCTCGATGAGACTACCATCCACACGATAGCGGATCTTAAAGTTGTCTTCGAACGGCTCGAAGTGAATGTCCGAAGCGCCCGCTTTAACAGCCTGATATAAAACAAGATCAACAAATCGAACAATCGGAGCCGCGTTGGCATCGCCCTCGCCGCCTTCTCCCTCTGCCTCGTTGGCGATCTCCGAAAGGATATCGGCCATGTCCTCAGTGTTGGTCGCGTAGTACTCATCGATTAAACGACTGATCTTCGTGGTATCAGCGACAATGGGAACAACGTCCTTCCGCAGCGCAAACCGTAGATCATCCAGCGTCTGCGCGTTCATAGGATTCAACATCGCCACATAGACCGCCGTATCATCGACCCGGACTGGGAAAACACCTTTGGTCTGAGCTAAGTCAGAGGGAATCAGCTTCAGGATATCATCGTTGGGAATGAAGCGGGCGAGTTCCATGAACTCCGCTCCGATTTCCTCGGCGAGAACTCCAAAGATCTGGTCCTTGTCCTCGATAACACCGGCTTCTTTAAATACGGTGTGAATTTCCTTTCCGGTAGCAGTCTCGTGAATGAACTGCTCACCCTGTTCGGCGGTTATGTAACCATTGCGGATAAACAGATCAACTACGTCTTTGGCTTCCATTGGTGCAGTAAGGTAAAATTGGTGGGAATGTAAGGTTTCTAAACAGGCTCGGCTTAAGCATTAATCTTCGTCCATTCCAGTTACACGGATGACCTCTTCAGCAGTGGTCACACCTGCGACCATCTTGCGGATGCCGTCTTCACGGAGAGTCCGCATCCCGAGTTCTCGGGCACGTCGGCGCAATGCCGGGGTGCTCAGTTCCTGAGTGACGAGATTCTTCATCTCCTCGCTCATTCTGAAGGTTTCAAGGATGCCCAGACGCCCTTTGTAGCCTGTTTGCCTGCAAAGCTTACAGCCAGCTCCCCTCCTCAAATTCACATCACTGAATTTCGACAGGTCCACATTCAGCAGACGGAGTTCGCGCTCTGACATCTCAGTTGAGCCACCACACTCGGGGCAAACCTTCTTCACAAGGCGTTGCGCGATCATGGCACGGGTCGCACTTGCGATCAGGAATGGCTTAATGCCCATGTCAGAAAGACGTGCTACCGAACTGGGGGCGTCGTTCGTGTGCAGAGTCGAAAATACGAGGTGACCAGTGAGGCTCGCGTTGATAGCAATCGCAGCAGTCTCTTCATCTCGAATCTCGCCCACCATTACAATATTCGGCGACTGCCGGAGCATTGACCGCAGGGCTGCGGCAAAGGTCATTCCAATCGACGCCTTCACTGGCACCTGATTGATACCAGGCAACATGTATTCAACCGGATCCTCAACCGTAATGATTTTTCTGTCCGGCCTGTTGATCGTATTGAGGCAAGCGTAAAGCGTCGTGGTTTTTCCAGATCCGGTAGGCCCGGTCACCAGGATGATCCCATCAGGCAGAGCAATCAACTCATTGAACATCTCCTCATCGTCAGAGAAGAAACCTAGCTCGGCCAATCCCAGAAGCAGAGAAGACTTGTCCAGAATACGCATAACCACGCTTTCGCCGTGGTTCGTGGGGACAGTGGACACACGAAGGTCAATCTCCTTCTTGCCCAGCTTGGCCTGAATTCGACCATCCTGCGGCACCCGTTTTTCGTCGATACTCATGCTGCCCGTCATGATCTTCAGTCGCGCCATGATTGGCCCGTGCAGACGCAGAGGATGCTCCGCTACCACGTGCAGCGCACCGTCCATCCGAAGCCGAATTCGCATCCGATCTTCCATGGGCTCAATATGAATGTCACTGGCACTCATTGAGAACGCCTCCTGAAGGATCTCCCCCACCAGTTTGATGATAGGAGCATCGTCCGCAGACTCGATGGCTCCCATATCGATATCGATCGCATCTCCCGGCGCCGCATCAGGGTCGACTCCGTAGAAGTCCTTGATCATACCGAAGATCGTGCTTCGCTGAGACAGCACAAATTCGCACTGATATCCCGTGAAAACGTGAGGCAACGCATCCAACGTCTCGATATCGAACGGATCCCAGACAGCAACGGTTAACACACCATCAGCGAGTTTCGCAGGAACGACCTTGTAGCGACCAGCGGACGCCTTGTCCATCGCATCCAGAGCACCTTGATCCGGCACCTCCGCAGCCAGATTGTAAAAGTCCATTCCCGCGTTTGTAGCAAGCGTTCGTGCGAGATCCTCTTCCGAGAGCCTCTCGTCTTTCACAAGCGCGAGAACAGCACTGTTTCCGTCGCCTACTTCTTGGGCGAACTCAAGGTCTTCAGGAGCCAAAAGACCGGCTTCCTGCAACAACTGGACTAGATATTCTTCGTTCGAGTACACGATTGGGTACGGAGATGGGATTAAGCCCGAAAGGGCCAACAATTGATATGGTGAGCGCGGAGAATGGCTTTTCTGGTGTTGTTTGTCAATCTTCCCAAAAAGCTATTTCTGACTCTCATAAGAAATTCATTTACAATCGTTTGCGAAGAAAAAAGTGGCAATCCGCAGCGATGTTTTCCAACTTTTTTCCACTCCAAAAACGAATCTCTAGGTAATTTCCTTAGTAAAATGGATTAAATAGAAAAAGTACGTCGGTGCCCCCTCTTTGCCCGACCACCGTAAATTCCCGGTCACGATTCTCCACAGAGAGAACAGGCGGTCCGCGCTGTAGAACCATCTTCGCAGCTTCGCAGGCTAAAGCCTTGCGAAAACGGATCGAAACCGTTAAGTAGCCCTAACTAATTCCGCGACAAACAGTCGCGTTCCTCTCCGCTATGCTGCACGAATACTTCACTTGGATCGACTGGATCGTCGTCTTTGCCTACCTTGGACTGACGACGTGGGTGGGACACAAAATGGCGGGAAGCCAGGCGAGTATTAAAGACTTTTTCCTCGGCGGCAGGTCCCTTCCCTGGCAGGCGGTCAGTGGTTCGATCATCGCAACCGAGATCTCCGGCGTCACCTTCATCGGCGTTCCAGGGATGGTTTTTGCTCTCAGCGGAAACTTTACCTATCTCCAATGGGCCATCGGCTCGGTGCTCGCCCGCTTCATCGTTGGCTACTTTTTTGTGAAGGTTTACTACGAGAAGGAGATCTACAGTCCGTATGATTTTATGGAGAACCGTCTGGGAAAGGGAGTTAAGCGGCTCGCGACTCTCATTTTCTCGGTCGGAAGCATTCTTGGCCAGTCGGTTCGGGTGCTTGTCGCCGCGCTAGCGCTGGACGTCGTCACGCCTTGGTCTTTCGCTGCCTGCATCTGCGTCATCGGAGTCTTTGCTATAGGATGGACTCTCATGGGCGGAATGCGCACCGTGATCTGGACGGATGTGATGCAATTCGTTCTCTTCACGCTCGGCGGCATGGTGGCGTTTTTCTGGATCATCGGCAGTATCGACGGAGGTTTTGCCGAGTTCTTTAACATTGGGCGCAATGTCACGGCTGCAGGGACCAACGGAAAATTCACCCTTTGGGATCTGACGACGAATCCGGCCGCACAATTCACACTTTGGGTCGCGATCATCGCAGTGCCATTCCAAAACCTGAGCGCGTTTGGCGTTGATCAGTTAAATGCACAGCGCATGTTCTGCTGCCGTTCAGCGGTCGACGCTCGCAAGGCGATCATTTGGAGCTCGGTGGGCCAGTTTTTGACCTTCCTGATGCTAATGGTGGGTGCAGCCCTCTTTGTCTACTACACCCATCACGGCGTCTCACCCGTGGAAGCCGCCCGGTTCGCAGAAGAAAAAGACTACGTGTTCCCCGCGTGGATTACCACCACGCTTCCGATCGGACTTCGGGGACTCATTCTTGCCGGGATTTTCGCGGCGGCGATCAGCAGCCTGGACTCGGTCCTTGCAGCGCTTTCACAGACGACATTATCACTGTTCGTAAAACCTGAAGAAGTCACCACCGCTGCCGCCCACCAGCGCTTGGTGAAGATCTCACGCGTGCTGGTAGTTGTCTGGGGAATAGGACTTTCATTGTTTGCGATCCTGCTGGACAGCATGCGTGGTGATATCAACGTTGTCAGCCTCGCCTTCGGAATGGTTGCCTACACCGTTGGCCCAATGTTAGGCCTGTTCCTCGCTGCACTGCTCGCCCCGCGATCTTCGGTAACCGGATTGACGATCGGTGTGATTCTCTCCTTCCTGGCAGTCACCTACGTGCGCACTGAGCTTCACAACATCCTAATCAAAAAAGCGGATGACAAAGACGCCAAAATCGAACAACTGGCAAAGTGGGGAGCACACACAGTTTCCCGGCCAGAGGTTCCCATCATCGATGTAGCCAGCGCAAGCCAACTGGCTGCCAATGAGTGGGAGAAGGTGATTCTGCGAGGCAAAGTCACCAGCATCGACGCCCCTGACGGCGAAGGATTAAACGCCTGGCCGCTCGTGCGCTTCGAAGGCTCAGACCTCAGAGTCTTTATCGGGCGGGCCGAGAAAAGAGATGTTGCGCGTGATCTCGCTCCACTACGAGAAACGCTGGTCGGAAAGACCGTGGCATTCCGGTCGGAAATCTTCCCGAACAGCGGTAAGCTGGCAGCCCTACTCACCCTCGGCAAAGATGGTGAACCCGAGCTACAGGCCGGAGTCGAAGACCTGACGAAGGCGGAATTCACCGATCCCGCCAAGCTCGACGTAAAGCTCTCTTACGCTTGGATGTACCCAATCACTTGTTTACTTACGATGGGCTGCGGGATTTTCGGCGGTATGTTGTCCGACAAGAAACGAGCCGATGTGGCTTGATCCGGGTGTCCTGCGTCGCTGGAATCTCGGTGACGGATGCGCTCGATTCTCCGTAGGGTCGAGTTAAGCTCAGTCGGCTCTCCACAACTTTCCCTTTTCAGTAGGTTAATCCCCAGAGCCGCCGGACGAACGTCACGCTGGAGACGGAGTCAAGCCAGGAGCAGCGCCGTCGTCAGTGCCTTCCGTGGAGCGAGTGGCCGCAAAGTCCGACGCTTGTGACTGGGCAGCGTTGCGTTTTTCGGCAGCTTCACGCCCGGCTTTGATCCCCTCTCTCACTCCGTCGAGAATGACGTTGTCTTTCAATATCTGGCGGGCGACGGCGGCACTAAACACGATGCCATAGGCTGCTGAATAGGACACCTCATAGGCTCCCCGCTCAACCACCTTTTTCACCTTGGGAGCTGCGCTGCCAGCCCGTGCCGAAGCACGATCGGTCGCTTTCTTCACCGCACTATCGAGGTTCTCGCACAGGCTATAGAAGAAACCGCGAGGGCTCTGCTCACTTCTATCCTGCGATTGCTCAGTATGGTCGGTGTTGTTTTGTTGATCGGTATCAGTCATGGTGCCTGGCTTGATTGTTTTTGGTTCAATGTACCGGAAGACGTCTGCTCACCGGCGATAAAATCTTTCACTCGCATGCGAATCTCCACTGCCTCATTCGCAGTATCGGAGTCTGATTCGATATCGATAATCTCTGATAGAAATTTCACGGCAGCCTCAAGTTTGTCCGCGCCGTAGAGCCCCAGTTTTAGCATGAGCGCTCGCTGCTGTTTCTCGCCCTTTAATTTTTTCTTCTCGATGAATTCATCGATGGCCATTGCGATTCCATCGTGATCGTCCACTTGCCCAAGAG
>JAGROY010000362.1 GCA_020439995.1 Verrucomicrobiia bacterium
AAGTGTGCTAAACTTTGGGAGAAATATCTACATAAAATATTGATGGTGAACAACTTGTTGGACTCAGATAGAAACAGTTGAGAGCAGCTAAGAACGATACGTTTTGAGACTGTAAATCTGCTGGCTATGCCTTCAGAGGTTCGAATCCTCTCCTGCTCACTTTATTAATAATCAACAGGTTATGCTGAATTCTTAAGGTTGATTAAGGAGCTTCAAAGCTCGGACTGGGCAGTTTCATCTGTGGCCCATTGGCTAGAATTGCCGGCAATGGCGCAAAAGAAAGCTCAGGATTTTTTTGCGCCAAATCCCTTCTCGCTGGGAATGTGGGATGCCAACATCAAGATCAACCAGTAAGCGAGGCCGGGTCAGCAAGGAGCCCAAATTTTTCTTCGCGTGATTCTCTCGGGCGACGTCCGGCAGCATCGGACGGTCGAGGCGGGCGACGCTCTGCGAATGCTTCAGGCGAGGGGAACAGTGGTGTCGGCGGAATTCACCCAGACCGTTTCCTCCGCTACCCACTAAATTCCCGGAAGAGCGCACCAAGGAGAGTTTGATCTGGCTTCCGAGCCTGTGAAGTTCAAGATATTTGGACGAGATGGTGAGCCATTTGATGAGCAGTCCTACTATGAGTCATTCTTCAATGTCGATTTACCCAATCGCTTGATCTTCTGGAACGAGAAGGATCAGGACTATCGGATTCCACTTCTTCTCGGGATCAGCGCACCAACAACAAATGAAGAAGTACAACAAGACACTCCATCCAACGGCGGGTAGCGCGGGTAGCGCTCCTGTTTGGATTCCGGCTTTCCTCCCCGCTGTGGATGCGCTACACGTTGATCAGAAAAAATGCCTATGACTTCGAACAAACTGAGCAGTGACTTTGGCGGAGATCACAGAACCCCTACCAAGCTCCTGCCTGGGCGGGCAACCGTCACTCCACTGTGCTTTTTCTTTGTCGCCAATCGTTTTCTGCCTCTGAGCACGGTCACCAAATTGGCTGCGACGCATGCGAAGCGACGAATCCTCGATCACTCTCTCCGTCGTTCTTGGCTGTAGTCAGCCCGTGATATTCCGGGGCTTCGCGTAGATGCGAGTGCAAATTCCGTGACCGGCGACTAGTTCCGCCAGTTGCTCAGCACGTCTGCCGTTGGCGATGAGGGTTTCGACACCTGCGGTGGTGGAGATTTCGACGGCCTTCAACTTTGTCTGCATGCCCCCGACGGAAAAGTGGCCGGTTTCATCGCGGACGTGGCAGAGCACATCTGCGATGTCGTGGACGTCTTGAATGATCTCATTGTTGTCGGAGCTGGTCTGGATTCCATCTACTGAGGTCAGGAGGATCAGCAGATCAGCCCTGGCGATCACTGCGACTCTGGCAGACAGGGTGTCATTGTCGCCGAACTTGAGTTCCTCGATGGCGACGGAGTCGTTTTCATTGATGATCGGGATGACGTCGTCGAAACGGAGCAGGCGTTCGAGAGTGTTTTCAAAATTGCGCCTCCGGTTTTCCGCATAAATGTCCTCATTGGTCAGGAGGAGCTGGGCGACATGAAACTGGTGCTCACGGAAGAGTGTCTGGTAGAAGTGCATCAGGCGGCTCTGTCCAACGGCAGCGCAGGCCTGCAGGTCGCTGGTGTCTGTTGGCCGGGCACTTAATTTGAACGCCATCAGCCCAGCCGCGACTGCGCCGCTGGAGACGATGATTACCTCGTGACCGTCACGCTTCAAATCCGAGATGGCGCTGGTCAGTGCATCAAACTGAGCGTCATCCAGGCTGACTCTGTCCGGATTTGTCAGGATGCCGGAGCCAAACTTTACAACGATACGTTTTGGATTGTCGCTCATGTTTTCTTAAGTGCCTTTGGAGCCTCCTTGTGTCGGTGACAGGTGATAGAAAACGTGCCGGAGGGAGCCGAGAAATGCTCCGGTATAGCGCCAGCAGGCCGCTCCCATGACAGTGTAGATGGCGTCGAGTTGCCGGCTGTGGAAGCGTGCGCTCATGTCTTCGAGCATTTCGCGGGAGCGCCGCGAGGCATCCCATTCCACCGGCATGGTGACCAGATTGTAAAGCATCATCAGGAACCAGGTGATGCTGAATCCGAGCAGCACTCCTCGGACAGGTACGCGCGCCGCAATCAAGATGACGGCGATGATGAATACCAGACCACTGGCAGCCACGGTCATTCGCATAGCACTCTGCCGGGCGATGAGCGGAGTATAGCCGTCTGCATGTTGTAGCGCGTGCCCCACTTCCTGCGCGGCGACCCCGAGTGCTGCGGTGTGGGTGCCGTGAAAGTTGGCGCTGGTGAGCACGAGGCACTTGCGCCTTTCGTCGTAGTGGTCACCAAGCGTTGTGCCTTTGTGCTCGGTGATGCGCACGCTGCTCACACCGCGCTGACGGAGGATTTCGGACGCGAGCTCGGCACCGGTGGGAGCATTCTTGTATTCGTCCGTCTCGTGCTTCTTATAGACCGAACGGAACCGGTCCCGCGCCAGCATGGCGGCGAACATGGTAAACCCGAAGGTGATGACGATGACGGTGGTGGACACTTGCGCCAGTGTTCAACAGGAACTGCAGGGTTTCCAGTAGGTTTTTACGATCTGAAGGTACGAAAAGAAGACGCCCTGCGACGGAATGATTCCGAAGCAGGGCGCCGAAACGATTGCAGCGTCTTCGGCCTTATTGGACGAGATCGTAAAGATTCTCCTTACACCACTGGCCGTTCTGAAGCGTGACTCCATCGGGATCGTCGACGGCTACATGAGCCTCATCCTCACAGATGATCCACCCGTCGTAGTTGCGAAGGGTGAGCCACTCAGTGATTTTGTGGAAGTCGAGCTTGCCGGTTCCCATTTGCGCCCACGGCTCCGGGCCGTTGCCGCTGAAATCCTTGTAGTGGATGTGGTTGACCAGATAGGACCACTTGTCCAGTGTTTCGATCACGTCCATGCCGCCCCGGATGATGTGACCTACGTCTGGGGTCCATCCGGTCACCTCGGGGTTCAGGCTGTTGAGCACGACGTCATAGTCGGCCTGCGTACGAACCATCGATGGTGGAGGGCTGTTAGGGTGGAACGAGCACTTGAGGCCGGCATCTGTGGCCCGGCGTGATACCGCGTTCACGTTTCTGACCAGATTGACGCGGCGCTCCTGAATGTTTTTCCGCCCCGTCGGAAGTGGCACTGTTCCTAACATTGCATTCGGGAAGTGGGTGGTGAGCGTTTCGATCGCGTAGTCAGCCGCTGCGCGCTCGTCGTCGGTCTCGGAGTCCGCATCCCAGCTGCATACCAGAGCGAAACCGGCAAGATCAACGCCATGCTCGGCGAGGACGTCTTTCAATTTGATCGGATCCTTGAAATCACCAAGCCAGTAGTCCGAACAGCCAAGGTCTTTCGAGGCGAGGAGGATCATCGGCTCAATACCGGTGAACCCAGCCTGGCCAGCGATCTTGATCATGTGATCGAGCTTGTTGTCGTATCCTTTCCCGGTGCCCTGCATGAACCAGGTGTAAACTTCGGAACCAAATTTGATGGACATAATGAGTTAGTGGGTTTGCTAGTATTCGGTTTTCAGTTGAGAGGGATATCAGTGGTCGAGCAGCCACTGGCGCGCGCGTGGATTGAAGTCATCCATGACTTCCCAGTGGAAGGCGTGGCCAGCGTTATCGTAAAGATGGAATTCGGAGCCTGGTATTCCCTGAGCGACTTCCCTGGCCATCCAGCTCGGGGTGAAAATATCGTCTTTGCCACCGATCACCAGTGCCGGGCAGGCGATCTTTCCGAGTTGGTCATAGACATCGTGGTTCACGCAGGCAGCTGCCTGGCCCGCCAGACCGTGCAGGGGCTGTGGAGCGGGATCGGAATTCGCGCCCTGACGTCCTTCCAGCAGTCCCTGATAGGCGTCATCATTGTCCCAGAAAGGCTTGGTGAAGATCAGCAATTGGATCCACTCCATAAACTCGGACGGCGTGAGGCGTGCTTTGCAGTCTTTCATGTGCTGGAAGACCGACTTGGCGTATCTGTCGCAGCGTGCCCACGGGCACATGAGAATCGTGCTCTTCACTTTTGATGGGTGCCGCAAGGCCAGTTGCTGGGCGATGATACTTCCCATCGACACGCCGACGATCCGTGCCTGCTCGATGCTCAAAGCATCCATCAGTCCGGCGTAATCGTCTGCGAACATCTCACTGGAGTAGTCGCCAGCTGGTTTATCAGTTTTTCCGACGCCGCGGTTATCTGCCATGATGCAGCGGAAACTCTGGCTCCAATCGTTTGCGTGAGCTTCCCATACAGCACCGGGCGCTGTGATTCCCATGATGAGGATTAATGGATCGCCTGATCCTTGTTCCTCATAGTACATATTGATTCCATTTGTCTCGACAGTCGGCATAGCTTGCTGGTGAAGGTTTTTTGGTTAAAGCCGTTGTTCTAAGCGACTCGTTCGCGGTGGTCAAGATTCCGCTTGGTTTCTTCTGCTCCGTAATTTTCGTAATTCTGGAATGTAGTCACAAAGTTCTTCACTCAGTCGTTGCCTGATCGACCTTTTGGAAGCCGCCGAGTTCCACGATTTTGTCTTCGATGGCAGCAGCCCAGCGCTGGTAGCCCTCCTCGCTGAGGTGCAGCAGATCGGGCATGATTTCCTTTGATAGAGTGCCTCCTTCGCCGAGGAAGACGCTGGAGATGTCGAGATATTCGACTACTTCTTGATTGGCAAGCTTCGCGATTTGTTCGTTGATCGCGGTGTTGATCTTCCTTTTCGGATCATCGGGCGTTGCGCCGCGCGGGAACACTCCCAGTAACAGCACCTTGGTTTTCGGAAACTGGGAGTTGAGTTGTTCGACGATCGCAGTCACTCCCGCTGCTGTCTCCGTCGGATCCTGATCAAAGTGACCCGTGTTGTTAGTGCCGACCATCACTACGGCTACCTTTGGATTTTCCACACCTTTGAAATTGCCCTTCTCCAGTCGCCAGAGGGCGTGCTCCGTGCGGTCGCCGGAGAAGCCCAGATTAATGGCATAACGGTTTGCGTAGTACTTGTCCCAGGTCGCCTTGCCGCGGCCTTCCCAGCCCTGTGTGATCGAGTCGCCGATAAAAAGCAACTGGCCGGGGCCTTGCTGAGTTTCCTTGTTCTTTGCCTGCCAGCGCTTCTGCCACCAGTCTTCCCCTGTGCGTGATACAGGAATCACGGCGGTGTTCACTTCGTATTGTTTGCGCAGTTCGTGGTAGCGTTTCTTGAGGGCCTCCAGCACGTCGGCGTATTTTGGGTCGGCGTGTACGCTGCGGAGTTCGTTAGGATCGGCGACCAGGTCGAACAAGTTCCACTCGCGCGTTTTGGGGAAGAACATGAGCTTATGCTGGGTGGTGCGAACACCGTCATGCGCGGCTACGGCATGGGTGCGCTCGCCGTAGTACGTGTAGTAGATCGCGTCGCGCCAGTCGGTGGGGACTCGTCCCTTGTCTTTCAGAACTGGCATGATGCTGGTGCCTTGAATCTCGGAGGGGCGTTCGATGCCTGCCATCTCAAGGAAGGTGGGAGCGTAGTCGATGTTTTGAATCATCGCGTGCGAAGTGGTTCCGCCCTCAATCACATGGGGCCAGCGAATCATGAATGGCATCTCCAGTGATTCTTCAAACATCCACCGCTTGTCGTACCAGCCGTGTTCCCCCAGGTAGAAGCCCTGATCCGATGAATAAATGACCACCGTGTTTTCGCTGAGCCCGGTGGCATCCAGGTAATCCAGCAGCCTGCCCACGCTGTCGTCCACGGCCTGAACCGTGCGCAGGTAGTCCTTGATATAGCGCTGGTACTTCCACTTGGTGATCTCCTCCGTGTTCATCCTGCCTGACTCCATGCTGGCAATCAGTTCTTGATTTTTTGGCTCGTAAGCGGCATCCCAGCGCGCTTGTTGCTGCGGAGTCATGCGCTTGTATTCTCCGTTGGGAATGCCTTCGAGAAAGAACTCGGGGAACAGGCTCTTGCCGTGGAACTTCATGTCGTGTCCCCAGTACATGTTCTTTGCGATGCTCATTTCCTGATCCGCCAGCGTCTTTGACCGCCCGCTGTAGTTGTCGAACAGCGTCGCAGGCAGTGGCAAGTCGTGGTCGTCAAATAGGTGGTAGTGCCTGGGGGCGGGCGACCAGTTGCGATGCGGTGCCTTGTGCTGGCACATGAGGAGAAACGGCTTCTCCGGGTCGCGCTCTTCGCTGAGCCAGTCGAGCGCGAGGTCGGTCACGATGTCCGTGCAGTATCCGGGGCGCTGCTTGCGGGTACCATCCATTTGAATGAAGTGTGGATTGTAATAGTTGCCCTGGCCGGGAAGGATCTCCCATTTATCGAAACCTGTGGGATCTGTGACCAGATGCCACTTGCCCATCAGTGCAGTCTGATAGCCATTCTTTTGCAGCAGCTTTGGGAATGTCATCTGGCTACCGTCGAACTTCATCTGCTCGTTGTTGAGGAAGCCGTTCTTGTGGCTGTGCTTGCCGGTCAGAATATTGGCGCGCGAAGGGCCACAGATCGAATTCGCGCAGAACGAATTGCGGAACAACATGCCTTCGTTTGCGATGCGGTCGAGATTCGGAGTGTTGTTCAATCTGCCACCACTGTAGGCCGAGATCGCTTCCGTGGCATGGTCATCGGAAAAAATGAACAAAATGTTAGGACGCTCGGCTGCGGCCAGCATATTGGCTGGCTGGATGGCAAGGGCGAGCAGCAGGACTAGCTTTAGTATAACTGACTTCATGTGATCGCGAGTGGATCACATATTTCGTCACGTGACCAGAGTTTCTACAGCGGCATTCAGCGAAAGGATACCTTTGAGCACGCGTCCCCACTGCTGGAGGCCGTGGGTATTGACGGCCATTACCAGAGAAAAGTAGCCATCCAGCAGGTGCTCGACGGCTTTATCTCGCGGGCCATGGCGCTGCTCGAATGCGCTCTCGAAACCGGAAAGCAGATCGATGCGACCGAAGGCAGGCAAGGGGGCGGGCTCGTAGGTGAAGGCATCGCGCTCGCCTGGTGTCGGACCTGTTTTGATAGCTCCTGACCGAAGTGCGTACAGTTCGCCAGTCGCGTAGGATGCGTATTTTACAAGATCGAACGCAGCTGGGCCGCTGGAAATGCCAGCTACGGAAACGGGATCGATCAGGCGGAGTGGGGGATCTCCTGCTGGGTTCCACAGGATATTTTCAAGGATCAGGTCGCCGTGCAGGCGAATGGTCGGAAGTGAGCCGAGTGTCTGCATCGCTGGAGATTCCCGCGCGCGATCGTAGGCCCGACTCAAGCCCGGCATGACGCATTCGTTGATCTTCAGCTCAGCTGAATCAATACAGGAGGCAAAGTCAGGCAGCTTTCGCAATCGCGTGATTGCGTCCTCGATCGTATCGCACACATGACGAACGATTCCAAACGGCGACGCTGGCTGGTGGGTGGCTTCCAGAATCGCGTCAGCCAGGTGGCATTGAATCTGGTCTGCATCGGCCTGCGAAAGGCTCCCATTCCTCAGTGCCACCGAGACGTTTTCATAGCCATCGTAATAGGGGATGCAGTAGCCCACACTGCCATTGGAAGCGGAATGGTCCCAATGATCGACCAGCGGTGGATAGTAATTTTTTGCCAAGCCGGGAACGGTATCAAGAAACCGGATTTCTTCACGCAATGCCGTACGTCCCCACGGTGAATCCGCTCCCGCTGCAGTCGACTCTTTACGGACGAGGAGTCGACCAGTGGCATCGCGAACGATTGCGGTGCGTTCCCAGAATCCATCCTGGAGAACTCTTACATGTTCCACGCAGGGGAGCGCTTAGCGGTTGCCCTGGATCGATGTGCGCAACTGCGGAAGATCATTTTCGATCACTTCAGGTGGCAGTTGGAAGGTCTTGCCCTCATGGCTGATGATTACCCCTCCGTCAGCGCTCTGCTCGATTACCGCGCCGGGCGGCAGTTCATTTTGAATTCCGTTTCTGATCTGATCGATCGGGAGCTGCACGACATTGCCGTCCACGATGACGTTACGCATCTGCTCCTGGTGTTGCTGCATCTGCTGAAGCTGTTCCTCTGGCAGCACGTTGTTTTCCTGTGCCCATGCGAGCGCTGCGGAAGGGTCCTGCTTCGCCCAGTTCCCCAGGACGTTTTGCGCTGCGCCCTGCCTGGTAGCTTCATCGCTGATCGTCTCCAGCCATTGCGCTGCGGCTTCCGGGTTGTCTTTGGAAATCTCAGATGCGTAGGCGCTGACTCCCATGTCGCGGGAGACGGAACCTTCGGGCAGTCCCGCCAGCCATTGACCAGAGAGTTCAGTGTCCTTCGGTGCCCAGATCTTCATCAATTCGTAGATTCCCGTGCCGCGTGTGAGTCCGTCACCGAGCGTTTCGAACCACTTGACCGCAGAATCCAGATCTTTCACCGCCCAGCCTCTGGCGAGGTCTTCCACTGCTTCTTTGGAATAGGGCTCGTTGATATGCTTGGCCAGCCACGCGCCTGTGGCATCGGGATCGATGCTCGTCCAGTCTTCTGCAAGCTCCTCGAAAGCTTCTTCCTTGAACTGTGCATCGTCAAAGGATTCCGCCCATGCTACGGCAGCTCCTGGGCCTTCTTTTATCATGCTGGAAGCGATTTCACCGATCAGCGTCTCACGTTCCTTGCCGTGCTCATAGCGTTCCATAAGGTAATTCGAGGCCGCGTAAGGATCCTTTTCCGCCCAGCCTTTGATCAAGGCCGCCGCGTAGTCCGCCTCCGGGCGAACGGGTGCGCCTTCCTCAAGTTCTTGTCCCTTTTCGGCAGCGTCCGCCAGCGTCTTTTCATCAAGCCATTTCATCGCCGCTTCTGGATCCGTAGATGCCCAGCCTGGCAGCGCTGCACGTCTGAGTTCACCGGCGGAGATTCCACGGGCGGTGAGATTTTCACTGGCATACTTGATTGCTCCTTCGCCATCAAACTTTGCCCATGCATAGAGAAGCATCTGGTACTCCGACTTGTTGTCGGGGCGAATCGGGATGTCTTTGAACACATCCAGAGCGGAGTTGAGATTCGTTTCGTCGAGATTTGAAAGCAGCTGGCTGAGTGCTGCCATGCGGCTTACCGGATTTGGTTCTGCCAGGGCTTTCGTCAGCGCGTACTGCATCTCGTGTGAGCTGAGCGGCATGCTCGATCCACTCTCAGCCTCGACAGCCAAATTATTCCCACTTCCGCCACCGGCTTTGCGCGAATCGCCCGGCGGAAGATAAGCCGCCATCGGCGAGTTGTAACGTGGATCGACCGATTGCACCGAAGGATCGATGGCTGGGCTGGTCAAACGTCCGGCGACAAAACCGGATGCTCCGGCGGCCACCCCTACGAGGGTAATTAATACAGTGTTTTTCATCAGCAGCAGGAGTCCGTTCTTCACACAAGCATTGTCCGACGGAGGATTAGCCGCCAGGCAATGGATCATCGCACTCAACCACTATAAGCGCCACTGGGCAACTGTCAGTTGTGTCCAATCAATGTCTGGTCTTCGTATGCTGGAATAAGCTGCATCCGTCTGCAGCTTCCCAACCACGGGAAAATGTTCTATGGGCTGTCATTCTAATCCAACTCTGGTAACGCTATCCCCATGTCAGATACTCCATCATTCGAAGTCAGTCGCCGTTCTTTTTTCAAAGGTGCGGTCGTCCTCGGTGCCGCCGCCGCTGCTCCGACGGTCGCCACTGTGGCAAATGCCCAGGCTCCCACGGTCGGCAGCGGATTCAAATTTCGGCATTGCCTGAATACCGCCACGATCCGTGATTACAAATTGCCGCTGATGCAGTCGGTGGAGCTGATTGCGAAAGCCGGCTATGAGGCCGTCGAACCCTGGATCAGCGAGCTGGCCCAGCACGAGAAGGACGGCGGAAGTCTGAAAGATCTCGGCAAAAAGATCGCTGACCTGGGACTGACGGTGGAGAGTGCCATTGGTTTTGCGAACTGGATTGTCGACGACGATGCCAGACGTGCAGAAGGGCTGGAGCAGTCGAAGCGCGACATGGAGAAGGTTCAGCAGATCGGAGGCTTACGCATTGCCGCACCGCCGGTAGGTGCCACGGATCAGGCAGACCTTGATTTGTTCAAAGCTGCGGAACGTTACCGCGCATTGCTCGAAGCAGGGCGGGGGATCGGTGTTGTTCCACAAGTCGAGTTGTGGGGCTTTTCGAAATCGCTCTCAAGGGTTGGCGAAGTCGCATTGATCGCAGCGGAATCCGGCCATCCGGATGCCTGTGTTTTGACCGATGTGTATCATGTCTTCAAAGGAGGTTCCCCGTTTGAAGCTCTGAAAACAATCGCCGGGCAAAAGATGCACGTCATGCACATCAATGACTACCCTGACATTGCGCGCGAGACCATCGGTGACAAAGACCGAGTTTATCCGGGCGATGGCATCGCGCCACTGAAGAGTATTCTGTCAGGGTTAGTCTCCACCGGATTCGGTGGCGTGCTGTCCCTGGAACTGTTCAACAAGGAATACAGCAAACAGCCTGTGGAAACTGTTCTGGCCACTGGCCTGGCGAAGACCAAAGCAGCCGTCGCCGCAGCTTTTCAGTGATGAGATTATTCTTCGCTCTATCGGCGCTGCTGGCGGTAGTTTCCTCTGGCCACGCTGCAGAGAAGAACCGCTACAATGTATTGTTCATCGCCATCGATGACCTTCGTCCAGAACTGGCGTGTTACGGCAGTAAAATGGCGCAGTCGCCCTGCCTAGATGCGTTTGCTGGAACCGCGCTGCAGTTCAACCGGCAGTACGTTGCCGTGCCCACCTGCGGGGCGTCGCGATTTGCACTTCTGACGGGGCGATGGCCGATCTCATCCGGTATCACTAACGGAAACCAGTCCGCCTATCAAGGCAAGGCGGCACTGAACCCTGAGTTGCAACCCGGCGCACAGACCATGCCGGAAATGTTCCGGCGTAGCGGATACAAGACGGTTTGCATCGGCAAGATTTCACATACAGCAGACGGACGGGTCTATGCCTACAATGGCGAGGGCGACGGTCGCGATGAACTGCCTCATGCGTGGGATTCGCTGGCGACACCGCTGGGGCCGTGGAAGCGCGGCTGGGGAGTCTTCTTTGCCTACGAAGGGGGACGCCATCGGGAGGATGGTCAGGGGCACGAGGATCTGATGGAGTTCGTGGTCGAAAAGGATACGGACCTGCCGGACGGACTGATGGCCGATGCGTCGATTGCCCAGCTTCAGGAGTTCGCAAAATCCGGCGAACGTTTTTTCATGGGGCTCGGGTTCTTCAAGCCACACCTGCCATTTGTAGCCCTTCAGTCCGACTGGGATGCGCTGGAAGAAGCCTACCAGCGTGGTGACTTTCACCTGCCTGGCAAAGCGTCAGACAAGCCTGATACCGACTACTGGCACAAGAGTGGTGAATTCTACCGATACGCCTTTCCGTTCACCAAAGAACAACCACTGGCCCGCGATGCGGCAGCACTGGCTCGCCGTGGATACGCGGCATGCGTACGCTACTCCGACCGGCAGGTGGGCAAAGTGCTCGATGCACTGGACGCATCCGGCCTGGCAGAGAACACCATCGTCGTTGTCTGGGGAGATCACGGCTGGCACCTTGGCGAGCAGCAGATCTGGGGCAAGCACAGCCCGCTCGAGAGAGCCCTGCGCAGCGTGTGCATGATCCGCGTTCCAGGCATGGCTACCGCTGGACAGGAAACGAACGCCCTTGTCGAAAGCACCGATCTCTATCCAACACTGCGCGATCTCTGTGCGCCCGGTTTCTCCGAGACAGCGTTCCCGTTGGACGGCACCTCCCTCGTCCCTCTCCTCGATGGCTCGGCAGAATCCGTGCGCGATGTCGCCGTCAGCCACTGGGGAAATGCCGTCAGCATTCGTAGCGATCGGCATCGGCTCGTTTACAGGGTGAAGCAGGGCGAGATCGCAAGTGTTGAATTGTTCGACCTGACGCGCGGAGCGGATGCAGAGCACGAAGCCAACCCGGATCCCGAAGTCGTCGCCCGCTTGACTGCCGGATTCGATGCCCGAGCAAGGACTGCTGGTTCTGCGGAAAAACGCTAAAAAAGTGCCGACAAACTCAGGATCTTGGCCTATTTCTGTGGCCCGTTTTTCCCATTGCTATGAGTCCTGTCTACAGATTCGGTTACACTCTCTTCCGCCTCGCTGGAATCGCCTTTTTCGATCACCGAGTGATCCACAAAGAGCGGCTCGTTCAGGACGAGCCGATGCTCGTCGCCAGCAACCATGTCAGCTTTGTGGATCCGCCGATGGTCGGTGTCTGCTACGATGACGACATCTACTACCTTGCCCGCAAGTCACTCTTCGTCGGGCCTGCCAAGTGGTTTTACGAGCAGTGGAATTCGATTCCGGTCGATCAGGAGAATCCCGATTTCAGCGGTCTCAAGAACATCATCAAACTGATCAAGGCAGGCGAGCGCGTGCTCATTTTTCCCGAGGGTAACCGCAGCCCCGATGGCTCACTGCAGCGCGGCGAGGCCGGCGTGGGCATGGTAGTGGCAAAGGCAAAGTGCAGGGTGCAACCGGTGCGCATCTTTGGTGCCCACGAGGCACTGCCCAGAGGAACCTGCATTCCCAGGCCCAGCCGCCTGCGCATCGTCGTCGGACATCCTATCGAGTTTTCCGAAGAGCAGCTTGCCAACAAAGGTCGGGACGCCTACCAGGCGATCAGTGACCGCATCATGGACGAGATTGCCAGCCTGAAGTTGCCAGACGGTATTTGAGATCTTTCCAGGCACTCCTGTAGGAATAGGGAGAGCAAGTCTCAGGCGAATGGCTTCGATGTTGGGCGTCCGCCTTTGAGACTGAGAATCACGAGCGGTTGCGCGCACTTACATATTACATACATAACGGCTCCATAACAATCAGGTGTCCCAGCTTTTGCCGCTGCGCCGAACGATCCGATCGAATTTGCGCCTGAAGTCATCTGCCTGCATTCTCCCACCATGAATGAGGAACAACGGGAAACGATGAAGTGGAGCCTGCGCAGGAAGTTGGTGACTGGTGCGGCTGTCGGATTGATGGTCGGAACAGCAGCGGTTTGGGGCACCGCGAAGATGGTTAGCATTACCTGTAGCGGCACGCGAGAGTCTAGGGCGTTGGCAGACTTCAGTGCTCTCGAGTCTGCCTTGACGGTATACGAGGCGAAATCCCAGCGCCTGCCCACAACCGAGCAAGGGCTCGCTGCATTGGTTGAAAAGCCGACAATAGAACCCATTCCAAGAAGCTGGGCGAGACTGATCGCCAAAGTGCCGCACGACCCATGGGGCACCGAATACGGATACAGGCAGATCGCCGAAAGCCGTGAACCTCAGGGGCGGCGATTCGTTTTGATCTCCGCCGGGCCTGACAGGCAGTTCGATACCGAGGACGATCTGAAGAGCGATGACAAATGACTGCACCGCTGGCTTCCAGAAAGTGAGGTGAGGTGCGCCAGCGATCGCGCACCGATTAGTGGGGCGATGAATCTTGCCAATCTCCTTTGTTTTCGGCAAAGTGTCTCAATGAGTGTAGACGGAAACGTTTGGAAGGTTTTTGCTGTGGCTGTCGCGGGGCTTATTGTCGGCGGAACTGTGCAACGCCAATATGGTGGCAGGGCCCGTGGTAGTGATGCGAACGATCAGGTGCCAAGTGTGACCGCCAGGGGCACCGAGCGCCTGTCTCCAGTATTGGCGAAGGATAACGCTCCTGCTGTCCGACCGACACTGGAACAGATTCTCGCGGCGCGCCAGACTGAAGCGCACGAGCTGGCTGCCGCTTACCTCAGGGATGCTACGATCGATGAGGTTACCGAGTTGCTGGTGGCGATCTACAGCGACTCGACAAATCGTTTCCATGAACTCACAGCCGGATTGACCGTTGTCCGTGGTGTCGAGCTGGCACCTGCGCGCTTCGCCGCTGATGTAAGAGCCCAACTTCACACGGACCAGGAATGGCGTGATAACTACCGGATTGGAGCAATTTTCGCTGCCTGGGCCCAGCGGGATATCGAGGCGGCTCTGGCGGCGAGTGCCCTTGAAGATAAGGCGATTCGCCAGCAGGTGATTGACGCGCTAGCCGAGACGGACCCGGCCCGGGCCCTTGCCTACGTGCGGGCGGAATTCCCCGGTAACGAGGAGATGATTCGGAGAATTGAAAACAAATCATTCACCAAACTGGCGACTGCGGACCTCGCTGCGGCATTGGATCAGGCGTCGGCTATTTCGCAAGATTCTGGCGAAACGCAGCCGCTGCAGCAAGTTCTCAACACGTGGGCACTATCGGAACCGCTGGCTGCTCTGGAGTGGGTTGCCAGTCCTGATGGCACCAGCGCCGTCCCGGCGGGCAACCGAGAATGGATTCTCGACCAAGTAATAAGCATGGCGGCAAAAGCAAACCCGGCGGCAACGAGGCGAATCCTCAACTCGATGCCGCTCACAAAAACCGAGAAAGTGCAACTTCAGGAGAAATGGATCGCGGAGGTGGCTGCATCGAATCCGGAGGAGGCGCTGGCGGTGATCCGCAGAGAACCCGATGCCGCAGCACGCGCCCGATTTTTCGAATCGTACGTCACTCGCGCAGCCACCCCGGCAGCAGAGATCCTGCGCCTGGTGACTGAAATGGAACTTCGCCCGTTGCTCAATGGGAACGACAAGGTCAACGCGGCATTGGGCGATGCGATCACGGAACTTGCCAAAGAGTCGCCGGAGCAAGCGATGCGCGCTGCATTGGACGCATTTGGGCTGGAAGGGGATGCTTTTCGGCGTGCATTCGGCCAGATCGTTGCACAACGGGCCTCGGGCGATGCGAAGGGAACGGCGGATTGGGTATTCGGTTTGCCCGAATCGAAGTTATCCCGCAGTGCTCAAGCAGATATGGTTGAGCTGTGGGCAAAATCAGCGCCTGAGGAAGCCGCGCAGTTTCTGGTGGAGCGCCACATTCTTGCACCAAAGCGAGGCGAGGTGAACTATTGCAAAGTCCTAACTCGGACGTGGGTCGAAAGGGATGCGTCTGCGGCGCTGACCTGGGCGGCATCGATGGACGGAAGTGAGGCTGATCGCGACCAGATACTGATGGATGTCATCGGTTCCGCTGCATGGAAGGATCCGGCGGCGTCAGCCGACTTCATTGATTCACTCTCCACTGCGGAAGCCCGCACTCGGGCAACTCGCTATGTCGCCTCGGGATTGTCTAACATTGATCCCATTGCCACGATGGACTGGCTAATGGCGCGTCCCGATGATACGGCGATCGCTGCCCCTCTTCAGAACACTGCCACTGCTGCAGTGCTCGCGAATCCAGCCCTCGCTTCGGAAAAAATTGGTGCACTGCCCGCAGGTCTCCGGCGCGATCAGGCAGTGGCGGGGATGATCGATGCGCTCGTCTCTCCGGAAAATCCGGTTCGGGATGTTGATGCCGCACTCAACTGGGCGGCGACCATCAGCGATCAGGAAATCATGCAGAGCGCGGTGAAAGCCATTCAGCGCCACCAGGCCAGCCAGTAACCGACGAACGATCATGCGCATAGAAATACTTACATTCCTAATTGCAGGTGCGGGAGGTTGGATTGGCGGCAGTCTATTCAATCAAGATTCGGCCCCGCACCAGCCCGTCAAGGCCGATGCTCCTTCAGAAAATCGTCCCAATACGGCGAACGCTGTCGACTGGGAAGCCGCTGATTTCGCGACAAAGGCCGACTTCGCATCGGAGCTTGGAAAGGCCTCGGCTTCGCAGATCGAACAGTGGCTGTTTGACCTGCTTAAGGATGGTGCTGCTTACGGATCCTCTAACCGAAGTACCATGGAATTGCTCCTTCGGCGACTGGCGGCGCTCGATCCAGAAAGGGCTCTGGATTTTCTCAATGTTCAGATTGCAGACAGTGTCGGATCGCTTCGGGATCTGCGGCGCATCGTTATAGGAGAGTGGGCGAGAAGCGATGTTGCGGGTGCGGTGGCGAGGGCGCTTGAGATCGATCCTGAAGGAGAAATTCTACCCTTGTTTGAACCCCTTTCTCTGGAAAAATCAGAAGAACTCTACGGTCTACTTAAGGCACGGGGGCAGGATTCAGCCTACCTGGGGAATCTCCTCTCGTTTATGTCCAGGCAGGAGGGCGCGGATCTTCCGGATATCGCATTGCGGGCCATGGAACTTGAAAAATGGGGATCAGACCATGGTCTGGAAGCGGTGATGGGCCAGTGGAGCAGCAAAGATCCCGATGCCGCGTTGGACTGGATCGATAAACTGGGAGATCAATCCCGTATTGATCGGGCGCTGTCAGCCCTAGCCACCGGCTGGATGCGGAACGATGCCGCAGGCGCACTGGATCGACTGTGGCCTCGCATGAATTCTCAGCAGCGCATGCAAGTCACCCGCAATCTGGGCAGTGTTTATGGGGCGAAGTTTGAAGTCGAAAAGATGATCGACTGGCTGGATGAGCACGCAACCTCGCCTGGCGTCCATGCGGCAGCGATCGCGGCCATCGCTGAAAGAGTGGTAAATTCAAGTGAACCAGCAGCGGTTGCTAGGTTCGTTGATCGTGCGGGTGACGAGGCGGCGCAACTCAGTGGTGTGGTGAAAAAGGCAGTGACCGCGTGGTGCAAGCAGGACGAGAAAGCGGCGAAAAGCTGGGTAGCTACGCTAGACGATCCAGCGTTGAAAAATTCCGCACTGCTCGGTCTAGTATACGGAAATCTGAAAAACCCTGTCGAGGCAGCAAGAATGTTGCGCGAGGAAATTGAGTTCGAAGAAGGTAGGACCGATCCAAACATTGCCGGCCGACTCATCATTGAAATGGTGCCTCTGGGGATGGAGCCGCAGGAGATCGTGGATGCCTTCCCTGAATCACTTCGCAGTGACGCTGCTGGGCGTTATGCAGACATGTACGCAGACCGTTTCCCGTCAAAGGTGCTCGATTTTATCAAGACCCAGCCGATGGACGGCGAAATGCCCTACGCGATAAGGAAAGCTGTGGATCGTCTCTACGTCGAGGATTCCGCTGCTGCGATCGCGTGGGTGGAAGGCGCGGACTCTGAGGCTCATCGTAAAGAGGCGATGGCGACACTGGTGCAAAGCTGGGCCGCAGATGATGCTGCCGCTGCCACGGATTGGCTCGCCGCGCAGCCTGATGATTCGGCGAAACAGGCTGCAACAGCACAACTGGTCGAATCCCTTCAAGTCAGCAATCCTGAGCAGGCCTTCGATCTCGCCCGCGAGATCACGAATGTCCGAGAACGGGACAAAGCGTTGTCCTCGATGATCGAAGAGATCGCCCGCCGCGATCCGGCTCAGGCTGCAACGATGCTCGACAGCGCCCCACTGTCCCCGAAAGCTCTGCAAAACATAGAGGAGCAAATTGCGACCAGCCGACAGCTGAGGGAAGCACTGTTAAACGGAAATTTTAACCCCGGCACCCAGCGCTGAAGTTACTTCATTCAGTTTGGATCAAAATCAGGATTGCGGGAGGAAGGGATGACTGCCTTGGTGTCTTTCTGCCACTGCTTGAGTTCCGCGAGCATCGAACGTGCACGATCGGTCTCTTCTTTCGAAAGATCCTTCGTTTCCGATCGATCGGTACGCAGGTTGAAGAGTTGGACCGAGTCGTCTTCGAAAAACTCGATGAGCTTCCAGTCGCCTTTGCGAATGACGCTGCACGGAGTGGCGCGCCAGAACATGCGGCTGGTACCGTAGACAGGCAGAACTTTGTTGTATAGTGCGCCAGTAAGATAGAGCGGGTAGTGCCAGAAGATCGCGCGATCATTCAGATCTTGCGCCACATCTGCGCGCAACAGGGGAACAAATGAGCGTCCGTCGACAGGTTGATTCTCCGGTAACCTGGCCCCCGCAAGCTCGGCGAGCGATGGCATCAGGTCGACACCGGTGATGGGAGTTTCGCAAGTGGTTCCTGGCTTGATCACCTTGGGCCATGCCATGCAGGTGGGTACGCGGATGCCACCCTCATAGAAGGCACCCTTCGCTCCTCTAAGTGGTTCACAAAAAGTCGCGCCCGAGTAGCCGCCATTGTCAGATGTGAAGATGAGCAGCGTGTTTTCATCGACATCCGCTTCTTTGAGTTTTGCCCAGACCCTGCCTACGCTGGTATCCACTGCCTCCACCATCGCAGCGTAAGTCGTGTTCCATTTTCTGCTCCACGATTTGCTCGCCAGCTTCTTCTCATACTTTGCTACCACGTCCTCGCGCGCGCGGATGGGAGTGTGCACGTCCCAATGACAGAGATAGAGGAAGAAAGGAGACTCCTCGCTCTGTTCGATAAACCGGACTGCCGCATCCGTCAGCGTTTCAGCTACATCCACGTCGCCATAGTGCGTCTTTAAGGGATCGCCACCTAGACCATTGGAATCGCTGACATCGAATCCCTGAGTGTCGGGGCCGAGGTGCCATTTGCCAAACCGCGCTGTCTTATAGCCAGCGGCACCGAGCACTTCCGCGACGGACGTCACCGATGGATCGAGAGCGAGCTTCGATGGGAATTCCGCGTCGCCCTTCCGGTCGGCATTGCGGGGCACCAGAAACTTCATTGCCTTCTTGCTGCCCTTGGCTTTTCCTCCTGGTGTCCACATTTGCGTCCGTGGAGTGTACATCCCTGTGATGATACAGGATCGGGACGGCATGCAATTCGATGCGCCGGGGTAAGATGAATCGAACGCCATGCCAGCGGCACGAAGGCGGTCGATGTTCGGTGTCTCATAGAATTCGGCACCATTGTAGCCGACGTCCGCCCAGCCAAGATCATCAGCCATGATGTAGACAATATTCGGTCGATCCGCAGCCGGAGAGTAACTGAAAATCGTAAGCATCAGGCCAAGCGCCAGGGCGAGCGGCGGGCAAGGGCGTGTCTGGAGCAATCGGGAGACTGGTTTCATCGGGATAAAAATCGGGAGTTGACGGGAATTCTGGACCGCTTTCATCGCAATTGTCGATCTCAAGTTGCGCCGATCGAAATATCGAAGTATCGAAAACTCGCCCGGCAAGCTTGCGAATATGAAACCGTCCTTTATTCTGCCCGCATATGCATGATCCCCGAATCGATCAACTGGCCAGCCAACTCATCAATTACTCAACTAGTGTGCGTAAGGGCGAGAAGGTGCTCATCGACTTGTATGACACTCCACCTGAGGTCGGGGTCGCGCTGATTCGCGCCACACGGGACGCCAAGGCAATGCCATTTGTGAACATCAATGACTCGCGGATTTCGCGGGAAATGCTGGTGGGTGCCACCGATCGTCAGTTTCAAATTCACGGTGACAATTTGTTGCGACAAATGAAAGGCATGGACGCCTACATCGCCGTGCGCGGCAGTCATAACATCAATGAATCTTCTGACGTCCCAGGGGTAAAGATGAAGACTGCGATGAAACGAATGCGTCCCGTGCAGGATTACCGGGTAAGGAAGACCCGCTGGGTCGTATTGCGCTGGCCGACCTCATCGATGGCCCAGCAGGCGTCGATGAGTACTGAGGCTTTTGAGGATTTCTTCTTTCGCGTGTGCCTGCTCGATTACGCCAAGCTACTGCCAGCCATGAAGGCGTTGAAACAGTTGATGGATCAGACCAGTGAGGTTCACATTCTGGGTGAAGGGACTGACCTGAAATTCAGCATCGATGGTTTGAAGAGCTATGTCTGTGGTGGAGAGAAGAACATTCCTGACGGCGAAGTCTTCACAGCGCCAGTGAAGGACAGCGTGGAAGGTGTGCTCAGTTACAATGCTCCCACCATCTATCAGGGAATCGCGTTCGATCAGATCAAGCTGGAGTTTTCCAAAGGGAAGGTCGTCAAGGCGACGTCGAACGACACCAAGGCGATCAACCGTATCCTGAATTCCGATCCAGGCGCACGCTTCATTGGCGAATTCGCACTCGGCTTTAATCCGGAGATCCGCCACCCCATGCGCGATATTCTGTTCGATGAAAAAATCGCCGGTTCCTTCCACTTTACTCCTGGCCAGGCCTACGAAGGCGAAGCTGACAATGGCAACCGAAGCCAGGTGCACTGGGACATGGTGTGTATCCAGCGGCCTGACTATGGCGGCGGTGAGATTTACTTCGACGGCAAACTCATCCGCAAAGATGGTCAGTTTCTAGCGAAGAAACTGGCACCGCTGAATTCTTAGGCAGGGGAGGTGGCAGGGAAGTATTTGAGATACGAGCACATGGACAGTGAGACTCCGGTAATAAACCCGATCGGAGTAGAAGTGTGCGCAGCGATTGATACGGCATATCCCGGAGAGTTCGATCGGCCGGATCGCGTACAATGAGATTCCTGTGCTACCTGAGCTTGCTGGTGTGTGCGATGCTGATCTCCGGTGCCTACGGGGCGATCCATGATCAGATTCGTTTCACGGTTTCTTCTGAAGTAATACGTTAATGGATGGCATTTCTCGCTGATGAATAATCTGGTCGCCGACCGAGTTCCTATTCGGTCATCACTCTCCAACAGTTTTGTCTGGCGAGGCATCAGTCGTGTCTGGCATCAGTTTAAACGCATACTGTTTCCAAGCCTCATTGTGGATCAAATGGTCATATCGCATACCAAGTGACATAAAGCCACCGATTCCATTTGACTTGATTAAATTGGAATTGGCAAGTGTGTCAAGACAATAGCTACCCGTCGAATCCTCAGCGGGTGTGGCAACCATTAATCTATTGGAACCATTGTCATTTTCGTATCCTCTCATTGATTCA
>JAGROY010000363.1 GCA_020439995.1 Verrucomicrobiia bacterium
TTTCACGACTCTCTTTGAGAGGAATCTGATAGTCCTCACCAAGATCCGATGCATCGATCCACTCTTGCTCAGGCAGCCCGAGGAACTGAGTGGCCAGAGCTTTGAAATCGGTGATCTCGACGGTGCCTTCCTCTTCGTCGTAGCTCTGGCAGGCTTCGAGGTGATCGATGAACTCGAGCTGACGCTCGCGCTGAGCTTCATTGTAGTAATGCCCTTTGTCCACTAACGCTGCGGCGGACACGACGAGGCCATCCGGCTGCAAGTAGCCAAGCCAGCGTTTATGCGCCTCAATGGAGCGTTTGATTTCGTTAGGCGTGGCCATCATGCGCAGGTTTGAGGAATGGTGGCTTGGCTGGGCCAGAGATAGACAAGACCGATCGGTTCGACGCGCGCTGTCTGGATTTCGTAGAATTCACGGATGCGTGCCGGTTCGTTGATGAGGTCTTGGTCTACAGTTTCGAGCCATTTCTTCCAGTAGCGTTTGTCCTGTTCGAGCTGGCGCTTTTCCTCGTCGTTGAAGCCGAGTGTTAGTTGATTGTCGTCATCGCTCGAACGCTTGAGAGTGGTTTCGACGCGTTTCTTCTGGGCAGTGAGAACGTCATCGATGGCTTTGGCCTCGGCCTCGGCACGCTCAGCCAGTTTCAGGCGAGCAGCCATCTCGGCGTCTTCGGCACGGGCATCAAGAAGGGGGCGGAGTTCAGCGACGTCTGCTTCGATGGAGGCAAGAAGAAGGGACTGCACGTCTTCAGGTAGTGAATGGCCCTCCGCAAGCAGGGAGTTCTCGAGAATCTCCATGGTACGGGCTTCGGCGTCGCGGGCGTAGGCTTTGAGAGGATTGCCAGAGCGTTTCTCTGGTGGATCCCAGCGTGCGGTGATGGTAATGATCTCTTCGTGCAAACGCGTGGCACCTTTGCCAAAGAGGCCAAGGCGACCGAGCAGGACAACCCTTGGAATCGCGTCGTCGGACTGTCCGAGACAGGCACGGGACATGTCGTGATGAATGAATCCCTGCGAGAGAAAGCGTGAGAGCAGGCGCTTGGCGATCCGGTGGCCGAGGTGCAGCTGCACGCTCTTCTCATCGACGGTATCGGGAGCGGTGAAGCGAATCGGTCGGATGGGAGACTCGCTCCGCCACCGGTGGTCGCGTTTTCCTTTCTTCGGAGGTTGCCGAAGGGTGTCCAGGGTGGCCCCCCAAGTGGGGTCGAGTCCCTGACCGGTGTTCAAATTCGGGAAGTGATAGAGTTGGCTGGCATCTTGGTCAGCGGAATCGAAGGGTGAAAGCGGTGAGTAATTGGCCAACTTGAGAGAGCAGGAGAGTGCTTGCTCGAAGCCAGCGTGGGAGTAATTGATCCAGCGCTTGGCCTGGGTGATGCGATTTTCCAGTCGTTGCACCTGCGCTTTGAGTACATCCTGCCGATCGCGAATGCCTTCGAGTTCTTCGCGAGTAACCTGCTGTTGTTCGGGAAGCGTATCATTCTCAATGGCTGCAGCAAGGAAGTCGATCTGATCGGAGGCGATCCCGAACTCTAACTTTGAGGTCAATCGTTTCTCAAGCACTTGAGCGAGGCTGCCGAGTTCTTCCTCAATGGTGGCTGTT
Organism: Verrucomicrobiia bacterium; assembly: GCA_020439995.1. GTDB lineage: Bacteria > Verrucomicrobiota > Verrucomicrobiia > Verrucomicrobiales > DEV007 > JAGROY01. The sequence continues at coordinate 1,598 of JAGROY010000363.1, forward strand.
TTGCGCACGAGGGCCTTCAAGACGCGGTCTTGTGGACGCTGCTTGTAGAAGAAGTAGTGGCAGTAGACTTTGTCCTCAGGTTGGAGCTTGCGGTCGATGCGACCGTTGCGCTGCTCAAGACGACTTGGATTCCACGGCACATCGTAATGAAAGAGATGGCAGCAATGCGCCTGAAGATTGAGGCCCTCGCGCGCGGCGTCGGTAGCGAGGAGGATGCGCACGGGGTTGTCGTTAGGATCTTCATTGAAGGCGTCTTTAATCTCCTCGCGACGGTCGATGCTAGTCGAGCCACGATAGATTTCGATGCGCGCGTCCGCTTGATCCGTGCCTGCGATGGCGTGGCCAAGCATGTTTCGCAGGTATGTGAGGCTGGCATCCCACTCGGTGAAGATGATGACGCGGGTGTTCGTCCATTTCGAACCCAACTGTGCCGCATGGTCGCCACGCCCGACTCCCTCGCATTGATGCTGCGCGATCCATTCAATGAGCTTGGTCGTCTTGGCGTCGGGCTTGTAACGGGCTTCGTTGGCAATACGGACGATGTCTTGTAAGAGCGCATTCGCCGTATCGTTGAGTTTTTCGATTGGGTCGGCTTTTGCAAGTTCGTTAGCCAAGAGGGCTTCCTGTGCGTCTTCATCCAAGCCCGCCTCTTCCGAGTCGGGGTCAACTCCCTTGCTGATCAGCTGAAGTTTTGCTTTCGAGTTGAAACGTTTCGGCGCACCCGCCGCGTGTTTGGTAATCGTTCTAGCAAACGCCTCAGGACTGGAGAGGAGACGTTGCTGGAGATGAGAAAAGACGATGAGGGAGCGATTGCGAATGTGCTTCTTCTCGCCTTGAACTTGCTCGCTACGCAGCGCTTGGTAGCGATCCATCATTTCGATGAGTGTGAGTTCGGGGGCGTCGGCCGGGAGATCGTCGATATCGATCTGATCAACAATACGCTCAGGGAAGCCGCCCGCGAGAAGGCGGATGTCATTTTTCAGCCGACGTACCATGACGTCGTTGAGGTTCGCTTTCACTACCGGAACCCCGCGCGTGAAACGCTGAGGATCGAGGATCTCTAACAAAGCGGAGAAGCTGTTAGAGTGGCCGTTGTGTGGCGTGGCGCTTAAGAAGAGGCGGTGTTCGAAGCGCTGCGATAGAGAACGGATGGCGCGAGTGAAGCGCGAGTCGATGGCGTATTTCGAAGCGCTTGCCGGTGCGGCATGGTGAGCCTCATCAAGAATGAAGAGCGACTGGGAGCGATGGGAGCCAAGCCATTGCTTCAGAGGTTCGGCGTAGGTGTCGTCGATCAACAGGCGATGCGAGACGAGGAAGTGCGGGTAGGTCGTCCACGGATTGACCGCGAAACCTTGCTCCTGCCGAACGCGTTCGATGTATTCGCGGTCGAGGATCTCGAAGGTGAGGCCGAAGCGGCTATCGAGTTCAGCCTTCCACTGATAGAGCATCGATGGCGGGCAAGAAACGACGACGTTCTTGATTCGCTTGCGCAGGAGGAGTTCGGCCGCGATGAGGCCGGCCTCGATAGTTTTCCCCAGACCGACGTCGTCCGCGATGAACAGATTCACGCGGGGAAGGCGTAGAGCCTTGCTGAGTGGCTCCAACTGGTAGGCATCCAGTTTGATTCCGGCGCGAAATGGCGACTGAAACAGACTTGGGTCGGTCGCTGTGACACAATGCCAGCGCAATGTGTTGAAGAATGACGAGAAGTACTCGCGGGTATCGAAACCTTTTTTTCCAATCGAATCCCACGCCTGCTCAGTAATGATCCTGGGGGCGAGTTCAGCTTCCCAGAGAACTGAGGAGAGTTCGCCCTGAGCGGAATCTTCGAGGCAGGCCAATTCCACAGTCGTGCCATAGTTTGCGGCGGTCGTGGATTCGACGACGTGACACCGCGAGCGCACGTGCACGATGTCGCCGCGAACAGGGGGAGGAACTGAGTGGAGCACGTGAGACATGTGGCCCTATCTCAGCTCTCCTGACAAACCCGCAAGGCTCCACAAGCCGCCACAGCCCACTTGTTGCAGCCCAGGAGACTATCCCCCGGTAGATCGATCGCAGTTTCTTTGATTCCCATAGTTCCCATCCAAAAGTTTTTTTGTGACTGGTTTGTATGCAGAATCAGACGATTACAGCAAGAGCAGAAAATCAGACCAGTTCGATCCGTCGAGGGAACCGATGTCTGGGCGAATGTTCTCGCCACACACCCGGTTAAGCGGCTCCGGTCGATCTAGCCAACCTCACAAGTCCCCAAGGCCGTGACCAGGCAGGACTGAAGTTGAGGAAAATCGCGATCACGACTCCGAAATGAGATCAATTGAGGTCTGTTTTGCTCAGCATAAGTGAGTCCAAAGTGAGTCCAGGCGGGCACTTCGCCTAACGTGATCAAAAAAACAATCTTCCTAACTCGTTAATGGTAA
>JAGROY010000364.1 GCA_020439995.1 Verrucomicrobiia bacterium
CTCTGACCAGCATATTTGTAGCTCGGGGGAGCATCGATCTCCCGACCTCACGATTATGAGTCGTGCGCTCTAACCATCTGAGCTACCGAGCCGAGCCCCCTGTGGGAATCGGACCCACTACCTCTTCCTTACCAAGGAAGTGCTCTACCCCTGAGCTACAAGAGCAAAAAAACTGTTAACCACGGCACTGCTCCATTAAGATTTTAACATCTTCTGAAGACAGCATCCGCGACGCCCTAAACGAGACGGTTCACCCATGGTGGTCCTCTGAACTTTTCAAAGGAGCATCCCAGGTGAACCAGCACTTCCGCCATTCGAGCGTCGGGGAAACTATCAAAAAGATTGTGCTAGTCAAAAAATAATGTCGTGATTCTCACCTTAACCAACAAAATAAATTAATCTGTTCATTTTCAGTAAATTACATCGAGCGCAAAAGTGGAATTCCGCCGGTTCGGCAAGGATTCGGTGCCTTAGTTGCAAAATTTGCCGCAAAAAAGCGCAGGTTTTCTGAAAATGCAGCGCGCTTTTGCCCGTCAGAGATCTTTGCAAGTTCCTGACCACCAGAGCGGGCGTCCCACATTGACTGAAATGACACTAATCGCAGAGCCGACATTCTAGAAACAAGAACATTCCACAAAGATTGATAATAATTACAGTGAGCCATTGCCACTCTTGCGAAAACTTTCAGACCTCGGCCGAATTGAGTCGCAAAGCGCTCGATTTCTGGTAGACTCCGCCTATATGGCTACCACACGCAGAACTCGTTTTTCACGACGCATTCCAGACCACGTAACTGACGAACTCGTCAATGTATTATCCGAGCCGAAAACCTACGAATTTAATTCTCTGTTCGAACTCGTTTATGAGAACCTCAAAGAGCGCAACGCCGTCAGCGGGGGAGAAGAAATGCTCCGCCTCCGGGCTTACGAAAAACTCCAGAACCTCGTAACGCGGGGGCTTGTCGAAAAAGCCGGCAAGAAATACCGCGGTCTTGAGCGGATTCTGGAAGCCTCGAGCAAGCACATTGCTGCGCAACAGGCAGCCGCTCAGCAGCAGCAATCGAGCTGATACACAGCTCGTTATTGCGATCCTCGCACCCTAACTTTAAGAAACCCGGAGCCGAGTGCTCCGGGTTTCTTTTTTCTACCTGTCGGCTTCCTGGCCTCCTCCGGACGCAAATGCAAGACGAGCGTATACTTCTCCTGCAACTCAAGCGCATTGGCGACGCGCTGTTGACCGCACCTGCGGTAGCTGCAGTGCGGCAGGCCTTTCCAAAAGCTAGCCTCACACTTGCTCTCAATGGCCCGACGGCGCAGCTCGGCTCTGCATTTTGCGATGTAGACGAGATTTTGACCTACCGCCCTGGCAAACTGAACCTCAATGTCTGGTCAAGACTGGCGACTGGCCGGTTCGACAGCTGCCTCGACTTCTCCGGCAGCGATCGCACAGCCCTCATGACTCGGCTGAGCGGCGCTCGTAGACGCATCGGTTACCGGAAATTTGCCGAAGGAAAGCGGGGACGCCAGGCCGCCTACACGGCGCTCTGCGATGCCTCGGTTCGCGACCTGCACACAGTCGATTTTCACTTGGCTCTGGCCAAAATGATCACCGCCTCTGACTTCACACCCAACAGGTCTGGATTCACCATTCCTGCATCGTCTCAAGCTGCTGCAGAAGCGGTAACAGCCGTGGGTGACCGCTACGCAGTGGTTCACCCAGGCACGGCTCGGACGGAAAAATACTGGCCTCCAGAGCGATGGGCCGAAGTCATCGCTCACCTGCAGCACGCGCACCAACTGCGATGTGTGCTGACCGGCAATCCCAACGACGCGGAGGAAGCCGCCCATTTGCGCAAAATCGAAGCACTTGCAGGCCCCAGTTTACACAGTTTCGCAGGCGAACTTTCCCTGATGGACGTGGCTGCGGTGATCGGCGGCTCCACACTCGCTCTCGGTGTGGATTCTGCCGCGATGCACCTGGCTGCGATGCTCGAGCGCCCCCAGATTGTCCTGTTCGGCCCTACAAATCCGTTCCATTGGCGTCCAAGACACGAAAATGCATCGGTTCTTCTCGCAGGCAACGAGTCACTGAACGTCAATACCTTTCAAACAAAACACCGCCCTGCCCCCATGACGGATCTGTCGACGAATCAGGTCTGCCGTGCTATCGATGCCCGCCTCGCTGCCGTCTAGCGCCAGAGAGCCACCGACTATGCAAAAAGTTTCACGGAAAGACATCTCCGAAATGTCGACCAAGGAGTTCCTTCAGGCGGCCAAGACGCCTTACAAGCGACTTCTCGGCCGACTGAAGCCCTACAAGGGTCGCTTCGCCGCTGGCGTTGTGTTTGGCGTGGTCGCTGGTCTGTTCAATGCGGTCATGCTGGGAGTGTTTAAGCTGGTATTCGGCCTGGTGCTGACCGCCGGCGCTCCCGAGGAAGCGAAGCTCCTCACACAGACGCTCAACTCGGTGGCAGAACCAGACAAGGAGTTCAAGGTGGAGCAAATCGGCGCGGCACTCAAGGAGCGTCCATCGGAGGCCGAGCGTCTGCAGGACAAGCTCAAGCCCCCCCATCAGGTCGGCGAAATCGAGACGGCACTTGCCGAGGCGGAAACAACGGAGTTTGAGAGATTCCGAGACGCATTGAACACCCTCGCCGGCAGTAACATTACCGTAGAGCAGGTGCGGGAGGCCCACGAGGAAATGGACAGGATCGCCCGCGATGGCAAACCCAAAGGGAAGTCCGACAAAATCATCGATAGGGTTCTGGACATGCTTCCGATCGATTTGAAGGATCACATGCAGCACAACATCTGGGCGGTGATCGGCGTCTGCTCGCTGATTCCGTTGATGATCCTGATCCGCGGCATGCTGGGTTACATGCACCAGTATTGCATGATCTGGGTGGGCAACCGGGTGCTGTACGATCTGCGCTCAGAGTTGTTCGACAAATTGCTCAACCAGTCACTCAGCTTCTTCAACAAACAGAAAACTGGCGAGCTGATCCAGACTGTCTTCAACCAGACCCGCATGGCGCAGACCGCCGGCACCAACCTTGCCAGCGATCTGATCAAGCATCCGATTTCGATCGTGGCGATCGTCGGATTTTTGCTCGCAACTGATCCGTGGTTCACCTTTGCAGCTCTGGTGCTCTTCCCGCTCTGCCTGATACCGGTCGTCGCGGTCAGCAACAAGGTGCGCAAGGCAGGCGGGCGCGAGGAAGAGGAAGCCGGGATGCTCATGGTCACGATGCAGGAGAGCTTCGCAGGGATTCGCGTGGTCAAAGCCCATGCCCGCGAAGACTACGAGTCTGAAAAGTTCGACGCCGCCTCGCAACGCATGCTTGAGTTCATCATGCGCTGGCGCAAAGCGATGGAAATAGTCGGCCCCTTCGTGGAATCTTTCGCATCACTCGGCATCGCCGCCGGACTGGTCTACGCATGGAAGTTCAATGTATCGACCGACGAGTTCCTGATTCTCTATCTGGCTCTCATCGGCATGTATCCGCACGCCAAGGCGCTGTCAAAGATTCAGATTCAGCTGCAGAAGTGCCTGGTGGCGACCACCAAAGTATTCGCCTTCATCGATGAGCCGCCCGAGGTTGCAGACCAGGAAAACGCAGCGGTTCTCGCCGTGCCTGAAGGGCGCATCGAGTTCCGTGATGTTCACTTCAGCTACCACACGAAAGCCCCGGCGCTCAACGGCATCAACCTGATGTGTGAACCCGGAAAGACATATGCCCTCGTAGGCGAAAGTGGTGCCGGAAAAACGACGATGCTGGCCCTGATCATGCGATTTTATGACCCCGAGCAGGGCGGCATTTTCATCGATGGCAAAGACCTGCGCAGCGTCACCCAACAATCGTTGCGAGACCACATCGGCATCGTGAATCAGGAGACGTTCCTGTTCCACGACACCATCTACAACAACATCCGTTACGGCAAACTGGACGCCACGCGTGAAGAAGTCGAACTGGCGGCGACCCAGGCATTCGCTCACGAATTCATCACCGAGCAGCCGCAAGGCTACGAGACCGTGCTCGGCGACAAGGGCTGCACGCTCTCCGGCGGCCAGCAGCAACGCATCAGCATCGCACGTGCCTTCCTTCGCAACGCGCCGATCCTCCTGCTCGACGAAGCCATGTCCGCGCTCGACTCGAAATCGGAACAAAAAGTTCAGGAGGCCATCGAAAATCTTGAGCGAGGTAAGACTGTCATCGCCATTGCGCACCGCCTGTCCACCGTCCTCGATGCCGACCAGATCGTAGTCATGGATCAAGGCCAGATCATCGACGTCGGCACCCACGCAGAGCTGCTGAAAAAATCTGACATCTACCAACGCCTCTACCGCATCCAGTTCCACGGCGGCGAGTGATCCCAACTGAGACCCTCTCACTCATCTTTTCGATGAATCATTTCAATTGCAGAACTTCCTCAGGCTTCGCGCCCTTTGCGTCTTCGCGGTGAATTCTTCCCCCTTCAAGTCCTTCAAAGGCTAGTTTCGATTCGCCTCGATCACGTAAATCAACACTTTTCCAGGCGCAGTCCCCGGCATCGAGAACAGCGCCGCCTCCCCCGGCCCGAGGTGGGCATCAAAGTCGACCGTGTGGTGCACGATCGGTGACTCCGGGTGTATGCGCGTTGCATCGGCCGACAATGGCAAATCCGGCTCCTCAGGAATGAATCCCTGATCTGCCGATCCAGTGATTTGAATCAGCTCGCCATCGAACGTCGGATTAACCTGCAAGACGCTACCTCGCCTGTCGGTGAAAGTCTCGCCTGCGCTGGTCTCGAAAGCTTGCTCAACAACCGATTGGATCTCTACTCTTCGCGCATTGCGTGTCATCACACCTGGGTAGTCGACTCTTGTAGCACTTCCGTCCAGTTCGTCTAACAGAGAACCAAGATCGGCCGAGGCGACCAAGGCATCTTGCGTGGCCATGGCTTCAGGAACTTCAAAGATCATAGCTTCAACCCTCACCATAGCTCCGTCAGAGGACTCGCTGCCCACCGCCTCGATTAGCGTCGCGATGCGATCCATCGTATCCTGCCGTGCCGTTACCACAAGATCGGTGTTGTCACTGCCGTGGAAGGCAATCGAGACATCTTCACTGGTGATCCCCCAAATTTCGAGCTGTCCTTCAGGAGAATCGGAACCGAAAATGGGATAGTCTATCTGGCTAGCTGAAACTCTCTTGTCGGTTAGGTCTAAACCGTTGTCCTGTGGAATTTCGGGCGGCTCGAATTCCGCTGGATAGACAAATTCTCGAATGATCTCGATCTTTGCAAGCTGAGGTTGGATGTAGGGGCTCCGGCGGTAGTATTTCCCAGATTCAACTTTGAACGTTCTTGTGAAAAGCGGTGCATCTGGGTCTTCCGAAAAATCCACCAGCTCAACCCCCGACGGGTGGAACACCAGGCTCTTTCCCGCCTGAATGGCCAGCAGCTCAAGCGCGTCGCTAGCAGAGAGATTCGTGCGAGACAGGCTGAAGCTCCTTCCCTTTGAGACCGAATCACTCTTGGCAATCGTAAGCGACAATGGTTCGTCCTTCAGCCAGCCACGGTAGTCTGACTTTTCCATCAATTTTTCGATCTCCGCGAGTGCGGCATCGAGAGGTAGATTCTGAAACTCCACGCTTGGCAGGTAGTAACGACTCAGTCGTGCGTGCAGGCGCATGACCGCACGCTTTTCGGCGCGGCTTAATCCTTCGGCAGATCGAATCCGCTTGGCACCTGGGACGCTCGGAGCCTCGGGAAGTTTCCAGACTGCGGCGAGGGAAGGATTCTCAGGAGCACTGTTCGGTTCACGCAGCATCCATACGACTAACATAGCAACGAATACGGCTGCGACAGCTGCCCACGCGGCGATTCTACCAGTAGATGGGAAGGGAACGGGCTCGTGCGTTTTTTGCAGTTTCCCCCGAATCACGTTGTCCACTGATTCGAGCGTTGCCGATTTTCTGGCGGAGGCAAAGTACTGCTCGATCGCCACATCGGCTTGAGCGAAACGCGCAAAGTCCTGAGCGGCTTGGGGATCGCTTTCCAGCAGACTGGA
>JAGROY010000365.1 GCA_020439995.1 Verrucomicrobiia bacterium
GACTGACATGGGAAAACCCTGAGCCCCGCCTTCACTGGCGCGTTCTCCACTTGTCCACCGATTGTTTTCGAAGGAAGATAGCCGATGGAACTAAACTTTCGAGACAAGATAGCATTGATTACCGGAGGCAGCTCCGGCATCGGCAGGGAAACCGCAGTATCCTTTGCCAGAGAAGGAGCCAAAGTGGTGGTTGCAGCGCGCCGCGTCAAAGAAGGCACCGAAACCGTCGAACTGGTGAGAGCAGCAGGGGGCGAGGCATCGTTTGTGCAAACCGATGTCTCTCAATCCGCCGATGTGATCGCCATGGTGGACCACTGCATTTCCACTTACGGGCGCCTGGATTTTGCCTTCAACAACGCCGGGGTCGAAGGAACGGTGTTTACTCCTACCGTGCACTACGATGAACAGGTCTGGGATCAGGTCATCAATATCAACCTCAAGGGCGTATGGCTGTGCATGAAATATCAAATCCCGAAAATGCTGGCAAGTGGCGGCGGTGCTATCGTCAATATGTCGTCGGTTGCCGGCCTGTATGGCTCGACCATTGGCGTGGCCTATACGGCCAGTAAACATGGCGTCATCGGTGCCACCAAGACCGCAGCCAATGAATGTGCGACAAAGGGCATACGGATCAATGCCATCTGCCCGGCAGTCATCCAGACACCGATGGCCGACAGAGGTTTCTACGAGAACAAAGATATCACCGCGCAGGATGTAGCCGGCTGGCACCGAATGAACCGGGTCGGAACACCGGCGGAGGTAGCATCTGCTGTCCTGTGGCTCTGTTCCGATGGAGCAGGATTTGTTACGGGCCATGCCCTGCCCATCGATGGCGGGATGCTCATGTAGTTGCTTACAGAAATTCGGATCGGGAGGCGCAAAAAAGCTCGACGTTTCTCAGCGTTTTTGATCACCGTCTGGCAGGAACTGACGGATATGATCGAAATCGACGAAAGTTATGTAGACGCGAGTGCACCGAATGCGGCGGCCATCAAGAATGGGCGTGGACTGGTATTAAAGGGAAAGCTGGTGGCCCTGCACAAGTCAGCCGATGACACACTGTTGTTTGGCGAGTGCTCAGGTAGCGGAAAGTCAAACTACCAGTGCTCGTGTGACTTTGTCAGGCCTGATCAGCCGACGCATCGCTGCTCATGCCCCAGTCGGCAGTTTCCGTGCAAACATTGCCTCGGACTGATGTACGCCTTCGTTCAGGGCAAGACGTTCACGGTCGCCGATGTCCCCGATGATCTGGCGGGAAAGCGCGAGAAACTGCAAGAACGGGCGGTCAAAAAAACGGCTTCCAAAAACACGCCGAAGAAGGTCAACAAATCGGCTCTGTCGAAGAAGATCAAAGCGCAGCTGGACGGACTTGACCTGCTCGAAAAACTTACCCACGACCTCGTCCGCAGCGGCATGGGCAACATGAATGCCAAGGTGGCCTCGCAAATCGAAACCCAGGCGAAACAGCTGGGAAACGCCTACTTGCCCGGCGCACAGGCCGCCCTGCGCCGCTATACGAAACTTTTTTCAACTCGCGAGGGACGCTTCGATGCCGACTTGTCCGCCACGCAGCGCGAGTCCGTCTACTCGGAAGCGCTCGACCAGCTCACGCGACTGCACGCGCTGATCAAGCAGGGGCGCGCGTATCTCAATGCCCGCCTCGAAGATCCAGAGCTCAAGCCGGAAACCGGCACAGCGATCGCCGCCTGGCTCGGGCATGCATGGCAGCTCGCTGAATTGCGCGAGGCAGGACGGATGCAGGAAAATGTCGAGCTGGCCCAACTCGCCTTTAACACCTACGACGACGTCGCCCGTGCTGAATTTGTTGACACAGGCATCTGGATGAACCTCGCCACAGGGGATATTCAGCAGACGCAGACTTTCCGCCCTTACAAAGCCGCCAAGTTCATCAAGAGCGATGACAGCTTTTTCCAGATCGCACAAGTGCCCGAGCTGTTCGCCTACCCTGGCGACCGCAATCCGCGCATCCGCTGGGAAGGGATGACACCGCGTCCCACGAAGAAAAAAGACTTTACCGCCATCCGCAAGCATGGCAGCAGCGACTTCGCCAGCCTCATCAAGGAAATCAAGAATCAGCTCAAAGCGCCACTGGCAGACAAGTGCCCAGTCGCGGCGCTGAATTTCACCCGTATCGGTGCCATAGGAAAAGGTGACGACGCCCTGCTCGTCGCAGAAGATGCGAACGGCGAGCGCCTCGTCCTCACTGATACGAGGCAGTTCGATGAACCCGACTGCTGCCACCTGCTCTACCTGTTGCCGCCGAAGCTACTTAAGAACCAGACCCTGATCGCCCGATTTCACCACGACCTCGACTCACGCACCCTGCGCATCAAGCCACTCAGCATCGTCACTTCCGATGAAATCGTCAGACTCACCTATTGAATCCGGGAACCCATCGAAAACGGAACACTGAACACCAGCAGACTTCCTCCCAATGAGTATCGCCGTTCTCACCCAGGTTGCCGACGAAGCCCGTCGGCTCGCTATCGCAGGTAGCCAGCTTGCCAAGGGCGACTTTCGCCTGCAAAAGCTCGTTCCTCCGCTCAAGGCCGCCGGCACAAAAGCACCCGTCTTCGCCACAGTCGCCGAATGTGCCGAGGCAGTCATCAGCGCCTCGGAAAAGGAGTCTGCTGCTGCGTTACTGGAACTCAGCACCCTCGTAGGGGCTGTCCTCTACACACAAGGCACTACTGGTGCAGATGGCAGAATCGCCGATCTTAAGAACAAAGACCTGGGCATCCACAGCACCAGGGCAACCGCCCGCGTGCTGGCACCTCTGGTCGAGGCCTTGACCACCTCGGGTTCTGGACGACTGGAAACCATTCGCGACGCCCACCAGCGCGGAGCCTTTCAGGATCTAAGATTGGTGCAACCAGCGCTCAAGGCGCTCGATGATGTCTATCCCGAGATTGGTGAACTGGTTGCAGATGAAATCCTGCCGATCTACGGTGGCGGAATCTACACCGCAGTACGCGACGACTTTGATCTGAAGGGCAAGGTCGGACACGCTCGGCGTCTGCGGTTGTTGCATAAGATCGATCCCGCTAGCACCAGGAATATCGTGCTCAAGGCGTTCGAGAGTGGCTCAAAAGAGGTGAAAGTTGCCGCGATCGCCTGCCTCGGAAATTCGGATGACGATTTACCCATTCTAAAAGAGCAGGCCTCTGCAAAGAATAAAGAAGTGCGGGCGGCGGCTTACGAAGCTCTGGCCACGACCGGTTCAGCTGAAGGCGCAGAGCTGATAAAGACGGCCCTTGTAGGCAACGACATTGATCAGGCAATTTGTGCAGTCCGGCGCAATCCCAGTGCAAGCCTGCGTACCTTCCTGATCGATGAGTCCTGTGCGCGGTTCGATGCACTGATCGCGGGCGAAGTCGGCAAAAAGGACGCAGATGCGGAATTAAACCGGCTTCATAAGTTCGTGCAGTGCATCAGTGGATCGACAGATCCGAAAGCAGTCAAATTGTTGAGGAAAATCGTCGAGCAGAAGGATGAATTCGAGACAAGCTTAAAACAAGCAGGGATAAGTCGATTGAAGACAGAAGGGCTTTTCGCTGGGGTGATCTACGCACTGCTCCACAGCGGAGACACCGCTTCGCGCAAACTGCTGGCAGATTTAGCGCTCGCTCCAGACTGCACCGATTTTGAAGGGCTGAATGCCTGTATTGCCGCTATCTTCCTGACGTGCAAGCCTCCAGAAGCGTTCGAGAAGCTGTCTGGATGGCTCGTCCCACCAGCAACCGACCGGACAGGCCGAGCGAACAAGACAGAGAGCAATCGCCGAGCGAAGAGTTCCACGCTGGAAGAATTCTTCCAAGCGCTCTGCACCAACCGTCGTTACTTTGGATACCGTCTCAATGCGAGCATCGAAGAGTTTGGAAAAATCACGCTGGATCGAGGCTGGCTGGAATTAGCAATCAGCCTCAAAAACGATGAGCTCATCGTCGCCATTGCCCTGCATTTTGGCAAAACCGAACAGGCAACGATAGCACTGCTGGATGTTCTCGATCGAGCATCAACCGAGCATGAGCAGGAGTGTGTTCTGAACGCAATGTTTACGCTCAATATGGCTGAAGCCACTGACAAATTGATTGAGGCGATCAACCAGCGTGCAAGAAACGCGAAAGGTAAGCGGAGCTACGGCTACTACGACCTGCTGCGACTGGTGGAAGCCGTCCCTCAGGCAGAGAAGAAAAGAATCGAGGAACTTATACCGACATTGCCGGACGACATTGCCGATGCCGTTTCGTCCTACCTCGTCTAACGACATATTCATCCCAATAGCGAAGTAAACCGTGCGACTGCTATGAGGACATCGCCTCGCCCGAAGCCGTAACACATTCAATCTCCCCTGACCGTGAGCATCGAAATTCTGGACAAAGTATACGAGGAAGCCCGGAATCTGGTGATCGCCGCGGGGCTCTCAGCATCCGGAAATGATCGACTCGAGAAGCTGCTGCCCCCACTTAAAAACGCAAAAACTTCGCCATCCGCGATTGACGAGATACAACCACATTTCGCAGCTTGGAAGGAAGAGTTCCAAGCCTCTTGACGACCAACACTCATCGATTATGACAACAAAGAAAGCTGCTAAAAAGGAACCGAGCGCGAAATATAGCGGCTCCTCACTCCGGCTCACGGCGGAAGAACTCTTCGCAGAGGAGATAGATGTGTTGATCAAAGCGGAGACGCATCCCGTCCCCGCAGGATGGAAAATGTCACCGCGATCGGTGTTGACTTACATCTGCGGCGGTAAATGCGGGAAGCTCGACATCACGCCGAAGTACATCGGGCACGAGCGACTGGTGGAGATTGCCATTTCCACCTTAGTTACTGATCGAGCCCTGCTGTTGATTGGTGAACCGGGCACGGCCAAGTCGTGGCTGTCCGAGCACCTGACGGCGGCGATCAATGGTGACTCGACGAAAGTCGTGCAGGGCACGGCAGGGACGACGGAGGAACAGATCCGCTACACCTGGAACTACGCAATGCTCATTGCCACCGGGCCCAGCGAGGACGCGTTAATCAAGAGCCCGATCTTCCGCGCCATGGAAAGCGGCAGCGTTGCCCGATTCGAGGAAATCACACGCTGCGCATCGGAGGTGCAGGACGCGATGATTTCCCTTTTGTCCGAAAAGCGAATCAGCGTGCCCGAGCTGGTGACGGAGGTCGCCGCGCAGAAAGGATTCTCGATCATCGCAACGGCGAATACGCGTGACCGAGGCGTCAACGACATGTCGGCGGCCTTGAAGCGGCGCTTCAACATCATCGTGCTTCCGACTCCCAAGGCGATTGAGACAGAGATCGACATCGTGCGCAAGCGGGTCGCTGAACTCGCCAGCAACCTTGACCTGCGCGCCGAGATCCCCAGCGAGGAAGCTGTCGAACAAGTCGTCACCATTTTCCGCGAACTGCGTTCTGGCCAGACGCTCGACGGCAAAGCCAAAGTCAAAGCGCCCTCCGGCGTGCTCTCCACTGCCGAAGCGATCTCACTTCTAGCGAACAGCATGGCGCTGGCGGGCAACTTCGGCACAGGAGTCGTGACCGAATCCGACATCGCCGCAGGACTCCAGGGTGCGGTGGTGAAAGACGAGGAAAAGGATCACCTGGTGTGGGAGGAATACCTCAAGAATGTCATGAAGAAACGCGGCGCGGCGTGGCGGAAGCTGTATGCGGCGTGTTCGGAGCAGAATGGGTAATCGCAATTCCTTCATGTCCGCTCCCCACATCTTCGGCGTGCGCCACCTTTCACCATCCGGCGGCTGGCATCTGCGGCGCTATCTGGACGAGGTGAAGCCCAAGGTCGTGCTGATCGAGGGACTATCCGACGCCGGAGAATTGATCGCTGACATGGTGCGTGCGCAGACGAAACCGCCGATCGCCATCCTGGCATTCACCGATTGCCAACCGGTGCGCACCTTGGTCTATCCGATGTCAAACTACTGCGCCGAATACCAGGCGTTGGTGTGGGCGAAGGAGAACAAGGCCAGGGCGGATTTTATCGATTTGCCTTCATCGATCTTTCTCGCACTGCAGGGCCAACGGGAATCAACTGTCGAAGCACCCCTGCCCGACTTTGATCAGGATGTGAAGGCCAAAGACGAAACCGTTGACGAGATTGATGAAGCATCAGTCGGTCTCACCGAGCCCGACCGCACACCCGAACCCGACAAACTTTCGCTCTACGACCGCTTTGCCCGATCGGCTGGCGAGGACAACTACGAGACCTACTGGGAGCGCCGCTTTGAACACAATCTGACTGACCACAGCTATCGGCTGGCGGCGTATGAATTTGGCAGGGGCCTCCGTGAACTGGATGACGATTCACCCCACTGGCGAGCGGAGAATCTGGTGCGCGAGGCCTACATGCGGCGATGCATTGCTCAAGTCATTGCATCGGGAACAAAGCCCGAGGACATCGTAGTCGTGTGCGGAGCCTTCCATGCATCAGTTCTCGATCCAACGGAACATCCTGCGATGAGCGATGCGGAACTGGGGGAGTTGCCGACGCTGCCGAGCAAGCTGACGCTCATGCCGTATTCCTATTTCAAGCTGTCGTCGCAGTCGGGCTATGGGGCAGGAAACAAAGCGCCCGCTTACTTCGAACTCCTGTGGGATTGCCTGGAAAAAGGTGACCTGCATCACCTTCCTGCACTTTATTTGTCCTCTGTGGTGCGCCACATGCGCAAAGCCGGGACCCACCGGTCGACTGCAGAAGTGATCGAAGCCGTGCGCCTGGCCAAGACACTGTCCGCGATGCGGGGCGGGCTTGCGCCGACACTCGCCGATCTGCAGGACGCCGCAATCACCCTGATCGGTCATGGCGAACGGGCATCGGTGGCCGAGGCTCTGGCGCGCGTGGAAGTCGGGACGTCAGTGGGATCACTGCCAAAAGGCGTGAGCCGGACATCGATCCAGGAAGACTTTGAGCGCGAGATGGAAGGCCTCAAATTGGCCAAGTATCAAACGACGACAGCGAAGCAGGATCTTGGACTCGACCTGCGCGAGAACCGCCGGGTGAAGTCCGAGGAAGCCGCCTGGCTCGATCTGAATCGATCCTTTTTTCTGCATCGGCTGGCAGTGCTGGGCGTGGGATTTGCAAAAAAGCAGCCCGCCCCTGGGGACAATCCAGGCTGGGCCGAGAAGTGGGTGGTGCAGTGGACGCCCGAGTGCGAGATCAATCTCGTCGAGGCTGTACTGTTAGGGGAAACGGTAGAGCTGGCCACGGCATTCCGATTCCGACAGCGGCTCGACAACTGCCTGCGCGTGGGAGACGCTGCCGAGGTCGTTCGCGATGCCTGCGAATGCGGCATGATGGAGTCAATGGAGACCGCGCGGAGTCGACTGCAGGCACTGGCCTCTGAGTCATCGGAATTTGTCTCCGTAGCACACGCTGCACACGAACTTGGGATGATCGCCCGCTATGGCGACATACGCCGCTTCGATGCTTCGCCACTGCTGCCATTGGTCGACGAACTTTTCGTGTCGGGCGCGCTGGCACTCGGTTCATCAGCCAATTGCGACAATGAAGCGGCAAAGGAGATCGTCGGTGCCATGGAGGAACTGAACCGCGTCAGTCTGGAATACCACGACCGGGTCGACGAAGAACTCTGGGTGCGTGCGTTGACGGAGCTGTCCGACGCGGATGATCGCAATCCAGTACTGTCGGGCTATGCCTGTGCAATCCTGCTTGAGCGCAATGTGATCACCAGCGAGGAACTGGCGCGGGAGGTATCACGTCGGCTCTCGCCCGGAATTGATGCCGACCTGGGCGCGGGCTGGTTTGAGGGACTATCCAGGCGAAATCGATACGCTCTGTTGGCTAGGCTGCAGCTGTGGGAGCAATTGGCAGCCTATGTGGAGTCGCTGGATGACGAGCAATTCAAACGCGCGCTGGTGTTTCTACGCAGAGCCTTCGGATCATTCAGCCCTCAGGAGAAGCGCAGTATTGCTGAAAATCTCGGCGAGATCTGGGGAATCGGTGCCGATCAAGCCAGCGAGATGCTGAGCAACGAATTGACCGAACGGGAAGAGGAGAAGCTTAAGGAACTCGACGACTTCGATTTTTCAGACCTATGAGCGCAAACGCAAACACCGGGCGACTGACACGCTGGCGCCTCATCCTGGGCAGGGATTCCCAGCAGGATCTGGAGCAAATGGGAGCCTGCAACTTGAGCAGCGATCAGCAACTCATGGACGAGGCACTGGCAGCAATCTACGACGAGTCCGCAGCAGGCCAGAGTGGCAGCAGCAGTTCCGCGAGAAGTGCCGGACTGGATTCGTCGTCGCCAAAACTGGCGAAGTGGCTCGGCGATATTCGCACTTACTTTCAGGAAGATGTCGTCTCCGTGATTCAGCACGATGCGATCGAGCGAAAGGGCCTGAAGCAACTACTCTTTGAGCCGGAAACACTCAAATCGGTGCAACCTAACATTCAACTAGTGGGCACCCTGATGTCGCTAAGCGGCCAGATCCCAGAGCGCACCAAAGAGACGGCGCGTATCGTCGTGCGTGCGGTAGTCGACCAGATCAAGACACTACTGGAACAGAAGATCCGACAGGCCGTGACCGGAGCTCTAAATCGAAACGATCACTCCCCCATTCCACATGCGCCAAGCATCGACTGGAAATGGACGATTGGCCGCAATCTCAAGAACTATAACAAGGAACTCGGCAAGCTCATCCCCGAGCGTGTCTACTTTTTCTCGCGAGCGCAGCGCTCGAACAACTGGACGGTGATCGTGGACATGGATCAGAGCGGATCGATGGCCGATTCCGTCGTTTATGGCGCGGTGGTCGGGTCGATTTTCGCCAGCCTGCCCGCGCTTGACACGCGTGTGGTTGCCTTTGACACCGAGGTTGTCGATCTCACAGAGAAATGCGGCAACGATCCGGTCGACATGCTGTTCGGCGTACAGCTCGGCGGCGGCACCGACATCAACAAGTCCGTGGCATACTGCGAACAATTCATCAGCGATCCGGCACAGACGCTGTTCATCCTGCTGACCGATCTCTTCGAGGGTGGCAACCAGGCCCAGTTAGTGCGACGACTGGGTGAAATGGTGGCTAGCGGCGTCCGCGTGTTGTGCCTGCTGGCTTTGTCCGACAGCGGCGTGCCGATGTACGACGAACACCTTGCCCGTACGCTCGCCAAGCTCGGTATCCCCTGCTTTGGCTGCACACCTAACAAGCTTCCAGAACTCGTCGAAGGAGCCCTGCGCGGCGGTGACTTGCAGGCTCTTGCCGATCGCATTCGTTCCGATTCCAAAGAACGAAAGCGTCCATAGATAGACACTATGATCTCAATCGGTCTATCGCCGGAACTCAACGAAACACTTGTCCAGTTTCACAAACGCCTTGGCTTCTGAGGATCGGGTCCGCCCGCCGCCGATAGATGGAAGCGGTTGAATCGAGCAAGTTGTTTCTTCCTCCGCACTCTGGTAGGTGTAGACCTCGGCACGACTTACCATCCACGATGACTCCCTCATTTTCCCGACTCTCCCTGGCACTTTTGAGCACGCTCTTGCTCAGCTTGAATCCGGTGCGCGCCCAGATTCTTGACAAGCAGGAGTTGCTTGATTCTCAGACATTTTGGGACAACCAGGACTGGGATTGGTTCAAGGCGAACATCCCATTCTTCGAATGCCCTGATCCGGAAATCACCACGACTTGGTACTATCGCTGGGAACTCCTCACCAAACACCTTACCTACGGCTCGCCGACGAGTGGATATTCGTTCACCGAGTTTATTGACCGGCCGTTCTGGTCGGGTGCGTACGGTGCGATCAGTTGCCCCGCCGGACATCAGCTCTACGAGGCGCGCTGGCTACGCGATCCAAACATCGCGCGTGACTATGCCCGCTACTGGTTGCGCACGCCCGGTGCCCAGCCCCGCAACTACAGCACGTGGCTTGCCGACTCGATCTGGGCGGTACACGAGGTGCATCGCGACGATGCCTTCATCACTGACCTGCTGCCCGATCTCGTCGGCAACTTTGAGGCATGGGAAAAGCGGCAATTTGTCCCGGAGGAAGGGCTCTTCTGGCAGATCGGTCATGACGACGGCATGGAGTTCAACATTGCCAGCCGGCAGACTTCGGACATTCTCCGCGGAGCGCAAAGCTTTCGACCGTCGTTCAACACATACATGTGGGCAGACGCCAGAGCCATCGCGCGCATCGCCGGTCTTGCGAACGAGCCCAACATTGCCACTCAATATGAGGCTAAGGCCGGCGCACTAAAGGAACGCTTGCAGGCCAGCCTCTGGGACCCGCAGCGGGAGTTTTTTCTCATTCGCTTCAAGAACGACGAACACAATGAAAAGGACTTCCCCGGCAAGCCAGTAAAAGCTGGCGGCCTTATTTATGAAACCGGCCCCTTCGCCGGGAGCCCGCACGGACGCGAGGAAATTGGCTACGTCCCGTGGCAGTTTAATCTACCTGATCCCGGCTACGAGGCAGCGTGGAAATTTCTCATGGACCCCGACTACTTCTACGCCGACCGCGGCCCCACCACGGTCGAGCGTCACGATCCGATGTTCCTGCTGCAAAAATCCTGCTGCTGGTGGAGCGGGCAGTCGTGGCCCTACGCCACTACACAGACCCTCAAAGCAATGGCCAATCTGCTGCAAAACTACGAGCAACAGATCGTCACTCGTGCCGACTACCTCGAGCTCCTGAGCATCTACTCCCTCTCTCACCGCAAAAACGACATACCGTATCTTGCCGAAGCACTGCACCCGGACACTGGCTCCTTTGAAGGCCATGACGCCTACAACCACAGCGAGCATTACTTTCACTCTGGATTCAATGACCTGATCATCACAGGACTCGCGGGCCTCAAGCCACGAGCAGACGACAGTGTCGAGATTGATCCTCTTGCCCCCGCCGACTGGCCGTGGTTTGCGCTGGATGGCATCCCCTATCACGGGCACAACTTGAGCATCTTCTGGGACAAGGACGGCACCCGCTACGGCAAAGGCCAGGGGCTTCAGTTGCTGGTCGACGGTAAAACGTTGTCCACATCACCCGAGCTCGAATCAATCACTGCAAAGCTCCCGGATCTCCCGTTACCTTCACTCCAACGCAAACGCAGCGTAAACTATCTGGTCAACAACGATGGCGACTACTTCCCTCGCCTGACGGCAACCTTCTCCAATCAACGAACGCCGCTCGCCAAGGTCAACGATGGAAACTACTGGTATCACATCGACCCGCCGAATCGCTGGACCACTGAAGACTCCCCGAACAGTTCTGACACGATCGAAGCGGACTTTGGCACACTCCGAACGATTGACACGGTGAAGCTTTACTTTCTGGATGATGGCGAGCGTATCACCGCACCAGAATCATTCACCCTGGAGGCATGGAACGGCTCTGCCTGGGACTCCATTCCAGGACAATCGCGCGCCCTTGATCAGCCGACAGGACGAACGGCCAATGTCATCCGCTTCCCTGCGCAGCCAGTGCAAAAGCTGCGCGTCACCTTTGCCCATGCGGATGGCAATCGAACCGGTCTCACAGAATGGGAAGCATGGGGTGAACTCGAAGGAGATTTCGTCCCGGCACCGCCACCTGCGGGTAACCTCGCGCTGAATTACCGCAGTGAGGGCTATCCCAAAGCGAGTGCCTCATTCCACGATATTTACGGGGGCATCCCCCGTCTAGCAAATGATGGCAAGACCAACTACCAGCCAAATCCTGTGAATCGTTGGACATCCTACGGATCGCCTAATTCCACTGATTGGCTCGAAATTGACTTTGGCAAGTCAGTGACAACGGCACGGGTGGAACTCTGTCTCTATGACGACCACGGCGGAGTTCAGCCCCCTGCAACCTTCTCAATCCAGTCCTGGGACGGCGAAAAATGGAGCGACGTGCCAAACCAGCTTCCGTCACCGGAAACACCGGTTGGCAGCACTATCAACACCGTCTCTTTTCCGCAAATCACCACTCCTAAACTGAGAGTGGTTTTCACTCACAAGGGCAAAGCCCGTAGCGGAGTCACTGAGATCCTTGTTTGGGAAAATTGACATATTGCACTGATCGCCTGCCCAAGTTCCTCAGAGCAGGTCAGCTCTCCGCTTTGGACAGCATCGAGAGAAGTTCGTCCGCCAACTCAAGACGCTCCTTTTTGAGCTGGGTTATTACCGAGTCCTCTGGAGTTTCGATTCCCTCTTCCATGCGGAAGATCGCCTTGTCCACGTCCTCATGCTTCGCCATCAATTTACTGAAATGCAGATTCTCCTGCTTGAGCTGATGAATAGCTTCGCGGTGCTGTGGAAATTCCTTAACGAGGGGGTGGTGTTGTAATGGCATGGCCAGATAGAACCTCAGATCACTGGGTGACGCAATCGGCAAATGAGTGCGCCGAGCCAATTTTGAACCGATAGTATGCGCCATTTGCGAAAATCACGTGCCCCCACCATCGAACCCACAACGATCTCGTCTACTTTTGATTGACGGGGTGCCCTCAAATTCATACCCTCCCAGAAAACCCATCTGTTCAGTTCTACCTAATTATGAAACCATCGTCCCAAATTAACTCCCCCAGCATTGATATAGAGGCCTTTTTTGATGGATTATCCTGGGACAATGCGGATGAGATACAAGTGAACCTCGGGGCACTGGAAAGTGGAGTTAGGTTCCTACGCGAGGCGATTCTCGGTAATTTGGTTAGTCCTGAATCTATTGATTTCACCACCCTTACACGAACTCTCCAGGACTCTGATCCGATGTTCAAGATTTGTAAAGGATTGGAATCCTTCATTGCCGCCCAATCGGGTGAAAGTTCGCGATTTAAAGAAGTTGCCGACGATTTGCGCCTGATCCGAGAGATGATCGCGGGGCTCATCAAATATGCATCCGGCGAAACCGGCCAAAGGGCGCGTGAGGAAGCATTCAGTTCCTACCTTGAACTCCTTCCGAAGATCCACACACACTTTATCGTAACCGAAAACGCACTACTTCGATGGAAAGCCGCTGTGATGCTTGAACAGCAGATTGACTTTGTCGGCAGTATTCTAGATGAAGAGATGAATATAGCCCAGCCTGACGCCATCCTTGCCTGGGGAAACGACTACCTGAGCGCCATCTTGCCCGTAGACGAGGAGGCTAAATCCAACTTTAGTGAAATTGCCCCGCTTCTGGCAAATCTAAAGAGCCACTGCCTGCAACTTCTGCAGTCTGAGGTAGAACAGCAAGCCGAATACTATGAAGATACCATCGTGCTCACACCGGCAGCACCAGGGCACGCTCTAAGTGGATTCAGCGAACTGATTTTCCGGGCGAAGAAAGAAGCTGAAAAAGGCGCAAAATTCAAGCTGACACTCGACTTCGAGGCCGTTCCTGTGGCGGAACACTCCGCTCAAAACTCCGGGCCGCTGGTTCCAGTTCAACCCGTCCACCTGAAACGGACATTCCAGACCCCGTATGTGAACATGGAGGAAATCCGTGAACTTATCGATGGTTATGCAGAGTCCTTGCGGCAGGAAGTAAGCGATGGGGTTTTCAATGGCCAGGATTCCAAGTCGCTGAAGGACTGGTTTACGGACTCGATCATTCCGTGGGTGCAAAAGGATGAAATCGTTCTTATCGAAAACTAATTGAAAGCAGAACTGCTATCAACGTATATTGGCGACTAAAGTCATGAATACCGCGCGCGTCACGGCGAAGTTTCGACTGCCGGGAAGTGCACAATGACTCGATCGTGCATGGTGTAGAACCGGTATTGCGTGCCGTCATGAACGAGGATGCCGCTCGACTTATTGTCTTTGGTCGGAAACAGTGGATTGCCCGAGTATTTCGTCCAGTGGATTAGATCTTCCGATGTCGCCACATTCGTGCTCCACAGGTGCGGGTTCTCGTGCCCACTGCCATGGTAGTTTGCGTAGTAGCGCCCTTGGTATTTCACGATCTGATTGCACGCGACCTGCCGATCATCGTATTTTTCAGGACCGAGCTTGATGACAGGATCATCACTGACATTTGTCCAGACTTTGGTATCGTTTGACGTAGCCAACCAGATCCCCAGGTCACGCCTCTCGTAGAACAGATACCAGGTGCCGCCTTCGATCCACGCGGCAGGCGTCCCGCGTGGCCCATCCGAAATTGGCTCACCATTCGTCAACCTGATGTCCATTGGCCCCAGATTCGTCCAGTGTAGTCCGTCAGTAGATGTCAAAAGTTGTGCGATATCGCCCTTTCCCTCGGCAAACATGTAAAACACGTCTTTGTGTTTGATGACCATCATGTCCTCCACCCACATCTCGTCGTAGATCGGATTGTCCGGGTGGCGAGTCCATTGCAGGCCATCGGTCGAGGTCGCGTAGCCGAGTTTCAAATTGGGGCCATCATTTCCCCCGCCGCCTTCAAAGCCGGTGTACCACATCTTCCAGGAGTCTCCGTCTCGGAGAATCCAGCCCCGCTCGCGAATGTGCTCATCCCAGTGCCCCTTCCCACTGCCTTCAAACACGGGATTGGAACTTGCGGGACTAAATTTCACAAGCTCGGCGGGAAAAGCATCGATACCCTCTTCAGAAATCGACCGGGGACATATCATTGTCGTCGCCGCAACTACAGTACCGACCGTTACTAAGTGATGAATGAATTGCCTGTTATCAGTGTTCATGATTGGTTTTTGAGCCAGCATGCTTCCTTGCCCCTAGTGCGGCAAGAACCTAAGATCAAAGAGAACATCCTCGATCGCTGCCTGCCCGTGCGCATTTCCGTCCGCATCGCTGAGAACTTCAGTTGCAGCACAGGGTTTACGCAAGTAGCGATCC
>JAGROY010000366.1 GCA_020439995.1 Verrucomicrobiia bacterium
ACTGCCTTCTCATGGAAGACACCAATAGAAAGGTTTCGATCAGCTCACTGACGAGGAGATGACCGCTCTATTTCAGGCACTTAATCGCGACAGAATCGCCGAGATTGAGCGATTGTATTCCACAGGAATTCATGATGGCACACAGGGATTTATTGAGATTCAGGTTTCTGGAGGCCGGAGATTTTGCTGGTTGGACAATCATTTTGATCCCGTAGAAAACACATTCGAATTCTGCAACCGGGTCATCTGGCCGAAAATCAATTGAGCGCGAATCGAGAAGAGACTAAGAATCTGACATGGCAGAACAGCAAGTGAACCAACAAGCACCCAACAATAAGGGCGGTGCGCTCAACATCTGGCCCGCCACGAGTTGCCACGAGTTCATTTTCTGCGATTCGCTACAGAGTCACTCACTCTGGTGGTGTATACCCCCATTCTTTGGTTCGGTTTCGAGACGGTTCCTGGTTTGAATCTAGTTATCATTTTTGCGGGGCATTCGCGTCCATTAATCATCATCTAAAGCAAGCGAAGGCTTTAGAAATTGAGATTGAAGGAATCAGCGAGGAGGATCGAGCAGAGATGCGAGGCTGGAGTCATCCGAGATGAAAGATCTGGCGTTTGCAAAGACGATCGAAGAAGCTAAAAGTGCCTTTATCAACCTAGGCTTTACTAAACTGAAAAAAGAAGAAACCTACAAGACGTTTCTGGACAACGTCGCTAACGCGCCGTGCCAGCACCCATCGTTAGCCGAGGAAACCAAGTGGCCAACAGACTGTCATGCCGAACAATAGAGAACGAATTAAAACCCTACTAAAAGGGATCGAGACTGGAGATCCGGCCGCAGTAACGTTTGTCAACGAGTCAAAGTATATTCAACACAATCCCCTCACTCGCGAAGGGAACATCGGCCTGGCTGAACTTTTCAAGAGATTAGCCAAAACCTCTCCCAAAGTCGAAATCGTTCGAATCTTCGAGGATGGAGACTTCGTCTTCGCTCACACCGACTACGATTTCAACGTGGTAGAAGTCGGCTTTGAAGTCTTTCGGTTTGAGGACGGGAAGGCGGTAGAACACTGGGACAATCTTCAGAGCAAGGCCCCCAGTCCCAATCCTTCCGGGCATCTCATGATCGACGGCCCCACGGATATCACCGATCTGGATCGAACCGAATTGAATCGGGAGTTTGTGCGATTGTTTGTGGATGACATCCTCATCAACCGTCGCTTTGGCAAGTTGGAGCAATATGTAGATCCCGTGGAATATACCGAGCACAATCCGCATATGGCCGATGGTCTACCCGCTCTCCGAAAAGAACTGGCCGGCAGTGCCACGGATCGCAGTTACCAGACCATTCATCGGGTCCTCGCCGAGGGGAACTTTGTGCTTAGCGTTTGCGAAGGTTCGCGTGATGGCAACCACGCGTCATTCTACGATCTCTTCCGCCTTGCCAGTGGCAGGATTGTGGAGCACTGGGATACCACTGAAGAAGTGCCGCCACGTGAGTTGTGGAAAAATGAAAACGGAAAATTTTAACAAAACGACAAGAGAGCAATGATTAAGCTGATAATGTGCTTACGTCGCAAGCCTGACCTGACGCGCGAACAATTTCTGGACTACTGGGAGAATCAGCACGGCCCCTTCTTCCAGAAGAACGCCACTACGATGCGAGCAAAGAAATATGTGCAATCTCACACTCTTGAAACTCCTTTGAACCAGGGATTCAGGGAATCGAGGGGGATGCAGCCGGAATACGACGGGGTCGCGGAGGTCTGGTTCGAATCGGAACAAGACTTAATGGAGGCGATGGGCTCACAAGAAGGGCAGCAATTAGGCGTCGCGCTCCTGGAAGACGAGAACAACTTCATCGATCATTCGAGATCGTCGGCGTTCATCGTGAGCGAACATGAATTCTAACCGGCTAACAATACTCTCCATCCAACGGCAGGTAGCCTTCCTATTTGAATTCGGGCATCGCTCCCCGCCGTGGATAAGCTAGACGTTCGCGGTGGAAAAGTAGAGCCTTGGCGGGCAACCCGGGAGGACTTCTCTGACGGGCTTTCAACGATCGTTACAGGCGTGACCGATGTCCACTTGTCGGATGACGTCTTTCTGGAGTATACCCGTTTTATCACCCCAAACACCTACCTGACAGGAGGAGTCAGCATTTCCTTTCCCGGCGATGGCACCAATAGCGCTGCAGGGGGGGGCGCACCCAACTGGACAGGAGTATTTCTTAAAGTCGTCATCCACTACTAGAATCACCTTCGTGATGGGAGGCTTGGCCGCCTTCGTCCTCCATTCCTCAGCTCAGGTGGAGAGATCCGTCGTTCCCGATGCTGCGCAGTCAGATCCCGTCGCGCTCGGCTGGATGCAGGGCTTCCCTCCGCCCCCGGACAAGCTCATCATGCAGCCGGATTCCGACTTTTTCAGTTTTCCGAAGATGCGGTGGACCGTTTGCCACATCAGAGAACTGATGTCCACCAAGGAGGTCAGCCGGGGGATCGGGGCGCCCATTCCGATGACCTACGCCCTGGACGAAGGCATCGATAAGGTGACATTCACGCCGATCGGGGGGGAGATGCCAATGACCTGGAATGAGTCGCTGTCGGCCAATTACACGGATGGAATCCTCGTTCTTCACAAAGGCCGGATCGTGCATGAGAAATATTTCGGAGCTCTCGATGAGGCAGGGAAGCACGCCGCCATGTCTATGACGAAATCCATGACCGGGCTGCTGGCGGAGATTCTCGTCACGGAGGGAACGCTCGATGAGACTGCCAGGGTCAATACGATTGTGCCCGAGCTCAATGCGAGTGCATTCGGGAGCGCCACCGTGCGGCAGGTCATGGACATGACGACAGCCCTCGACTACAGCGAGGATTACTCCGATCCGAATGCCGATATCTGGGTCTACTCGAAGGCGGCCAGCCCGCTGCCCAAGCCTGCGAATTATGAGGGGCCGAACGGGTATTGCGAATACCTGCAAACGGTCAAGCAGAAGAGTGCCCATGGAGAGGCTTTCGAATACAAGACGGTCAACAGCGATGCCCTCGGATGGATTGTCGCCCGCAGCACCGGAAAAGATATTGCCCATCTTCTGTCTGTACGCATCTGGACAAGAATTGGTGCCGAGCAAGATGGATACATGACCATTGATGCCAAGGGAACTCCCTTTGCCGGAGGCGGACTGAGTGCCGGCCTGCGGGATCTGGGGCGCATCGGGCAGCTTATGCTCAAAGGTGGTGAACTGGACGGGAAGCGGGTCTTCCCCGCGAAGGTGGTCGACAACATTCGCTCCGGTGGAGACAAGGCGGCCTTCGCTAAGGCGGAATACAAGACGCTGCCCGGCGGAAGCTACCGCAGCATGTGGTGGGTTTTCCACAATGATCACGGTGCATATGCCGCCCGCGGAGTCCACGGGCAGACGATCTACATCGACCCCACGGCCGAAATGGTCATCGTTCGGTTCTCCTCCCACCCTCAGGCCAAAAACGGTTACATCGACCCGACTTCGCTTCCCGCCTACCAAGCGGTGTCCGAATATCTGATCTCCAAAGACAAGAACTGAACTGGGCGAACAAAAAAGGTACTGACCAACCGGCTACCGCTCTGGAATCGAAGCGGGAGGGTGTTACAAAACCTAAACCAGAATCGGAAGTGCGCCGCCAGCAGCGGATGCCATGTCATTGACGCCCTCATCAATCGCCTTGCCCGTTCCGTTCGTGAAGGATGTGAAAGCTACTCTGATACGTTGACCTCACCCAACAAACATTGCATTGAGTAATCCTCCATGATTGCATATGGAAAAGAGATTCCCGTTTCACATCAATAACGAATCCCCAATCACTCGAAGCGACCGCAAGACAGACCTGGCAAAAATGAGTTTTTGATTTACCATTTGAAGGACTTCTCGTGACAGGTGCGGAGCACCAAGCGGCTGCGGCTGTGAAGTAGAAATTTTGAAATTAGCTCTAATATCAATCCAGCGGACGAAAGCGCTTCGGCAGCGGCGGCCGACGTCGCTCTGTCCAGGCAGCGATCAATGCAGCAACTATAGATCACGGGTAATGATGAAGAATTACGTGAGTTCAATTTCTTCCTGCCTTGCTCTCGTACTTGGTGGATTTTTTCTGCCGGGACTGGCTCGTGCGCAGTTCTTCAATGATTACGTGGAAGCTCCTCATCGATATTGGGAAGCGGAGGTGGCGGATCCTCTGTCGCTGTGGCTGGCGGACGTGATGGACGGGAAAGTGATCATTCCAGAAGAAGAGCAGAGCGGTCGCGGCCTGGTTGAGCGGCTGCTTCGCGATCTGAAGATCCCGGTTTCATCGCAGGTAATGGTGTTCTCAAAAACCAGCCTGCAGCGGAGACCTGTGACGCCTGAGAATCCTAGGGCGATCTACTTCAATGATGAGGTTTACCTTGGCTGGATGCCTGGTGGGCGCGTGGAAGTATCCAGCTTTGATCCCAATGTCGGCTCGATATACTATTACGAGCGGGACTTTGATGACGGCAAGGAGTTGCCCCTGTTTTACCGCGAACGCAGGTGCATCGGTTGCCATGCGGGGAGCGCGACCAATTTTATTCCGGGGCCGATGGGTATGTCAGTGTTCGCAAATGAAACCGGCAGGCCTATGAAAACGGTAATGAGCTTTGAACTCGCTGGGCACGATGTCGACTTCCGCGACAGGTGGGGAGGTTGGTACGTAACAGGCAATCAAGGGGCACTCCGTCACATGGGAAATGCCCAGCTTGAGCAAGTCGACGGAAAACCGACGATCGATCGCGAAAAGCGTGTGAATCTTGAAAGTCTGGGGGCGTTTTTTTCTGAAGACAAGTATCCGACCAAAGGCAGCGACATTCTTGCGATCTTGTTGCTGGATCATCAGATCAGCATGCACTGGCGGCTTACGGAAGCCCACTACCGAGTGCGGCAGGCGATCTACGACAGGGCGGAAGCGGAGGAGGGTAAGGAACCCCGGTCCGACTATGATACGGAACTGGAGACTGCAACTGAACTGGTGGTTCGATACCTTTTGTTTGCAGATGAGGTATCGCTGGGAGCGGACAAGGTCGCGGAGGGTTCGACGTTTCGGGATGCCTTCCTGGCGGCGCGGAAGCCTGCTCGTGATGGCCGATCGCTTAGAGACCTGCGCCTGAAGGGGCACATCTTTGAGTACCGTTGCAGCTACATGATTTACAGTGCCGCCTTCGCCGGGTTGCCTGCTCCTCTTAAGGAGTCGATTTTTCAGAGGATGAGACAGGTGCTCAATCCTGATGAGCAGGTGGAAGGATACACGCACTTTTCTGCGGACGAAAAGAGGGCAATCATTTCTATCTTGAGTGACACCGTGCCTGAGTTTGGAGCGATCGGCAATGCTGGGTCGTAGTGTCGAGTTTTGGTCTGCGCTCAACTACAAGATTCCCATTTGCCGTTGGTTTGCTACGGTCGCGGGCATGATTAAACACCCGTTTCGATTTTGTGCCAGCTATCTAGGACTTGCGCTCGTCATCACGCCGCTGTTTCCGGCGACAATGGCAGGTGCGGAGGAATCGCCGCCGGCATGGATCTGGAGTTCAAAAGTCCCGGGAGATAACGACCGATTCGCCACCCGGGGGCATTTTGAGATCGATAAATCCGCACTGGAAAAGGCCGCTCTGTTGACCGTGTCTTGTGACAACTGGGCCAAAGTCTGGGTGAATGGTCACGAAGCATTTGAGGCTACGGAATGGGGGATGCCGGGTAAGATGAATGTCGCTAAATGGCTCACAGCTGGCAAAAATGTTATAGCGATTCATGCCAGGAACCAAGGTGGGGCCGCTGGATTGGTCGCTGAACTCAAAATTGACGGGAAGGTCGTTTTGGATTCCGGGGATGACTGGAAAATTTCAGAAAAACGGGTGGATGGCTGGCAAAAGCCGGAATTTGACGATTCGGGCTGGTCAGGGGCGACGGTAATCGCGAAATACGGAAGTGGCCCATGGGGCGAAGTTTTTGCCGCAGCGGCGAAGCCTGGCAAACCCACAAGCCGACTTGCGCAGCCGGAGAGTTTGAAGCTTTCTCCGGGCTTTGCCGCAGAGCTGTTGTACGAGGTGCCCCAGGATGACGGATCCTGGGTGAGCATGACTCAGGATCCCAAGGGGCAGCTCATCGTCTGCGACCAGTACGGTAGCCTTTATCGCGTTACGCCGCCTTCATTGAAATCAAAGGGTGGGCTGGCAGTCGAGAAGCTGGAGACCAAGGTGGGCAACGCTCACGGATTGCTCTACGCCATGGATTCACTCTATGTGGTGGCAAATGAAAAGGATGCCGGCCTCTACCGCCTGCGCGACACCAATGGTGACGGCAAGTTCGACGAAGAGAAATTGCTGCGCAAGATCGGCGGAGGAGGGGAGCACGGACCTCATGCGGTAGTGTTAGCGCCGGACGGTGAATCGCTTTACGTTCTGGGAGGCAACCACACGAAACTGCCGGACCCAGAGGTTACCACAGTCGCTCCAGGCTGGCAGGAAGATCAAATTTTGACCCGTATGCCGGATGCCAATGGTCACGCATCGGGAGTGATGGCTCCGGGAGGCTGGATCTGTAAGACGGATGCTGATGGGAAAACGTGGAACCTCGTGTCTGCGGGATACCGTAACGAGTACGACGCTGCCTTTAACGGCGATGGCGAACTTTTCACGTACGATTCTGATATGGAATGGGATTCTGGCACCCCCTGGTATCGGCCCACACGCGTCTGCCATGCTACCAGCGGCAGTGAGTTCGGCTGGCGCAATGGCAGCGGTAAGATGCCGGCATGGTACGGTGATACTTTGCCACCTGTGCTGGACATCGGGCCTGGCTGTCCCACTGGTGTGGTCATCGGCTCCGGGGCGAAATTTCCCGGTAAATATCAAAAGGCGCTGTTCGTTCTGGATTGGACCTACGGCACCATGTACGCGATACACCTGACTCCTGACGGATCAAGCTATACTGCTGAAAAAGAGGAATTTGTGACTGGGGTGCCACTGAATCTCACCGATGCTGAGATTCTGCCTGACGGAGCGATGTATTTTACCGTGGGCGGTCGGCGAACACCATCTGGTCTCTATCGTGTGACATACATTGGCGACGAACCAACAGCACCGGTCGATCTGACAAATGCGGATGGTCGCGAGTTGCGGGCCTTGCGCCACGGCCTGGAATTGTTCCACCGTCCCAGCCCGCAAGCAGTGGATGCCGCGTGGCCGAGCCTGGGGCACGATGACCGTTTCATTCGGTTTGCTGCGAGGATCGCTCTGGAACATCAACCGGTCAGCGAATGGCAGGAGCGTGCCCTTTCGGAATCGGATCCTGAAAAAGTCATTACCCTCGCCATCGGCCTCGCCAGGCAGGGGCATCGTTCACTTCGCGAAA
This sequence comes from Verrucomicrobiia bacterium, assembly GCA_020439995.1. Classification (GTDB taxonomy): domain Bacteria; phylum Verrucomicrobiota; class Verrucomicrobiia; order Verrucomicrobiales; family DEV007; genus JAGROY01. The sequence goes on from JAGROY010000366.1 coordinate 7,400, forward strand.
AGCTTTTTGAAAAGTTAAATGCCATCTCATTTGCGGACGTCGATGAGCAGCGCCGCCTTGAAATGCTCCGAGCCTACCAACTTGTCGTCATCCGCATGGGCAAGCCAGATGATGCCTTGATCGCTGCCGCAGTGGAGAAGGTGGATGCCTCTTACCCGAATGCTGACGACCGGATGAATCGGGAATTGATCAATCTGCTGGTAGCACTGGGGGCTCCATCCGTTCCCGCCAAGACGGTGCCGCTGCTGGCCCAGGACAGTGAAATTGCTGTGAAGGAAGCGGATCCGGGGTTGCTGGAGCGCAGTGCCGGCTACGGTCGCGCATTTTCTGACACCATCGATTCAAATCCACAGAAGCAGCAATTCTACTACGCTTTCGCTTTGCGCGAGGCGGTCAATGGTTGGACGCCAGAGCTCCGCAAAGGCTACTTTTCGTGGTTTCAAAAGGCCCGTAGCTTCAAAGGCGGCAATAGTTTCGGGGGATTCATTGAGAATATACGCAAAGAGGCCCTGGCGAAGGTGCCCGAGAATGAGCGGGCGGAATTGGATGCCTTCAGCAAAGAGGAAGCGAAGCTGATTCCTGATGGTTTTGCAGACGCACGCAAGCTTGAAGTCAATTGCCTGGCCGGGATGAAATTTGATGTCGAGGCACTGGAAGCAAAGGCAGGCGAAAAGATCGGCATTGTGCTGAAGAACACGGACCCCACCCGGTTGATGCACAATCTGGTACTAGTAAAGCCCGGACAAAAGGATGCAGTTGTACAGGCGGCACTCGCCATCGGACCGGATGCTATTCAGCGCAACTTTGTTCCGGATTCCGATGCCATCATTGCCTCAACACCTATCGTGCTGCCGGACAAGGCGTTTACATTGTGGCTGACATTACCGGCAGAGCCCGGCGATTATCCTTACATTTGTACCTATCCCGGCCATGGTATCCTGATGCACGGAGTGCTGACGGTGAAGTGAGCGATTGGTCACTCTGATTTCCTGCCAGGCACTGCAAGAGCGGGGTCGTCGGCCGATTCGAACGGCGACCCCCATGTTGCTCCCTGAGCAATGTCATCTTCGCCAATGCCGAAAAGGACACCGTCCCGGAACCGCACGAGTTCTCCATCCTGCGGATCTACGGGAAGCTGGTCGATGTAGTCAGGAATGAGTTCAGCTAGGTCTTTGGGGTAGCCTCCATGTTCGAGTTCGAAAATGCGCACTGCACAGGCTGTCTGAATGCACTCAAGGAAAAACTCAGTGCGTAGAGTTCGGTCGAGAATTACCTCAAAAACTCCCGCCGTTCTTGCTGTTTGCATGTACCCGATGGAGTTTGGGTGGAGATCCCTTACAAGCGCCTTTTCGGTAACTTCCCAAAGTTGATCCCATGGGGCGGGATTCGTTCGAAGGTAGTAGGGATGATCCGAATTTTCGATGAACCACGTGTAGAGATCCTGGTAGAGTCTATGTGTCTGGTTGTCCTTTGAGAAAAGCTGGGGAGCGATCCAGAAAAGCCTGTCATCCTCCTCGGGATACGCGGCTCGGAGCAGTTCGAAAGTGATCTCACTGGTAACTGATTGACTCCACCAGTAATCTCCCACAATAGCCTGACGAAAGGGAGTGGAATCCAAGCGAAGCGGAACCGTCCGGGAAATGATCTGGCGTAGGAGTTCTGGATCGTCTTTTGCAAGCCAGCTTGCGGAATAGAGTGTCTGCAGCGCGATGTTGTAAACCGTGATTCCGATCAAGTGGTGAACCACTACGCCGTCAGCATGCAAGAGCAGGTGGGCAAGATTGACTCCGTCGATTGCTGAATCAATGCCGACATTCAGGTTTCCGCTCCAGCATTCATGGCGCATCTGAATTCTCATTTGAATGAGAAACTTCAGAGTGAAATCGCTGTCTAGCAGCCCGGCCTGATCTGACAAATCGTATTTTTCTGCGGCAGGATAGGTGAATCTGCTGCTCGATTCGAGATGCTGCTGCAAAGCTTCGAGGGCGTCGCCATACTTGAAGGCGAGTGCCGTGACTTCCCCTTTAAGCTTAGCATCATCGTCAGTGGAAATAGCGCTGCTCGTGCCTGCAAGGCAGCCAGCGGCAATACGATCGCGCTCCTCTTCTCCCAGCTCCCCCAGCGGAGGTTCCAGAGCGAAATAGCCCCTTAAGGCAGCTATGGCTTCGGGATCGCGAACGACGGGTACCGCCCAGTAAGGAGTCGGCGGGACAGGTTCATCTTTCAGGTAGAACCAGTTCACCGCCCCAAGAAAGACGGCAACGAGAGTGATGCTAGATCCAAAGACACCCTTCCAAGGGAATGATCCGCCTTTCACAAATCTCATGGCCTCAGCTTCGCAGGGCCTCTAGCAAATACTCGCTGGGGCGGAAGTGCTCGATCAGGATTTCCCGCTGGTCGCCGCGCTTCATGCGCACTTGGCTGATATCAAAATTTGGAGTCTTGTGCGGGGCGAAGAGAATGTCGTCATGCGTCGAGTTCTCGTGCTTTTTGAACATGTCCGGCACGATGTCACCGCCGAGATGATCATCGCGACCAGTGGCGAGATGGCAGGTTCCGAGAACTTTCTCGTCTTGAATGTCTGCGCCGGAAACGGGTAGCACTTGAGTGCCGAACCCAAGTTCCCCAAGCGTGCCCGTCATTGGGTCATCGGCGAGTCGTTGATTATGGGCATCGATTGTCGCTTGGTTTCCCTGAATCAATGTGGAAGAAATGATGCTGCGATCTTTGACCTCAAGGATTCCCAGTGTGCCGTCCTCGTATTTCATCGGAAATTGCCCATTGGCATCGACCGGGACAAAGTAAACTTCGCCTGCGGGAAGGTTCGCAATGTCCGGTGCCGTTCCTTTGCAGAGTCCGTGTGATTTCTGCGCATCCTGGCCGTCGAGTCCCAGGCTGGCAGTGAGCACTCGACCGTCTTCAAGCGTGAAGTCGATCTCGATCTCATCCGCATTCGTCAGCGCAAGACGCAGTTTCTCTGCATCGCTACTCACTTCGTTGTAGTCGACAGCCAATCCAGTGTTGAGGATGACGTCGTTGAGCCCATGCAAGGTAGCTCCGCGGAATCCGAAAACCTTGCACTTCGCTGTGAGTGGCGCTGTGGCGCTATAGGTAGTGATGCAGAGGACTAGATCATAGTTAGGATAAATGTCGCCATCGAGTGAAAGTTGCCTGCCCTCCATGTCATAACATTCGTCAGCGAGGTCGAGATTCGATCCATAGGTCATCGGAATCGCGAACATTTCTCCACCAGTCATTCCGAGCTGATCCATTGCGCCCTTTTTGAGGCCGAGGTAAAATTCCTCGTAGGCTTTGCGCTGCACCGTATATGAATCGTTCTCGAGGAACGCCATTCCCTTGGACTCAGTCTCAGGCTTTTCCAGATCGATTAGAATGCACACGCGGCATCCTTCGGTGGGTTCAAAGACGGTGCCAAGCAGCCCGGTAAGACTGAACGGCGGGAATTCACGCTCTGATGGATTGAGGATGATCTCTGTAGCTAACTGACTCATAATATAGGGAGTTTACGAAAGAGAAATCAGGCTAGATGCTTATTCCGGGCAGGCAAGGAATTCTTGGAAGGTGTAAAAACGCCTCAGTTTCCACGATTCTTGAATTCGAAAGGGGATTCCGGGGAATTTGCCATGCGTCCATGTTGAATTTTACCTGCACCCAGGTTTACTGTCCTGATCCATTGATTTCAGAACTGCATAGCCCCCTTAGCACGCTGGGCTTCATAGACGACCGTGCCCGCGGCTTCTTGGAGACTGCAGGGTTCACCGACGTCGAAAGCCTGCTCTTGTGGTATCCCCGGAGGTATGAGGACAGGCGGCAGTTTTCTGGTTTTCCCACCGCGCCATGTGACGACGCGGTTTGTCTGCTGGCAAAGGTAGTCGATTGCGAGATGAAGCATGTCGGGCCGCGGCGCAGGTATTTTGAGGCGACCATCCTGCCGATCGATGAGGGCGCGCTGGATCAGCCGATAGGCTGCCGCTGGTTCAATATGCCGTACATGAGTAAAGTATTCGCGGTGGACCAGGAAGTCGTGCTCTACGGCAAGCCAAAGTGGAGTGGTCGGCGGCTGGTGATTGACCATCCTGACTACGAAATTGTGGAAGATGGCGACTCTGCGGAGGCGGATATTCACCTGCGGCGGATCGTTCCGGTCTATCGATTGAAGGACGGGTTGCATCAAAAAGCGATCAGGGCTGCTATCTATCGCTTGCTCGATCAGCTCGATCCAGGTGTCGTCCCAGATTTCCTGCGTAAGCCGGCGGAAGGGAGTCCGTTTGCCGGGATGTCGCGCTACAAAGCCATGCAGGCGATCCATTTTCCTGAATCGATGGAAGATCGTCAGCTGGGCCGGGACTATCTCGCACTCGAAGAGTTCTTTGGCTTGCAGCTGAACATGCTCCGACGAAAGCATGCATACGCAGCTCAGAATGGGACGAGCCATTGTGGCAAGGGAGAGCTTCTGGCAAAATTTCAGGCATCGCTGCCATTTTCTCTTACAAACGCACAATTGCGAGCGATCGAGGATGTGCGGGAGGGGCTGAATTCGATCAGGCCAATGAATCGGCTGTTGCAGGGCGATGTCGGCTCAGGGAAAACGTTCGTTGCCATGGCTGCAGCCCTTCTTGTCGTTGAGGCGGGATTTCAGGCCGCGATCATGGCTCCCACGCAGATCCTTGCGGAACAGCACTATCTCGTTTTCCAGAAGCATCTTAAGCCTCTTGGGATCCGATTGCGGTTGCATACTGGATCGCGCAAGGAAGACGGGAGCATGCCCTTGTTTGACGGCTCTGGCATCGATGCCGATCCGCAGATCATCATTGGTACGCACGCGCTGTTGTATGATGATGCCCAGTTGAGCAATCTTGGCCTGGCCGTGATCGATGAGCAACACAAGTTTGGCGTCTCGCAGCGCAGCAGGCTTATCAACAAAGGAATCACTCCCGATGTTCTGGTGATGACTGCCACGCCAATTCCGCGAACGCTTACCATGACGGTCTATGGAGATCTGGAGGTTTCCGTGCTCGACGAGCTTCCAGCTGGAAGAGGAAAGATTGTGACCGCAGTGCGCGAGGAACCGGATCCCAAAAAGGTAACGGCATTCTTGAGGCAGCACCTCGCCGAGGGCAGGCAGGCTTATCTGGTCTATCCTCTGGTCGAAGAATCCGAGAAGCTGGCGGATGTTCGCGCCGTTACCAAAGAGTTTGAAGAATGGTCCGAGCGTCTCGCTCCGCTGAAGTGTGGCATCCTTCATGGACGCATGAGTGGCGACGAAAAGGACGCTGTCATGGCCCGTTTTCGCTCACGAGAGGTGCAAGTGTTAGTGGCGACCACTGTCATCGAAGTGGGAGTGGACGTTCCGAATGCCAATATCATGATCATTTACCATGCGGACCGCTTTGGCCTGGCGCAGCTGCATCAATTGCGCGGCCGGATCGGTCGCGGTGAGCACGATTCGTACTGCGTCCTCGTCTGCGATGGTAAAAATCCGGAAGCGATCGCGAAGCTGAAAGTGCTGGAGGAAACGCGTGATGGATTCCGCATCGCCGAGGCGGATCTTCGGTTGCGTGGGCCGGGTGAACTGCTGGGAACCGCCCAGAGCGGGGTTGCCGGACTTCGCCTTGGTGACCTGGTCGCGGATGCCCGTCTGGTGAAGGTTTCACGAGACCTTGCCAGTGAGGTGCTGGATGTGGATCCAGATCTCAAGTCCCCTGACTACTTGCACCTTCGCACCCTGCTGGATAACCGCAGCGAGGGTGTTGAGTTGTCGTAAGGTTAACGCGGACTACCGCCGCAGATTAGCTCACCGCGCCTTTGACGGATGCAAGTGCATAGTCACGATTGAGGCGAGTGATAAACTCTGGCGAAATCGATTTGGGGCAGACTGCCGAGCATTCGTATTGATTCGTGCAGTTGCCGAATCCGGCTTCGTCCATGGCCTTCACCATTCCCAGCACACGAGCCTGGCTTTCCGGCTTGCCCTGAGGCAGGCGGTTGAGGTGGCCTACCTTTGCGGAAACGAAGAGCATTGCTGATGAATTCTTACACGCGGCGACACAAGCACCACAGCCGATACATGCTGCTGCATCAAATGCTGCGTCGGCGTCCGGCTTGGCGATGGGGAGAGCATTGGCATCCTGTGCGGCACCGGTGCGAACGGAGATGTAGCCGCCGGACTGGATGATTTTGTCGAACGCGCTGCGATCGACTACCAGATCTTTCACGACAGGGAAAGCATTGGCGCGGAACGGCTCGATCCAGATGGTTTCGCCGTCCTTGAATGCGCGCATGTGCAGCTGGCAGGTAGTGATCGCCTTCTGCGGGCCGTGCGGCACTCCGTTGATCACCAGTGAGCACATTCCACAGATTCCTTCCCGGCAATCATGATCGAATGCGATAGGCTCTTTGTTAGACTCGATCAGGTTTTCGTTTACGATATCGAGCATCTCAAGAAACGAAGCGGAGGAGGGGATGTTTTTCGCTTCGTAGGTCTCGATATGGCCTGCCGTGTGCTGGCTCTTTTGCCGCCAAACTTTGAGTGTCAGATTCATGGTGCTAGCCATAGCCTATTTGTATGATCGGGTTGCGAAGTGGACGTTCTCGTAGTTAAGCCACTCTTTGTGCAGCTTTGGCCCTGAGCCAATGTCTGGGCCCCAGGCTGCGACGTAGGCAAATTCATCATCGTTGCGCAGAGCCTCGCCATCGGGGGTCTGGTATTCACCACGGAAGTGACCACCGCACGATTCTTCGCGGTGGAGGGCGTCGGTGCAGAGCAGTTCTCCAAATTCAAGGAAATCGGCCACGCGACCGGCGTTCTCAAGTTGCTGGTTCAGACTTCCTGCGTCGCCAGTGACATTTACATTTTCCCAGAATTCCTTTCGCAGCTCAGGAATGCGGCGAAGCGCTTCCTCCAGTCCTGCTCGCGTGCGCTCCATGCCGCATTTGTCCCAGATCAGCAGTCCAAGTTCCCGGTGGAAACTGGACACAGAACGATTGCCCTTGATGCTCAGAAGCTGGTTGGTTCGTGCTCTGACTTCCTCCTCGACCCGCTTGAATTCCGGATGTTCGGTGGTCACGGCACCGGGCTTTTCAAATGCCAGGTAGTTGGGGAGAGTGGCAGGAATGACAAAGTAACCATCTGCGAGCCCCTGCATGAGAGCACTGGCACCCAGACGGTTCGCCCCGTGGTCTGAGAAGTTGGCCTCGCCCAATACGTGAAGGCCGGGGACATTGCTCATTAAGTTGTAGTCCACCCAGAGGCCGCCCATTGTGTAGTGAACGGCGGGAAAGATGCGCATGGGTGTTTTGTATGCATTTTCGCCGGTGATCTGCTCATACATCTGGAACAGGTTGCCATAGCGCTCGCGAATCGTCTGCTCGCTGGTGCGCTTGATAGCATCCGCAAAATCGAGATAAACACCGAGGCCGCCAGGCCCCACCCCGCGACCGTCGTCACAGGCTTCTTTGGCAGCGCGGGAAGAAATGTCGCGCGGGGCGAGGTTGCCGAAGCTCGGATACTTTCGCTCAAGATAGTAGTCGCGATCTTCCTCCGGGATGTCACTGGGATTCTTGCCGCAGTCCTCTTTGCGCTTGGGAACCCAGACGCGGCCGTCATTGCGCAACGATTCAGACATGAGAGTCAGCTTCGACTGGTAGTCGCCGCTCACCGGAATGCAGGTCGGGTGGATCTG
>JAGROY010000367.1 GCA_020439995.1 Verrucomicrobiia bacterium
ATTGTGCTGCCCTTCCTTGTCGTAGAGTTCGACCAGCTGATAGCCAAGCCAGGTGATTGAATGCGATTTGCCCGAGCCCGCCGAATGCTGAATCAGGTAGCGGTCACCGACTCCCGACTCCTGAATACTAGCGAGCAACTGACGGACGACTTGGAGCTGATGATAGCGGGGAAAGTAGAGCGTTTGCTTCGTCTTGCCGGTCTTCTTGTCTTTCTCCTCGGTCACCTTGGCATAGTGCTCGATGATGTTGGTCAGGCTGTGTCGCGTGAGGATTTCCTGCCAGAGGTAAGCGCTCTTGTGACCATCTGGATTGACCGGGTTGCCCTTGCCGTGATCACAGCCTTTGTTGAACGGGAGAAAGTAGGTTTCCTTGCCCTCCAGCTTGGTGGTCATCCAGACTTCATCGGGATCGACGGCGAAGTGGACGAGGCAGCGGCGAAATTGTAAGAGCGTTTCCTTCGGATCGCGATCTTCGCAGTACTGCTTTTTGGCGTGGTTGACGTTCTGGCCCGTCCACGGATTCTTGAGTTCCAGGGTGGCGAGCGGCAAGCCGTTGAGAAAGACGACCATATCGATCGATTTCTGATCCCCCGTGGAAAAGTAGATCTGGCGTGTGACGGAGAAGAGGTTCGACTCAAACCTGGCGATGACGTCTGGATTGAGGTCATTGTAAGGCAGCCGATAGAGCAGGGTCAGATGAGCATTGTCGACATCGAGCCCCTTCTTCAGGACAGCGAGAAGTCCATCTTTCTTGAGCTTGCGGTGAAGGCGTTCGAGGATCTGCCGTTTCCAGTCCGGCTTGTAGTGCAGCTTGGCGAGTTCGTCAGGCTGGGTCGTTTCGAGAAACTGCCAGAACTTCACCTCATCGATGGCAAACTCCGGATTGTAGTCGCTTGAGCTGCCACGTAGATACCCGACACCTTTGCCCGCTTGGTAAACGGGCGGCTCTTCCTGGGCGGAACCCTCGGGTGGCGGCGCCTGGCTTACGCCGCCTGTGAGATAGCGTTCAATGCAGGCTTCGAGAGCAGCTTCAGTGGTGTTGGTGTTCATGATAGGTTTTCTGTCCAGCCGTTTTCCGGCGTCCATGTTGCGCCTTTCGAGGCCGTTCGTTTGCCAATCATTGGCGACAGAAAGCGATGAAGCCGCTCCACGACTTCGGGCAGAGGATCGGCCACGATGCGGTTCTTGCGGAGAAAGGCACGCCACTGGGTCAGTTTCGTCGGATCGCCAGAGAATGCCTCCGTCAGGGCCAAGGGGACTTCAGTCGGCAATGTCGTTTCCCTGCGCTCGAAGGTCACGGCGATGGCATGGTGCAGGATGTCAAAATCAAACTCCCGGTTCGCTTGAAGCCAGTCGAGATCGAAGAAGTCTTTCATGCGGCTGTTGCTCAGTTCCAGATCGACTGCCGCATGGAGTTTTTCGGCAATGACCGTTTCTGGTGGATACGTGAGAAGTCGTGCTTCGGGGAAATCGAGGAGTTCCTTCCATGTCCGCTCTTCGGGCGATGGGGTTATGGCATCGCCAAATCCAATGTCCACTTGCACGGGAATCCGGGCTCCATCGAGTAGCACCCAGATCGAAACTCGGACACCTCCATAACGTTGATCATTGCGGATCGGCCCGACGCTGAGTTCTCCCCAAACCAGGCCATCGTCCGGCTCGACCTCTCTGGCGAGCAGACCTTCGAAGAATGCCCGCATCGCGTCCACTGAGGGATCTCCAAAGCTGAGCAGGTCAAGGTCTCGGGTCGGGCGATGGGGAGCGTCAGCCCACAGACTGAAGAGCTGGGCCCCCTTCAGCACAAAGCGCTTCGACTCGGCAGATTCACTCAATCGCCACAGCAGTCGTCCGATAGCAAAGCGTTCGATGAGGGATGGCAGGCTCACGCCAGTGGCCCGCGCTTGATTGGTAAGCCGTGCCCGAACGGAAGCAGCGACGTTCTTCATGCCAGCACCTCCAGGTAGGGTTGCATGACTCGGGCGACGCGCATGGCGCGGGCGTAGTGGTACAGGTTCTGCAGACTGTCCTGGCGGTCACGCATCCGCTCCCGCAGCGCTTCGAGGCACACTTCCAGGCCGACATGGCTGCGGTGCTTGAAGCAATCAACGATTGTGCGGTCGAGATTCGTGATTCGCACGGGATGCCCGGCAATCTCGTGCGTTTTCACGCCGAGCGTAAACGCTTCCTCCAGGCGGGTGCGTATCACGCGCACTGGCGGCCACGCGATACGAGGCGCTGGAAAATTGGCCGGCAGTTGGAGCCAGACCTCCCGGGCCGGATGAGTGCCGACACCGTGAAAGCTAAGCGCGCTGAGAAGCAAGATCACTCCCTTGGGTGACTGGAGGGCCACTTCCACAAGATCGGGATGCTCATAACCCTCGGAATCAGCCAGCTGATACAGTCCGCGCCCGACCCGCCGAAGCTTCCCCTGCAGCGTAAGCGACGTGAGCGCGCTCGACGGCACGCCAGCCGCCAGCGC
>JAGROY010000368.1:0-9411 GCA_020439995.1 Verrucomicrobiia bacterium
CATTCATCGGCAAGTGGCACATGGGGCATGACGATGACACGCCACGGAAAGGATTCGACCACTGGGTAAGCTTTAAAGGCCAGGGAGCATACTTTGACCCGGAGCTGAACATCAATGGAACGCGCAGCACCTTCAAGGGGTACACCACTGATGTGCTCACTGCAGAGGCATTGCGCTGGCTCAACGAAATTCGTGATCCAGCCCGGCCCTTCCTGCTCTATCTTTCCTTCAAGGCAGTACACTATCCGTTCACCCCAGCGCCCAGGCACGCGGGACGCTACCGGGACAAAGCGATCGACTACCCGGAAACCATGGCCCTGACCGAGGAAAACTACGCTACCCAGCCACGCTGGGTGCGCGAGCGGCGTTACGGAATTCACGGCATCGATCACATGCAGACCGGCCCACTTGACAAGGATCCGGTGCCCGATTTTGATCAACTTTACTGGAACTACTGCGAGACCGTTCACGGCCTGGATGAGAACGTGGGCCGCGTCCTCGATCGCCTGGATGCAACGGGCCTCTCGAAATCCACCCTTACACTTTACCTTTCGGACAACGGCTTCGAACTCGGCGAGCATGGCTTTTATGACAAGCGGGACGCCTTCGAGGAATCGATCAGAATTCCCATGCTCGCCTACGCCCCTGGCATCATCGCCCCTGGAACAGTAGTCAATGACATGGTGCTGAATGTCGACATTGCTCCCACCATCCTTGCCCACTGCGGACTACCCGCAGCCGCTGCAGGAAAAATGGATGGTCGCTCGTTTGACGGCCTGTTACGAGGAAACCCAGACTCCACCAGCTGGCGCGATCACTTTCTCTACGAGTATCACTGGGAATGGAACTTTCCCGCCACCCCCACCACGCTGGCCATTCGTAGCGACCGCTACAAGTACATCTACTACCACGGAATCTGGGACAAAAACGGCTTCTACGACCTCGAGACCGACCCACACGAACGCCATAATCTAATCGACGTCCCAGCATACCAGGAGCAAATCACGCAGTGGAAAGAGCAACTTTTCCGCGAACTAGATGCCTCTGGAGGCCTCACCATGCCGCTCCGCGAACCCAAAGGCGACCCGTTTCACGACCGCAAGCTACAGCGCTAGCACTTGCAACGGACAGTGCACTGTGCGATCATCAGAGAATGAGGGCAGCTTTGCGCGACATTTGGTTGAGTTTGGGGTATGTGATTGGAATTTCTGGCTTCGTACCTGCAACATTGATGGCGCAGGAGCCGCTGACTGTAACTCCCCATACGAACGACGCGCATATGTCGATCGATGCCCGTGGCCTGTATTACCGAGGCGGTGAGATTGCAGGGGAGGTTGAGCTGCAGCGCAGCAGTGATCTGAGTAACTGGGAAACGGAACGCAGTCTGCCAGCAAACTGGCTTCCGTACTACAGTAGCGGGTTCTCTCTCCCAACGTACGGTGGGCCAAACTTCTTCCGGCTTAACTTTAGCAGCGCAACCGCCCCTGTGGTGACTGATCAAGCTGCGGAATTCTATGGTTACAACGGCGCATTTCGTGATGCATTGATCGAGGCTCCGCTCCCCTTGCCCGAGGATTTGCTGACAGCGGATTCACCACGAAAGTTTAAGAGCGCTCAGGAGTTTGCTCCCGAATCAGCAGCCTATTTCGAATCGCTCAATTCGCATTTCCCTTTGAATCTGGAGGAAACTGCACTGCTCCGGAAGAATGGCTTCGTGGTCAGCGAATCGCTTGGAAGTCACAGCTATGCGGATCTTTTCTATAAAACATGGTCGAGCGATGCACCGGTGTTTCTTTCAGCGGACAGCGTTCTTCATGCGTGGCAGTTCAGTTGCCGCGAGGCGCTCAAATCCTTCGAACAGGAGCAGCTTTACCCCAGGCTCAGGAGTCTCATCGACACGCTACGCAACAAACTGATCACACGGACGGGACAGGCTTATGAAGATCTCGATGTTTATCTCTCAGTCGCCAAGTCGTTGCTCGATGCCGCCCAGCTGTCCCCTCCATCGACCGCAGAGATCGTTGCTGCGATCAACGGCGGGAACTACGCGTTTGTTTACCCGGTGTTGGAACTTACTATCGAAGGGAAGAAATTCGGCCTCGATTTTGGAGCACAAGATCAAGAGCTGCAGACGAAGAATCTGGACGCCTTCTACATGCTGCTGGAGGGAGGTGGATCTACGAACCTTGTTGCATCAACGATAGAATCTAACGAAATTGGGCTGGTGGAGCGCCAGGGCCCTCGAAGGCAATCTGCAACTCTTACAATTGCTCGCGTCTGGCTGATAGAACAGACGGATGAGCGATTTGGCTTTCCCACGTTTGTCCCGCTCGGCTCCATTTCAGGTCAAAGTATGTTCACCGGGAATGGAAACGAGCAAAAGACCAATGCGATCCTATCGGCAATCGCCCAGCAGCGGATCGCTGATATCACAGTGTTCGGCGACTCACCAGACGGAGCGGAACCGTATGATTTTTCGCAATTCATTCCGAGGGGACATTATGCCGAGAGTGTGGAGTTGGAACGCTATTTCCGGGCCATGATGTGGCTTGGACGCGTTGACTTCCGGCTGACTCCGGGGAATGGATCACTTCCTCCAGATCAGGCAAAAGCTCGTTCTATGAGGCATCTGGCTGCGGCCGTCGCACTGGCGGAACTGGTAGAAGCAACGGGTTACCGGAATTACTGGAGCCAGATCGAATCATCCATCGCAGAGTTGTTCGGAAGACCGGATTTCATGACACTGGGCGAATTCATGGATCTGGTAAAAGCCGCAGACTTCGGAAACCTCCGTGAAATTGACGAAGCCGGGCTACTGGAGCTACAGGGACTACTGGAGGACGGCACCCTGGGGGTTCAGCAGATTTCCACCCATGTCTATCGTGCACCCAAGTACCAACCCCTCGTTACCCCGCGTTCGATGGCGATGTTCGGCCAGCGTTTCACCTTGGACAGCTGGGCGCTCGATTCGGTGGTCTTCCCAAAAATAGTACGCGATGAGAACGGAATTCCCGAGCCCGGCGATCAGTTGATGCGCCGGATCCCAAGTGCACTTGATGTGGCGTTCAGCGTGTTCGGCAATAACTCCACAACACCTGTCCTCAGCCGGCGGATGAGTGATCCGGCAGGACTGAGCTTTCGTGACGGCGTGCCCTTTCAACAAAACCTCGCAGCAGTCCGCAGCGTCATCGATCGGCAACCTGCGGAAATCTGGGAAGAGACGCTCTACAATCGATGGCTCGGGACACTCAGGACTCTATCAACGCCGCTGCCGCCCGGGGTGCCTGACTGTATGCTCACTGAGGCTTGGGCGATGAAGGATGTGACGACCCAACTCGCTTCCTGGACACAGCTTCGATCGATGACCATCCTCTACGTTAAACAATCAGTGACCGAGAACTCACTTTGCAACTTCCCGGATATTTACGTCGAGCCCCGGCCTGAATTTTGGCAATCACTGCGCAACGGCGCAAGGAAAGCATCCGATAGCTTCAGAAAACTCGGAGCAAGCGCTGCCGCCGATCACTTTATTCATTTTGCCGATACGTTGAGCAAGATCGAAGGCATGCTGGAAAAGCAGTTGAGCGATGTCGAACTGACCGACGAAGAAAAACAATTTGTCGACCGCCTAATCGGTGAGCCGCATGGTGGATGCTTCGGCCCACGTCTCTATGACGGCTGGTATCCAACCCTCTTTTTGGGTGATCCATCCGCTGCCGAATCAACCGATGCGCGGATCGTCGATTTTCACACCGATCTCCCTTGCCATTTGTGTAACGATCCTGGTGCTGTAGTCCATGCGGGTACTGGCGGAATGAATCTTCTGCTCATGCTGGCCAGGCGGCAGGGTGTGCTGACCGCATTCGCCGGGCCGGTATCGAGTTTCCATGAAGTTCTAGAGCCATCCGAGACCAGACTTACCAACGAACAGTGGGCAGATCGGATCACTGCTCAGGAGATCGCCCCGCCCGAGTGGTCGCTGGGCTACCTTGTGCCGAGTGGTCGGCCCGTCCCGACAAATCCCTTCCAGCGAAGATAAACATCACGCGACCGAAAATCGGAACTTCCGGCGTGCATCCTGCTTTCGACTGGGGTAACTCATCATCAGAATGAACGACGAAAAGCCCATCGGCATCATCGGACTGGGAATCATTGGCACCTGTGTCGCGCAGCGTCTGCGCGATGCGGACCGGATGGTGTACGTCTGGAGTAGACGCCCCAGAGCGGTGCCCAATTTTCTCGGATCGCCGGCCGAGATCGCCCGCTACGCCCGCGTTTTGCAGATCTTCGTCACCGACGGCGACGCAGCGATTGAGGTTATCAATGGGATGCTCGACTGCCTCGGCACCGAACACGTCGTCGTGAACAGTTCGACCATTTCCCCGGAAGATACGATGAAGATTGCGGACAAGGTGGAGGCAACGGGCGCAGCTTTCCTGGATGCGCCTTTTACTGGCAGCAAGGAGGCAGCAGAGGCTGGGGAGTTGGTCTACTTCGTTGGCGGAAGCCACGCCGCATTGATGCGCGCACGCCCGGTGCTGGAGCTGTCTTCAAAAACCGTGCTGCAAGTCGGAGATTGCGGTGATGCAACCGCGATCAAGCTGGCGACCAACATCATGGCCGCCACGGCACTGCAGGGCCTGTCTGAAGCTCTGGGATTGTGCGTGGCAATGGATGTTGCCCCGGAAAAGCTGGCCATGGCCCTCGAACATCACGGTGTTTCCTCACCGCTGGTGCGGCTGAAGCTGCCACAGATCATCGATACCGACTTCGCCCCGCGCTTCACTCTAGCAAACATGCTAAAAGACACGGAAATGGCCATGTCCCTGGCAAAGAGTTTCAACATCGAGTTCCCTGCACTCGCCGCGACTGAAGCACAGATGCGCAAAATCGCTGCCAAGGACGACAATGCACAGCGAGACTTTGCCGTCATCGCCTCCGAGTATTTTAAATCATGAACGAGGAACTATCAGCCGACGCCGTTGCCAAGCTTCTGAGCGATGGCGGTGCGATCAACTTGTCGGACCGGGCAAAGTTTAGCCTCACTGGTGGTGATCGCGCGCGCTACCTCAGCGGTCAGGTCACTCAGGACGTCAAAGGCATCAGTGACTCCGCCACCGTTTACAGCTGCGTCACGAATCACAAAGGCAAGATGGACGGTGATCTCTTTATCACCAGCGGCAGCGGTGCCCCGGAGAGCTTCCTCCTTGATACAGACCCAGTGCTGAGAGAGTCTCTGTTCGCCAGACTGGAGCGCTACATCATTGCTGATGATGCGGAACTCATTGATGTAACCGCAGACTGGCATCTCATCCATATTCTCGGTGGCCATAGCCTTCCAGAGAAATACATGTCACGGACGTGTAATCGCTACGGTGCTCCCGGCAGAGACTACTGGATTCCGGCTACGGTCGAAATTTCACTGCTACTTTCTAACATTCCCACCATTGACCAGTCGGCGCTTGAGATTGTCCGCATCATGAATGGCGTGCCAAAGTGGGGAGCCGAGCTCAGCCCGGATGTTTTGCCGCCCGAGGCGAAACTTGAAAGCCGAGCCATCAGCTACACCAAAGGCTGCTATATCGGCCAGGAAGTGATCAGCCGTATCCGCAGCGTAGGCCGGGTCAACCGCACACTGGAGTGCATCGAAGCCACCTCAGATGCTCCATTGGCCGCCGGGATGATCCTTTTAATCGAGGGCGGCAAGGAAGTGGGACAAATTACCAGTGCCGCATTTCACCCGGGCCATCCCGACGGTCCACGCTGGATCGGACTGGCGATGATCCGCAGAGGTTCGTCGGATCCCGGAACGCACTTGATCGCTCAGAGCCCGGCTTCGTCTGCCTCCGATAGCGGGCAGATTGTGCTTTCATCCTCCGTCGAAGTGAGGAACACTCCCGTACCATCTACAACCGTGAACAATCTCGACACATGAAGAAATTTTGGGAAACCCCACTAATTCTAGCCAGCTGCCTCAGTTTTTGCCTCTGCCTTTGCCAGTGTGGTTCTTTGCCCGGCGGCAAGGAAAAGAAGAAGGGCGAGGGATGGGATGATATTGAAACCGTGGGCGATGCCGAAACGGGGCAATTTGGATCATCAGCAACGAACTCTGTCGACGGTCGACCTCCGACGGATGTTGAGGTAGATGAGCGGCTTGATGCCGCGATGATGATCGTCAACATCGACGGCGAGAAACGCACCATGGTAATTCAGTTGAATGAGGCGGCTGCGCCAAAGACTGTTCTCAACTTCAAACAAAACGTCGCCCGGGGTTTCTATAATGGCCTCGCCTTCCATCGCGTCATCCCCAACTACATCGTTCAAACTGGGGATCCATTGACCCGCGATGAACTCAACCGCAGCAACTGGGGCACTGGGGGCCCCGGTTACACCATTCCTGGCGAACCAGGTTTGCCCCACGTCAAGGGAGCCGTGGCCATGGCCAGATTGAACGACGCCATGAATCCCAACCGGGAATCGAGCGGCAGTCAGTTCTACATTTGCCTCCGTTCCCTGTCGAAGCTGGACGGCGACTACACTGTCTTTGGCAACGTCACCCAGGGGCTAGACGTCCTGACCGAAATGTCGAAAGTGACCACTGATGAAGATGACATTCCTACAAAGAGGATCGTAGTCGAAACAATGAAACTCGTCAGCAGCAAGTCCCGCTTCGTCCGCGAGAAATCGAAGCCACAAAAAACGCCAGGCAGCAAGCCAGAGAAGGAGAAGGGCGGCTTCGAAAAGCTGATCGAGCGCGTCTGGTAATCATCGGAAAGACGGGACGCCACTGGCACTGGGGAAGGCGGCACCTCTCTCCACTGTCGGCTTCCCTGGTCTTCAAATCAAAGGGCTGCCGAAGAATTGCCCGCTTTCTTGCTAAGCCCGAGAATGAACTTCCGTAGCACCTGTTCGGGACATTTGCGGTAGTTGCGGTGTCCTTCTTTCCGAAAGAAAGAGCCAAGCTCGGCTTTGGTGACGACAAAGTCAGCCAGTTCGAAAATGGCATTCATGTCGTCGTCGCGCAACTCGAACGCGATTCGCAGCTTTTTCAGAACTTCGTTGTTCGAGAGGAATTCCAGCGGTTCAGGAATGGAGCCGTCCGGGCGAGCGCCGCGTTTTTCGATGATCAGGCCATCCAGGAACCGGCAGAGCATGGCATCTGAGATCTCCAGGAAGCCTTGTTCGTCCTCCCGCTTCAGCCAGCTTTCTGCCTGCGCCTGGCTAGTGGGCTTCCCTGTATGGGCAACCATCTTTGCCACTTGAGCATCGTTAATGTTCAAAGCGTAGCGCAGACGGCGCAGAGTGTCGTTGTTGGTCATGAACTGGTTACTTTTGGGGGACAGGCTGGGGTAATGGGGTTGCGGATTCTTCCACCAGTAGCCTCAAAATCCATGGTCCGCCCTCAAATTACGAGTAGAATGGAAAACGATTCCGTGGTCCAGCTTTCTATGATCCGGCCAATCTACTATATTGCGGGCATTAGGCACCACCAATGCCCCACGCAAAAGCGAAGGTTCCTGATTGACGGAGACCGTGAATGAAACCTAGCGTTGCGCCCTGACTGCATCGGTGTTGTTCGATTCAACACAGCTGCAGAATGGAGATCCACAGATAAGCGCAGATGAAGCAGAGTGTCAGGCTGCGCGTTTGTGGCGATCTGCATTTTGAGATTTTACCTTACATCGCGAAAACTTTTCCACATGAAGAACTACCGCCTGAATCGACTTTTCAACTCCCGGTCAAACCGCTGCTTTGATGTTGCGGTCGACCACGGCTTTTTTAATCAACCTGGATTTCTTCATGGCATTGAGGACATGGGATCAGTGATCAAAACACTGGTCGATGCTGGGCCGGATGCGATCCAACTGACCGTGGGCCAGGCGCGGCATTTGCAGGAAATTCCGGGGCGGGAGAAACCAAGCCTCGTCCTCAGGACGGACGTGGCAAACATCTACGGTAAGGAACTTCCAGACACCGCGTTCAGCCAGATGCTGGAGGAAACAATGCTGCAGGCGGTGCGACTGGACGCGGCTTGTGTGTGCGTGAACCTTTTCCAAATTCCCGGCGCGCCGGAAGTGCATGCCCAGTGCATCGAGAACATTCTCAAATTGAAACCAGAGGCCGACTTCTATGGCATGCCGATGATGGTGGAGCCGCTCGTGTTCCAGCCGAATTCCAAAGCTGGCGGCTACATGGTCAATGGCGACGTCACCGCGATCACCTACCTGGTCCGGCAGGCGGTCGAACTTGGGGCCGATATCATCAAGGCGGATCCCACAGACGACGTCAGCCAGTACCACCAGGTGGTCACCGTTGCTTCCGGAATTCCTGTGCTGGTGCGAGGTGGCGGCAAGGTGAGCGATCGCGTTATCCTTGAGCGCACGGCTGGATTGCTCGAACAGGGAGCGGCGGGAATCGTCTACGGACGCAACGTCATTCAACACGACAATCCGCGTGGAATCGTGGCCGCACTCATGGCGATGGTGCATGACAATGCTGACGTGGACACTGCACTTACAATGATCTAAAAGACATGGCACTTCCTCCCTGTTTCGAGAGCGCGTTAGTCGACATTGTCGGCCCTGACAATGTGCTCACTGCACCGGAGGATCTCGTTCCCTACGGATTCGATGGAACGGCAGCGCTCCGCGAGCGCCCGGAAGCAGTAGTGTTGCCGGGGACCGTCGAGGAAGTATCCAGCTGCGTTCAATGGGCGAACTCTCAGGAAGTTTCCGTCACCACCCGAGGCTCCGGCACCGGGCTGAGCGGCGGCAGTGTCCCAGTGGCTGGGGGACTGGTGCTCTGCCTGGTTCGCATGAATCAAGTGCTCAAGGTCGACCCCAGAAACCTGACCATTCGCGCCCAGTGCGGCGCGATCACCCAACGGATCGACGAGGCAGCCGCCGTGCACGGCCTGTTCTATCCTCCGGACCCGGGCTCGACGAAGATCAGCACAATCGGAGGCAATGTTGCTGAAAACTCCGGTGGCCTGCGCGGATTGAAATACGGCGTTACCCGCGATTACGTGATGGGTCTTGAAGTGGTGCTACCCGATGGTCGGATTTGCAAGGTGGGCAATGGCTGCGTCAAAGATGTCGCCGGCTACTCGATGAAGGATCTCTTCATCGGCTCGGAAGGCACGCTGGGAATCATCACCGAAGTGCTGCTGAAGCTGCTCCCCCGCCCTGCTGCCCGGCGCACGCTGCTGGCCAGCTACGACCGCATGGAGGATGCCGCAGAGACCGTTTCTGCGATCATCGCAGCCAAGATCATCCCGTGCACGCTTGAGTTCCTCGATCGCATGACCATTCGCTGCGTCGAGGATTTTGCAAAAATCGGCCTACCCACCGACTGCGATGCGCTTTTGCTTATGGAGACTGACGGCCACCCTGCCGCAGTTGAGGACGAAGC
>JAGROY010000368.1:9494-26660 GCA_020439995.1 Verrucomicrobiia bacterium
GCGCCTCGCCAGCGCCCGCCGCAGCGCGTTCTCTGCCCTGGCACGCGTGCGCCCCACGACCATTCTCGAAGACGTCACCGTCCCCCGCAGCGCGCTGGCGGAAATGGTTTCGTTCGTAGCTGCGGTGGCAAAGGAGCAACGCCTCACCGTTGGCACCTTCGGCCACATGGGCGATGGCAATTTGCATCCGACTTTTCTCACCGATGAACGCGATACGGAGGAGATGCAGCGCGTGCATGTCGCGCTGGATGCCATCGTCGAGAAAACACTCGCACTCGGAGGCACCATCACTGGCGAACATGGCGTCGGGCTGGCGAAGAAGCCATGGTTACGGCAGCAGCTCGGCGATGCCAGCTATGAACTGATGCGACAGGTGAAGGATGCGATTGATCCACACTACAGGCTGAATCCTGGCAAGATATTCGACTAATCCCGGCGTGGAACATTTGCTCAAACAGCTCGACTTTTCCGTCCTGCAGCAGTGCATGCACTGTGGAATGTGCCTGCCCACCTGCCCCACGTATGATGCTACCTTGCGCGAGCGCCACAGTCCGCGCGGCCGCATTGCGCTGATGCGGGCGGTGGCAGAAGACGAGTTGCCGGTGAGCCGAGGATTTGCCGATGAAATGAGCTACTGCCTCGGCTGCCTCGCTTGCCAGACCGCCTGCCCGGCGGGTGTCGACTACGCGCATCTTTTCGAAACCGCGCGGGCCGACATCGAAAGTCACGCTGTGAACCCCGGTATCGCACGGAAATTCTGGCGATGGCTGACATTGGAACAATTGTTCATGCGCCCGCAGCTTCTGCGGCTCGCTGGGGCAGCGTTGCGACTCTATCAGACCAGCGGAATGGAAACGTTTGTCCGCGAGCTTGGACTCACCCGGCTGCTCCCGAAAGATCTTCGACGCCTTGAGCCGCAGACACCGCGAGTAAGCCCTGCATTTTCTAACGCCCTCATCGCCGAACACGAGGAACCAAAAGGTGCCCGGAAGTTCCGCGTGGCGATGCTCACCGGCTGCGTGCAGGACCTCGCGTTCTCAGAAATCAATCGGGACACGGTCGATGTGCTTTTGGCGAACGGTTGCACGGTGCACACACCCGCATTGCAACCCTGCTGCGGCTCACTGCACGGCCACAATGGCGAGCCCGAACTTGCCCGCCAGCTCGCGCGCCGCCAGATCGATTCACTGCCGCCCCAAGACTACGACGCCATCATCACCAATGCCGGTGGCTGTGGCTCGCACCTGCGCCACTATGGTCGCCTGCTTGCAGGCGATCCTGCGTATGCCGGCCGGGCAAAGGTCTGGGATTCAAAGCTGCGTGACATTCACGAGTGGCTGGTGGAGATCGATTGCCGCCCGCCTCTGGCTCAACCCTTCCGATCGAACGTGCGCCTCACCTATCACGATTCCTGTCACCTTACCCATGGACAAAAGGTAACTCAGCAACCGCGTGAGCTACTCAAAGCGTTGCCTGGCATCGACTTTGTGGAACTCCCGGAAAGCAACTGGTGCTGCGGCAGCGCGGGCGTCTACAACATTATCCAGCCACTGCAGTCAGAGGAACTGCTGCAGCGAAAGATCGGCCATATCCAAGGAACAGGCTGCGATGTTCTCGCCACCGCAAACCCCGGTTGCCACCTGCAAGTCGTGCGCGGCCTGGCGCAGCAGGGAACGACGATCCAAGTTTTTCACCCGGTGAGCATCCTCGCCCGCGCTTACCGCCATGAATCCACAAATCCCCTATGACTGCCCCTCCAACGACCATTCGAGCCCAATTCGTAGATCCCAAGGACGATTGCGTCGTCGCACTGACGGATCTTACTCCCGGCGAGACCGTGTCCGCTGATGGCAAAACATTCACGTTGCGCGAGGCCATTCCCGCAAAACACAAGTTCACCGCGCGTGACTTCTCTGAGGGTGAGCGCGTGACCATGTATGGCGTCACTGTGGGCACCACGAACGCTGCGCTGCCGATCGGCAGCCTCCTGACGACGGCAAATCTCGCTCACGCGACCGATGCCTTCGGAGGCAAGCAAGGCGATTGCTCCTGGACTCCACCCGCCACCGGCCAGTGGGAATCTCAAACATGGATGGGCTACCACCGCGAAGATGGGAACGTGGGCACGGCCAACCACTGGTTGGTGATTCCATTAGTGTTCTGCGAAAACCGGAACCTTGCCATTCTGCGTGAATCTCTCGTTCGCGAGCTGGGCTATGGCAAAGCGTCAGGTTATCAGATATTTGCAGCGAAGTTGGCCGCACTTTACCGCAGTGGCGCTCCCGCAGCGGAGATTGCAGAGCTACAGCTCGAAGCAGCGCAAGCCGAAGCGGAATCACGCGTCTTTCCCAATGTCGATGGCATCAAGTTTCTTGAGCATGGCCTCGGATGCGGCGGCACGCGGCAGGATGCGGAAGCGCTGTGCGGGCTGCTCGCGGGGTACATCAACCATCCGAATGTCGCGGGAGCCACGGTTCTGAGTCTCGGCTGCCAGAACGCTCAGGTGCAGCTTCTCGAAGATCAAATCCGACTGCGCAATCCCAACTTCAGCAAGCCCCTTCAGATCTTTGAGCAGCAAAAGTGCAGCTCAGAGAAGGCGATGATCAGCGATGCCATGCGTGCCATCTTTTCCGGCATGGCAGAGGCGAACAAGGCGCAACGCCAGCCAGCGTCGATCAGCGATCTCACCATCGGGGTCGAATGCGGAGGCTCCGACGGCTTCTCTGGAATTTCTGCCAACCCTGTGATCGGTTCCGTCTCCGATCTCGTTGTCGCGCTTGGAGGAAGCATCGTCCTGTCCGAGTTTCCTGAACTGTGCGGTGTCGAGCAAAGCCTGGCCGACCGTTGTGTGACTGCCGAATTGGCCGAGCGCTTTGTGCATCTGATGCGCACCTACAACCAGCGAGCAGAGGAGGTGGGCTCAGGCTTCCATGCCAATCCGTCACCAGGAAACATTGCGGACGGCTTGATCACCGATGCCATCAAGTCCGCTGGAGCGGCGCGCAAAGGTGGCACGTCGCCCGTCCTCAGCGTCCTCGATTATCCGGAAACCGTCCGTTCCAAAGGGCTCACACTGTTGTGCAGCCCGGGCAATGACGTGGAATCGACCACTGCCATGGCCGGCTCCGGTGCCAACCTTATGCTGTTCTCAACCGGCTTGGGAACGCCTACCGGCAATCCCATCGTTCCGACCATCAAACTGGCTACCAACACCGACCTCGCCACCCGACTTGCCGACATCATAGACTTCGACGCCGGCCCTGTCATCCGTGGCGAACGCAGCGTGGCAGAAATGGGCGAAGACCTCCTCGGCATGTGCCTCCGAACGGCGAGCGGTGACTTCATCCCAGCTGCAGTGCGCCTGGGACAGGATGATTTCCTGCCATGGAAGCGCGGAGTTTCACTGTAGCAACTGAGCGGAAGCTACTTTTTGCGACCGGTCAGTCCTCGATGCAAATCAACTCGTCGTAGAGCGTGTAGAACAGGACGAAGCTGTAGAGTTCTACTATCCCGACGATACAATCGATCATTCCGGCCACAAACCAGTTCCCAAGTTCCGGAACGAACGCCATCGGGATACCCAGGCCGACTGCAACGCCGACGATCAGCAGCACGAGCAACAGGCTATATCCCGCCAACGGCCAGTATTTCCCCTTGGTGAGTTCCCAGCTTCGCGAGATCGCATCCGTTCCAGAACAGCCTTCGGTCATCACGACTGTGGGAGCGAGAGCCAGACGAACAATGACAATGAGCCCAGGGACAATCAGTGCGATGAACGAGACCACGATGCAGATCCCGGTAAGAAAATTGGCGACCCAAAGTTTTCCCCAGTGCGAGAATCCCTCGCCGAGCGAGTTGCCGTACCCCGTGGCCTTCCCATTGGTCCGGCAAAGCAGCAAGTGGGTAACCGCCCCGAAGGCGATAATGCCAATGAAACCGTCGAAGAACCGTTGTAGCCTGAACGACCTGGCTAAATCATCGGTGACCAGAATTTCGTAATCGATAAACTCCATGAGGAAGTTGCAGGGAATCCAAATGGTGAAATACAGGGCTGCCAACAGGCTGAAATTCCTGGTAAACAGGCGGAAGCTCCGTTTCATGATGTAACCGAACTGGAGACTGCCAATGGCATCATTGATATCAGTGAGACCATCGTCTTCTCCGATTCCGGCGTTCTCTCTGAGTCGCTGGAGGAATTCGTCTTTGCGGTCAGGGGCAATCCAGGACTCCCCGTAGGAAAGCATGTCCTTCTTCAGCATCCTGCGTCCAGATACGGCACAGGTTCCGATCTCGTGTTCAGGCGCTGATTCAAGTGCAGACGGGAGTCCAATCGGCGGAAGATTTCCGAGATCGACATCGGTCATTGGTACCCAGTCGTCCATACCCTCGGTCCAGACGAGGGTGTCACCAGCAAGCGTTCCCGCAGCCCGCAATTGAGCGAGCTGCTGGCCGCTGACCGGACCGCGCCGCTCACCGTTGTCTGCGAAATACCATTCCTTCATTGCGAGCGAACTACTCTAAACAGTGGGCGCCCGGCGAGCAAATAATCTTACCTGGGAGCTATTCCATCGCCGAGGAGGAATTCGCGCGCATCAGCGATGACTTCCTTCAGACAGCCATCGGCAAAGGGTGAAACCAGCCCTGCCGATTCGACGAGTTCGGCAAAGGGAAGCGAGCCGCCACGCTGACAAAGCCCGGCATAAGCAGAGAGAGCCTCTCTTGGGGCATTCCGCGACCAGCGCCAGAACTGCAAAGCGCATGTAAGAGCCAGAACGTAGTCGATGTAGTAGAATGGACAGTCGTAGACGTGGCGTTTCTGCTGCCAGAGCCGGCCTGAACGTTCACATGGAAGATCACCGTAGTCGTACCAGGGCAGGTAGGTCTGCTCGATTGCCTGCCACATCGCATTCCGTTCCTCATGAGTGGCGTCGGGGTTCGCATACACATCGTGCTGGAAGGCGTCAATCGATACGCCATAGGGCATAAACATCAGCGAGCCTGTCAAATGAACACGTCGCAGCTCATCAGCCGCATCCGCGCCGTAGAAGAGATCCATCTGCGGCCAGGTGAGAAACTCCAGGCCCATGGAGTGGATCTCGCACGCCTCCGTGGTGGGCCAGACCAGTTCGCTGAACGGTTGCTTCCGCGAAGAATAGGCCTGGAAGGCGTGCCCCATTTCGTGTGTGAAGACGTCGACATCGCCTCGGGTGCCGTTGAAATTTGCAAAGATAAACGGGCAGCCGAACTTTGGCAGAAAGTCGCAGAAACCACCTGGCGCCTTCCCTTCTCGCGACTTGAGATCCATCGTCTGCCGCTGCTTCATGAGGTCGAAGAACGAGTCCAGTCCATGCCCCATCTGTCGGAACATCTCCCCTGCCCGCTCGATCATCCAGTCGTGATCACCGAGTGGCTTGGGATTGCCGTGCAGGCTGTGCACTCCTTCATCCCAATACTGGGTCTTCCCGATGCCGAGCGCCTTTGCCTGGAGTTGCGACAATTCAACTGCAAGTGGAACGACCTCGCGCAAAATTTCCGCCCTGAATGCCGCTACTTCTTCAGCGCCGTAGCCTACTCGCCGCATCCGCTGGTATCCCAGCTCCACAAAGTTCTCGAATCCGAGTTTCCTTGCCATCGAATGCCGCACGTTGACTTGATCCCCGTAAATTCGATCCAGCGATTCAGCATTTGTGAAAAACCAGTCTGAAGTCGCACGTACTGCGGCATAACGTTTCTGTCGGTCAGGGGCTTCGGAGTGCGCATCCAGTTGGGACAACGTTAGGGTATCTCCCTCGAACTCAATCTTTGCCCCGGCCGTCAGTGCCGTGTATTCGGAGCTGAGCTTTGCTTCCATTCCCTGATCGTCGGTGATTACGGTATCAAAGGCGCGCGCGTCGCAATCCCAGAGCCCCATGAGAGCGGGAGCAGTTGCCGCAGAAATCGCACTTTGCCATGGCGACAGAGCCAATTTGCGCTTCATCTTGGTCGCTAGGTCGATGTAGAGCGGCCAATCCGAGTCCATCTGGTCATTTGCCGCCTTTGCCACAGGATCGTTGGTATCCTGCTGGAAGCGGATGAGGGTGACTGAATACCACTCGTTCAATTCCTTCAGGAGCTCATCCCATTCGCGAACCACGGCGACCACAGAATCTGCATCTGTCGCGGAATCGAGCCTTAGATTCAGCGAATCATAGCGCTCCGTTGTTGCTGCAAGGTCTGGTTCGGCAACTTTGTAATCGGGAAATATCGTCTCTGGCATAGATTTGAGCTATCGGTGATTTCGATCGGCGGGTCAATATCGGCCCTTCATTCCGATCCGTTGCTTTTTTCATGGGCAAGATTATCAAGGATGGAGTAAGGGATTGGGACAGTGATTTCACTAGCAGTAGCCAGCCAGAAAGGCGGTGTCGGGAAAACGACCGTCGCGGTGAACCTCGCTTACGCATTTGCGAAGCGTGGCTGGAGTACCGTGCTTGTGGATACAGACCCTCAGGGATCAGTGGGGCTTTCCCTGTCCGAGCGGGCGCGACGGAGCCGTGGCTTTTTTGACTGCATGGAGGAAGGCATCAGTGTGGACGAATGTGTGCTGGCCACGCGGCTTCCTGAGCTGCAAATCCTCGTAGCCGGACGTTCAGCAGATCCCTTTGTCCGTAAGGCCTCGGAACTCCAGGGCACCGTGCCCGACGTTGTCGCCAGCCTCGGCCAGCGTGGTCATGACCTGGCAATCATCGACACCGCTGCTGGCCTGACCGGCTATACTGCCGATGTCTTGCGAGCGAGCGACTTTGTCCTGGTGCCGCAGCAGGCGGAACCGCTTGGGCTGCGTTCGGTTCCCCAGATGCTCAAAGCGGTGCAAGCGATCCGGAATGAAGGCCATCACCTCGAAATGGCGGGGATTCTGCTCACCATGGTTCAGTCCGATGTGGAGGACAGCGCGAATGTAGTGCGAGAACTGCGCCAAATTGTGCCGCCCCAACTGATGCTGCACGCGGCCATCCCCCGCGATTCCATTTTTCTGCGGGCCAGTGCAGTCGGCGTTCCACTGGGATTGCTCTTCCAGAACCCGCCCGCACCTGCCATCATTTTCGATCAAGTTGCAGCCGAACTTGAATCACGCATCGAACTCCATTCTGAATCCCCCTTACCCGCTCAAGATGACCACACTCGGCTCATGGATTGACCACGAAGCCCTGGAACAAGTGATCCGGGAACTTTGCCCTGATGTCGCGTTCAACGATCGCAGCATTGAGGAAGCGAACGCAGCGCCAGCAAATGTTGTTATCCCTCAGGAAGTCGACAACGTCAGCGAAGCGTTGGGGGCTGGTGCCGCCTTCGACAATGATGATGACATCTCCGTTCCCCTTGAAACGCTACCTCCGGCCTCGCCGACGTCATCTTCCGTTCCTACAAGGCCCGCCCTGGTAGACCGTCTGGCTGCGGTGAAACAGAGGGCGCAAATGTCGGGACTGATCGGTGGAAACAGCAGAGCAGGCGGTGTTCCGGCCTTTAAGCCGTTCTCTGCGCCAGCCGACACTGTTGCTATCCGGCTTGAGGCACTTGCTCAATGGATCGGTGCTCAATTTCAATCCCATCACATGTGCCTGGCTGACAGCCGGGGAGAATCATTGACAAGCTCCAAGTGCCCCGCAGGATTGCCTGCAGCATCCGCATTGCTCGCGGACGGACTCTATCGATCGGAGACTGAAGCAGATTTTAAGACAAATCATGCACTTCACTCTGCCCTCGAAGACGGCCTGGTGCTGACAGTTATTGCCGTACCGACGACTGAGGGTTTATTTTCAATCGCTGTCATCAGAACGGCTCCGCTCTCCCACCGGGACATCGAACACTGCCGCGATGGATTCTATGCGGCGATCGATGCGAGAGCATGAGCCAGGAGGTAAGGAACGGGTGGACTGACAGGAACTTCGGCAGCTAGGCAGTGAAGCAAGGAGAGGCTATCGCATCACAAGTCATCCTCCGTCTGCTCCAGCATTTCCTTGAACACCGCGCTGATACGCAATTTTGCCATATAAATCTGGGGGCGGGAAACATTGAGAGTTTTTCGGACTTCATCGACTGACCACTCGCGCAAAACATAGAGGTCGAAAATCTGAAACTGCTGGGCACTGACACGTTCACGAGTCAGCGAGGCGGCACGGCGTAGACGGTGACTTGCCCATTCCGCGTCCCAGAGGCGTTCAAGCTCTCCATCCCGGGGTTCACTCATTGTTTCGATCGTCTCTGACGAAATTTCCCTGTCACGGCGGCGGCGGAACTGGTCGGAGATCCGATTGCGAGCAACTCCATAGAGCCAGGCTTTGAACGAACCTTTGCCTCTTCGCTCAAACATTTCATCGCGCATCGCTTTTGCCACTGACAGGACAGTCTCCTGCACAGCTTCCTGTGCCTCGGTCTCGCTCAATCCGGCTTTGATGCTCCAGAGAAACAGAAGATGACCGTAAACATCAAAAAAACGCCGCCAGCCCGACTGATCCTCCCAGTCGCGCAGGCTGTTTACGAGGCTCAACCGGGTCACCGAAAGGTCCCGAAGGTCGTCTCCTGGTACACTAGTGGATGGCCGGGGATTGGAAGATGGATTCATTTTTTGTCGTTGTCTGAGAAGCGCACCCTCAGCGCCAAATCTAACAAACAAACGCCGACAAGTCATTTCCGGCGCCACACGTGCGCAGCCAATCCGTCGTCAGAATTTCCCAGTAGCAGCATACCGTCGGGCGAAAATGCGAGGTAATGGTATTCGTTGGGACCACCACCCGGAAGTACCACCGTTTCCCGCCATGTTCGTGTATCCCGGAGGCCAACGTTGCGATCAGACCGTGCAATTGCCAGCGTGGCACTGTCTGGACTGAAGCTGATACCGTCCAGTGATGTGGTTTCGTGATCCAGAGTGTGAAGCAGCTTTCCAGAAGGCAAATCGAACACACGCGCGACGCCATCCCAACAGGCCGTTGCAAGCCATTTGCCGTTCGGAGAAAATGCGACTCCTCGGGCGATGTGCCCATGTTGGGCAAGAGTTTTCGCTTTCCATGCAGCGGTGTCCCAAAGGCGCACCGAGCGATCATCGCCACTGGTCACCAGCCATTTTCCATCCTGGGAGAAAGCGATCCGTTCCACCCCTTGCGTGTGCCCTTCAAGACGATGAACGATCTTGCCGGTCGATGTGTCCCAAATCACAACCAGCCCTTGCAAGGTACCGCCGCACAGCCAACGATGGTCAGGATTGATGATGACCGCTGGCCCATTCCCCTCTGGCGGAAGTTCCAGGCGGACGTTGCCGATTCGTTTTCCATTCCGCCAGTCCCACTCGTGCAGCTCCCAGAAACGATCTGTCGTCAGTAGTGTCTGATCATTGTGGTCAAAGGCCAGGGGCCACTCATGTTCGCTGCCCAGGGTTGCAACGATTTCGAGCGTTGAGGTTTCGCGTACTTGCAGAGCCTCACCGGGCTGGACTCCAGCCATGTAGCGACCATCCGCGCTGAACACGGGTGGATTTCGCATGGGCGCCCTGCCTGCCGTTGCCTCCGCCGACGGCGAATCGACTTTCCATAGCCGCAGCGTCCCGTCTTTACCAGCGCTGGCGAGCACCGTTCCATCAGGCGAAAAGCTCACACATTTGACTTCCTCCTCATGTCCCACAAAGCGTCGGGCGATGGTGCCGTCGGCCGCATGGATGAGCCAGGCTTCCTGTCCCACGGCGACGGCAACGCTGTCACCAGAAGGTGAAAAATCGGGATGCCAGGCACCGGCTGTCGCTCCACCGCTGATCTGATGCATCAGCTTTCGGGTGGTCGCATCCCACAACAGGACGGTGCCTTCCCCCATCCCGGCCGCGATCTGGCGTCCGTCAGCCGAAAACGTGAGTCCCAGGCAGACTGTCTTCCCGCCTGGGGATTCGAGCTCACCGATCGGAACGAAATCCGCCGCGACATCCCACAACACAAACCGCCAGTCGTCCCCCGCCGTCACGAGCATTGAACCATCTGGGGAAAACGCAGCCCAGTCTCGAGTGGCCGGTAACACCCGATCAGGGGTGGCACCCGTTAGATCAGTCACAACGATACTGTTTTCTCGGCTGCTCCGTTCACTGCGTTTCGTTCCCACCGCCCAGCGTCCATCAGGAGACGTGCTCCAGAACAAGGACGCCCGATCGATTACTTTCTCTGGTTTTCCACCGTTTCGGGAACGAAAGAGTCCTCGATTACCGCCAAAAAGACAGGATCCATCAGGGTGAATACTGACAAAGAAAAGGGATTCACCATCGTCCAGGCTGGCAATTGTTTCATGCGTGCCGTCGACTGGATTCGAACGTCGCAGCCTTCCATCGATACTGGCAGACCATAGGAAGCCAGCAGCATCAAAGCGGCAGAACAAGCAGATCGTTTGGAACGGGGTGAGTGACTGGTGAGGATCTCCCGCCAGATTGCCACGGAGCCAGTGCCAGTCGAAATTCCGCAAATCAGGTTCACCATCAGACGGTTCATATATGGCAAGCAACCGTCTTGCCGCACCCCGATTTCCCTTTTCCGCCAGTCGCTGCGCGGTTGCCAGATCGGCAGCGTAAAGGTTCTCGCGCAAGTTCTGCGCGGTGGCTCTCTCAGCGGCAGCGATGCGTGCTTCCGCAGCGGCCAGTGCGCGTGAACGTCCAGCTTCCTGCCGCTGCAATATGTATCCCAGCAAGGCAACTAAACCAACCAGAGCAAGGAGCGCCGCAATTCGTTTCAGTGAAGCCAAACGCCGCTCCCCCGCACGCAAACGCCGAATACTTTGACCTGCAGCCGAGAGGAGCAACTCCGTACGAAACTCCTGGGCTCTTACATAACGCTCACCAGAGTCAGCCGCGCCAGCTTTGAGCAGGATCTGGTTCAATTCCGCATAAGCCTCCTGCTCACCGGGCGAATCGAATCGTTCGGGAAACGAAGGAAACTCGTTCCGGTTGTGGCCGCTTGCAGCTTCATAGAGCACCATTCCCAGTGCATAAATATCGGCTGCAGGTTCGCCCGGGCCTTCGCGTGGAACGTATCCCTCTGTCCCAACGAAAGTCTGGATGCCACCCTGCCCTGCCACCAGTCCGACATCCGCAAGTTTGGGGGCTCCTTTGACGAAAATGATATTCGCCGGCTTCACATCGCGATGCACCAGGCCCTCTGAATGCAGGGCTTCCAGCGCCAGCGCGAGCCTCTCGCCGATTTGGGAAACTTCCAGAACCGGTAATCGCCCTCCGTGATTCCGTAGCAATGATCGAAATGTGAGCGGCTCATAGAGGCTGTCTCCTCCTTCCTCTGTGTGAGGAGGCGCATTGTCAGCCAGTTCCATGACATAATAGAACCATCCGTTCTGCTCGTCGATGCCCACTTGAAGAATATCGACCAGCCCATCGTGAGAGCGTGACAATGGCTCAAAGCGGCGCACGCCGTCAAACTCCCGGCGATACGGTTTTTCATCTTCAAAACGGTCTAAAAAAACGATCTTAACGGCCCTTTTTGTTCCGAGAGCATTCTCGGCCAGCCAAACGTCTCCGTACGCGCCATGGCCAATAGGCGAGATCAACTTGTGATCCTGCACATCAACCTTGCGCGGAAGCGTCTGTGCATTCATCGGCGCACGGCTGCTATGGCAGCGTCACACGGGAGCGGCCCCAGAGGTGGGTGCGCCCTTCCGTCGGAAGCGAGTAGATGGCTCGATTTGCTGATTCCCAGCCGGAGAAATCCGTAGCCGTCCAGCTTTCCAGATCGCTCGACACTTCAAAGACAAAGGTGACATCACCCGCTGCGGCATTGCGGGGAACGACGAAGCGGATCGTTCCCCCATCGACGGTGACAACGGAAGGAGCGACACGCTTGCCATCAGCGTCATTGCCCCCCTGAGCATACTCTAACAAAGCCACCTCACCATCACCATCAGCATCGGCATTGGGATCGCCGACGAATCCGTTCGGCTCTGTCGTGCCAGGTGATCCGTTCACTGCAACGCCTGCCCGCCAGCTGGCAGCTGCGGTGTGATCGGGCACTGAATCGGGCGCGACAAGCACGAGACTGAAACCCTCTCCATCTGCTGTGGTCGGCCAGGGATCTGAATCACCGTAGGTGAGATCGCGGACAGTAGTACCCCCGCCAAAGGACAGCTTCAATTGCTCACCACCATTGGCGAGGTCGCGTTTGTATTGGCCGATCACAAATGCTGGGGTTTCGGCAAAGCCGTAGCGCGCGTTGAATGCCGCGATATCAGCGACCACCACGATGCGTTCGCCAAGAGCGATCGATGTCCGCGTCCCGTCTACAAAGTCAAACTCTACACCTTTGGTGAATCGCACATCAGCGAGATCAAGATCCACGGCGCCCACGTTTGCCAGCTCGATCCAGTCAAATGAATCGCTGTTCCAGGAATCGTTGATCGCTTTTTCGGCAGCGGTTGCACCAAGCGCGTGGTACATGATCTCGGAAATCACCAGACCTTCGAGCAACCCGCCAATGGAAGGTGCGCCCACCTTGAACTCGACCGGGGCAGACCAGTGGCTCCAGCGCCCTGTGTCATCACAGTGACGAACCCTAGCGCGGTAGGTGCGACCAACTTTAACAGCGACGGCAGGCACCTCCGTTTGTGGCATAAACTCCGTCAACTCACCGCTTTCCCATTCAGCCTTGAACTCCATCTCTGCCACGTCTGCTTCATCTGCAATTTCCGCGACCCGCCATTCCATCGAACCGAATGTCTGCGCGCCTTCAGGATCTGCAAAAGCACTGGATGAAAACGACAGGCCGTCCTGCGGGAAACCGTCCACACCGACGTAAGCAATCGTCGGAGTTTCTGGAATTTCGACATCATCGGCCAGCCAGTCGAGGAACTTGTGCCTTCCTTCCCTTCCGGAAATGCCGGTGTCCTGGTTCTCCCTGCTTGCGGCACCTCCACCCCATGTTCCGCCCGTCCATGAATCGCGGTCTCCATCCAAATTGAAAGCAAACTCCTTCATATCCTCAACGACGCCCTCAAGCTCTGGGGCGCTTTCCCTTCCCGTTCCCGGGGTTGATGTCGCGCTTCTCCAGCGATCGCGATCCGCCGGAACCAAAGGTGCAATGATTGAGGCAAGCCGGTCGAGGAGCGGACTGATCTGGTCTTCTGTCCAGATCAAATCCCGGAACTCACGCACGGTGTTTTTGTAATCCCGCTCGAATTCCGGTCGGGTGAAACCCGTGTTGGTATTCCAGATCGCGTTCTTCGGCCAGTCAACTCCGCCGTTCCAGTTAGGGCCCCAGCTGGTATCCGAATCCCAGGGCATGAGCCAAAGCCGACCAAGTTCCAAACCCTCCGCAGGCTCAAAGTAGTAGGCACGATTCTTTAGGTGCTCCTGGTTGTTTGGTGTATCACCGTTGCTCACATCGTAATGTCGCACGGCATCGACCACGGTGTGGTACCAGTTCCACTCATCATAGTTGACGTGATCACGCAGCCACTGATCGTCGCGCGCAGGTCGCAGCTGATTGATGATGGTGGTGAAGTCAGACGCATCGTCCACCGCATTGGGCGCCTGGTAACGCTGCAGATCCTTGCCCCGATTGGCTAGACCGGTGACCAGCTTGTAAACATTCCCCGGCTCCAGGCCGCGGGCGTCCAGGAAGCGCTTGTCGAATTCCTCCATCGCCAGCTCAAGCCCGTAAAAATCCCCTTCATACTGGCCATTCTCGGTCTCGGGTCGCTCCTCCGCGCTCTTGACGACTCGGAAGTGGAACCAATGTGCGGAAGAAGCGGGCACGCCGACCATGTCCCACAAAATCGCATTGGCAGCCTGCTCCATTCCCCAGGTATAATTGCCGCGCGACCCAAGCATCTTGTGAGCAGCGATGGAGCGCCACTTGGTCGGGTAGGGCTTGCCTTCGTTGTCGTGCAGCTGGATGTAGTTGCCGTCGTTAAAGCGAAACTTGAAGCTACGCTTCCCGGATCCCGCATACCGTGCATTGCGCTGGCGCAGGCGATAGCCAACATTGTCGTACACCTTGCCATTGTAGACGAAAGTCGCACGCCAGTTGTATGCCTTGCGGGCTTCGTAGTTACTGCTCGGAATCTGACCGCCGCTGTAAGCGACACACTGGGCGAAGTCGTCATCATTGGTAAGCAGGTGATACACGGGCACACTGGACATCACTTCTGCTGGATAGGTATGGGGCACCTCAAGCACCGAGCGCTTGTCCGCAACATAAGCAGGAACTCCATCGTAGACAAAGTAAGCAAAGTTCAGGCTCGCATCATCATCGTAAGGCACCCTGACCGAAGCCCCCCCGGTGTCCGCCACCACAATGCGATAGCGCACCAGCGCACGATTGATCTGGCCCGGCAGTGTCACAGAATACACATCGTCATCCGCTGTCGCATCGCCGCCAGTTCCATTGTCCAGCATTGCCACTGCCGTCCAGTTTTCCGCGCCAAAGTATGCCGGATTGGGATCGTTCGACCCTTCCGGATCACGAAGGAGCACCGAGTTCGATTTTGCCAGATAAGGCGGAACGTAAGCGCCTGGGAGGACGATCTGGTATTCAAGAGTCACGCTGGCTACCCCTTCAGGATCAGTCACTTTCGCCGACACGACCGCATCAGCTCCCGCGGCCGGTTGCTCCGGAACATGCTTCACCTGCCGGATCGCAGGCGGAGCCGTGGTGCTGTAGACTGAGTTCTTCGCGCCAGGAGTGGGTGCAGGCGGAATATCGTCACGGGAGGCTAACCGAACCACTTCCACATCCACTCCAAGGTCGCTGCCACCGATGCTGGAATTAAAAAGTTGAACAGCAATCGTGTTGATGCCCTCGACAACAAAGCTGCTGGCGTCCTCGTGCAGATCCGCCATCCACACACCCTCGTCGCGGGAACCTGCCGCAGTCTCACTCACCGGAATCTCACCATCGTTCATCTGTCTGCGGGTCACCTCATGGCCATTGATCCAGATCAAGAGCCCATCATCCGCAGCGTGCCGCACTTCCAGTCGCTGCGGAATTTCGCCAGCGCCGACCTGAAACGTTCCCCTCAAAAAAACCGAAGTGTAGTTGCTCTGCATTCCCTCGATGGTGGTGGTGAATGTCATGTCTGTGACGCCGCCAAAACCAATGGGCAGTCCGGCATCCATCCAGGACACATCCTCAACAAATCCGGACTCGCGCCAGGCACCGATCGGATCCGATGCTTCCGACTCGCCGGTGCGCCACTTCCATCCCGAAGATGAGCGATTCAGCAGCGTAAGCTCAGTCTGCTTCCCAGGAACGAGAGATGATCTCCAGGAGCCCGCAAGGTCGTTGTCGAGCGATGGATTGATAAGCTCCATCGACGCCCCTGAGCCATCTGCTCCAATCGGCCACGGAAATTCGCTCCGGTAGTTCACTTCGTCAATCTTGATGCCGCTGGCATCTCTCACCACCACCTGATCCGATTCACCGGAGAGCGTCCCTGTGTAGGGCCCCAAGCTCCCTGCGATCGAAGCCGGATTCTGGGCAATCACGACATATCCTCCCGCTTCAACAAGCGTGCCGTCAGGAAACACAAATCCCACGGCATCATCCAGGATCCAACCTGTGAGATCCACCGAATCTGTACCCGTATTGTATAGCTCGATAAACTCGTTCAGAGCGGTATTGGGCTCGCCATTATAATTCACCTCATTGATGACAATATCGGCAAGAGCCGGGACAGTAAGACAGGTGTAAGTGGAGAATTCGAGGAATCGCTGGGTAAAACTCATAAATCTTGGGAAAACGAACAGGGTATCGCCAAGCTGCCAAGGTGTGCCGCAAATGGCAATCGTATAATCCGTATGAAACACGGCATTCCCGGCTCTCGAAACGCATTTTTCATGAATTCGCCTTCATTTTCGGCTGGATCTCTCGGCCAGAAACAAGCTGATTGGATGAAGCAATGCTGGCGAATGAGGGCATCTGCTGCTAGATCACCCTGAATGGAGTCAGCGATAGCCGCCGAACGATTCAAAGAAGTCATCGAATCCGTCCCAAGCGGGCTGATCATGGTCGACATCTCAGGGGAAATCGTGCTGTTCAACCGGCAAGCTGAACAGATCTTTGGCTACACCCGAGATGAAGTGATTGGCCAGCCAATGGAAATTCTTCTGCCAGAACGGTATCGTGAAGCACACGTCGGCATGCGTCAGGGGTTTCTGAAGAAAGCGTCGCCCCGCCAGATGGGCTCCGGGCGGGACCTGTTTGCACGGCGAAAAGACGGCGGTGAATTTGCAGTGGAAGTAGGGCTCAATCCTGTCGATACGCCGGAAGGTACGATGATTCTCGCTGCGGTGGTCGATATTTCCGAACGCAAGAAGGCTGAAGGAAGAGTTCAGCAACAGGCGCAGATTTTGCAGAATGTTCACGATGCAGTGTTCCTGATCGCATCCGATGGAACGGTTCTGTCATGGAATCCCGGAGCCACCAAGGTCTACGGCTTCACCGAAGAGCAAATGGTCGGACGCAATGTTAGTCTCGTGTTCCCCATCGGCGAAGAGGATCGATTCACCAATCGCGTCTACCCCACCGTTTCGGCCAAAGGCTCGTTCGAATTTGTCGCGAAATCAATTCGTAGCGACGGCGGCGAGATCTACGTCGCCGTGCGAGCCTCAGGATTCCTGGATCCGGCCCATGCTCAACAAGCAGTGCTTATTTGTGCAAATGATATCACTGTGCAGAAACTTCTGGAGCAACGCACACTGGAAATCAGCGAACGGGAGCAGCAGCGAATCGGGCAGGACATTCATGATGACCTCTGCCAGCAACTCGCCGGCATCGGCTGCCTCGTAAAAGTGCTGGAGAAACAGATCGGCGACTTGCACCAGGCCGGAGCACAGGGGCTCGCCCAGCTGGGCCAGATGGTAACGGATGCAAACGTCCGCGCCAGAGGAATCGCCCGTGGACTGGCCCCCGCCGTAATCGAAAATCTGGGCCTGCAGCGAGCTCTGGCTGAGCTGGCCACCCAGTCACAACTGGTCTACGACATCGAGTGCAGACTGACCTGCGGTGAAGTCGTTGCCGAGGTATCACAGACGGTAGCCGTCCAGCTGTTCCGCATCACTCAGGAGGCAGTGAACAACGCTGTGCAACACGGCGCGGCTACACGCGTTGAATTCTACCTTGAGGTAACCGACGACACGATCATCCTGGTGATCCG
>JAGROY010000006.1 GCA_020439995.1 Verrucomicrobiia bacterium
GTCAAGCGGGACAAGTCAGGTGACTTTGAATGTGTTCCAGTGGAGCTTGTCCCAAGACCGGTGGTTCAGGCCGCTGTGCGGGCATGCGATGTGATCGGACGCGGACTGTATGGAGTAGACCTGAAAGAGATCGACGGCCGACCAAGCGTCATCGAGATCAATGACAATCCAAGTCTCGATGCCGATATCGAAGACAAGCTGCTGCGCGAACTTTTGTGGGAACGACTGGCTGAAACCTTCTACCGGCGAATGGAGGCACACTAATCTGATCATGAGCTACAGACTCTTCGAGCGCTTTGGCGTTGAACTTGAATACATGCTGGTACGTGAGGACACGCTGGACATCGCACCGATCGCGGATCAGTTGCTGTTTGAGGCTGGCGCAAGTTCCGATGGGGACCTGCCACGCGGCATGTTCTCGTGGTCTAACGAACTCACCAACCATATCGTCGAACTCAAGACGGCGACGCCCGTGGGGAACCTCGAACGCCTTCACACTTCCCTGCATTCCGAGATCACCTGGTTCCGTGAGCAGGCCGCTTTGCAGGGCTGCACCCTGCTGCCCACGGCGATGCATCCATGGATGAACCCCTCCACAGAGACAATGCTCTGGCCTCACGGTAATGCGGAAATCTATCAGGCATACGACCGCATCTTTCACTGTCAGGGTCATGGCTGGGCGAACGTTCAGAGCACCCATCTCAATCTGTCATTTTCCGGCGATGCCGAATTTGCCCGTCTGCATGCAGCTATTCGAATCCTGCTGCCACTTATCCCGGCGATTGCGGCAAGTTCACCGCTTGTCGAAGGCAAGCCGTCAGGTCACCACGACTCTCGCCTGCTTTTCTATCGCGACAACCAATCGCGGGTTCCGGAGATTGCCGGCAGCGTCATTCCTGAACCATTGTATTCGGAAGCCGGTTACCGGGAGGGAATCTTCAAACCGATCGCGAAAGCAATGCAGGCACACGACCCGGACGGCATTCTCGAACTGGATTTTCTCAACTCCCGTGGTGCAATCGCACGCTTCGATCGTGGTTCGATTGAGATTCGCCTGATGGATATTCAGGAGTGTCCCGCCGCCGATCTGGCAATCCTAGAAGTGATTGTCGAGGCGCTCCGCTGGATAGTGAAAACGATCGACGTTGAAAGCATCAAGACCGTCCCGACTGAAACACTGGCAAATCTGCTATGGCAAACGGCCCGCACCGGTGGCGATGCAGTGGTCGAAATTGACGATATTCTTGATCTCTGGCAATTCACTGAACCCGTTCCCGCCTCGGTCATCTGGCAGGCGCTCTTTGATGAAGTAGGAGCCAGCCTTTCAAAGTCCGCTCTACGAACGTTCGCATCGATACTGGTTACCGGGCCATTGTCCGATCGCATTCAGAATGCCACAGGCAAACACCCCGATCATGACCAGATCGCGAAAACCTATCGTAAACTCGCGAACTGCCTGGCAACAAATCGACTTTTTAAGAACTAGATTCCCCCGCTTCCGCGTGAAACTTGTCCTGACATGCGAACATTATTCGGCACACATTCCACGCCAGTGGGCACACGTTTTCTCCGGGGCAGATGAGGCGCTGCACAGCCATCGTGGCTGGGACATCGGCGCACCCGCCATCTATCGAGCGATCGCTCCTTTTGCTTCAGCTGTTTTCCATGGCAATCACTCGCGCCTTCTGATCGACCTCAACCGCAGCGAAACGCATCCGCATTGCTTTTCTGAATTCTCCCGTGCCCTGCCCGCTCTGGAACGGCAACGGCTCATCGAAACGATCCACCGTCCGTTCCGCGATCAGGTACGAGACACAATCACAGAAGTCAACGCATCTGGTGACAGCGTCCTCCATATCTCCGTTCACACCTTCACTCCTGTGCTTCACGGCCAGACGAGAAACACGGATATTGGCCTGCTCTATGACCCGTCTCGAAAGTCCGAGAAACAGTTCGTGGAATGGTGGGGGGCGCAACTGGGTGCAATGGGCAAAGTGCGGCGGAATTACCCTTACAAAGGCACTAGCGATGGTCACACCACCGCGCTGCGCCGCATTTTTACGCAGGAAACTTACTCAGGCATCGAACTGGAAGTGAACCAGACTCTGGCCAACAAGAGAGGCACCGCCAAGGCAGTGGCCGACACTCTGAGACCGCTTCTTCGAAGTTGAGGCTGCGGCTTTTACCTTGAACGATCCCCGCCGTAAGGTATTCTCCTTCGTCCTCTTCCGGGAGGAATCTTGAGAGTAAAAAGTTACCTCAAAATAGAAAATGGATTCTTGTCGCTCTGATAACAACTTTCGGCAGCGGGTCACCGCCAGCTACAACCAATGGCGCATGCTGTTAACTGAAGTCTCCATGATAGTTAATGGACATTGGGGGAGGTGGTTTTCCTGCTGGTTCTCAGACGCATTCTGGATCCTCGTAACGTATCGAGTGAGCCGTTCAGGATTCCTCTTCTTCGGAGAAGCCTGGAAAGGACTGCGCGTAATATTCGCACCAGCGACATTCATTTTGCGGCCATGGATCGGGCGGCACGAGATCCACTACGAAGCGGAAATCGGAATCGGCCTGAAAATTCTCCACCCGTCTCTCGGATGCGTAATCTCCAGATACGCAGTGATTGGGGAGAACTTTTTACTCGTCGGCGGCGGTGGTGTTGGCACCAGAAACAATTCTCAGGATGGCCCGTTCGTGATTGGCAACAACGTTTCGCTCGGAATGGGAGCATCGATCATTGGCCCGGTTAGAATTGGGAACAACGTTAGCATAGGAGCTGGTGCTGTGGTCATCCATGATGTAGACGATCGAAAGTCCGTCGCTGGCGTTCCTGCGAGGATTGTCGGATCCATGCCCCAGGATGATGACGATCAGGAGATTTTCGACTTCGCGCGGAACGACACCGACCCTCAGCCGCTCTATGTCAATCAGAGCGATTCGAGAAAGTGGCGATAGAACTGCACACCTTCCTCCAGTGCAGCGATCTCAATATACTCGTCCTTTGTATGGGCCTGGCTAATGTTACCTGGCCCGGCGGCTACCGCTGGAATGCCAACCGCGCCGAGGAATGCGGCATCGCAGAACCACGGGGCACCAATTAGTTTGCGCTTTCCGGCGGCAAGCTTGATGATGAAAGGGTTATCGGGATTGTTATCCATCGGCGCGGCACCGCTGAGGATTTGTAACTCGACATCCAGATCCTCTGCCGCCGCAAGCGCCTCGCGCAGCAGTTTCTCTGCGCCATAGTCGTGCAGTGCCGGGGTGATTCGCATGTCGATCTGTAGCTCGCAATCATCAGGGACGATATTCGTGCGGCTGCCACCTCGAATGATTCCGATACTGGTCGTGCTGGTGCCGAGCACCGGGTGGGCAAATGCCTCCGACTCTACTTTGGGCCGGAATTGGTTGTAGAGCACGTCCACTACCCTTGCCATTTTCACGATTGCATTCTCGCCCAGATGAGGAGTGGAACTGTGCACCGCGACACCTTTAGTGATGAGCTTTGCCCAGAGGTTTCCCTTTGTGGTATAGACGACGTCGCATTCCGTCGGCTCACCGATGAGGGCGAAATCGTAGTCTGGATGATGCTTTGCAAAGTGCTGGGAGCCGGGTTGTCCAGTCTCTTCCCCCATGAATGCGGCGAAGTGCACCTCCACGTTCAATTCAGGGAGGCGATCGCCGATTTCCTGCAGCGCGATGAGCATTGCAGCCATCGTGCCCTTGGTATCGCAGGCACCGCGACCATAGATGCGTCCGTCTCTCACCTCACCGCCGAAGGGGTCAATGGTCATGCCATCGATCGTCACGGTATCGAGATGCGGGGCAAAAAGGATCTTTGGCTTGCCACTGTCCGCACCGCCGCAGGTGGGAAATCTTCCGATGACATTGGGCCGACCCGGCAGCACTTCTTCCAGTACAGCGTTGGCACCGATGGATTCGAGAAACTGCGCCACGCGCTCCGCCATGCGTTTTTCACCCGTAACGTCCGAGGCGGGAGCGCCGTCTGGATTGACACTGGGAATCGCGATCAGCTCGCGCAATAGCTGGACGACAGGGCTCATCCGACTTGGCTGTGCAGGGCCCGATACCATTCAACATACTTGCGCACGCCTTCGCGCAGCGCCGTCTTCGGCTCGTAGCCCAGATGCTGACGCGCCTTTGAAACGTCTGCCGATGTCATCGGGACGTCACCTGGTTGCTCAGGCAGCTCGTTGATCGTTGCTTTCACACCCATGGCGTCTTCGACCGCAGCGATCATCTCGTTCAAACTTACCGTCTGGGAGCCTCCAAGATTGAAAATATCAAACGGCTGCCCGTCGTATCGAACCGCGCCGATGATTCCCTGAACGATATCGTCCACATAGGTGTAGTCGCGACCGGTATCGCCTGAGCCATAGCGGTCGATTGGCTTACCCTCGTCGATCAGACGGACGAATTTCGAGATCGCCAGATCGGGACGCTGGCGCGGGCCGTAGACGGTGAAAAAGCGCAGGCACACGACATTCATATCGTGCAGATGTGAAAAGTTGGAGCAGATTTGCTCGCCAGCAATTTTAGTGGCAGCGTAAGGGCTGATGGTGCGCAGGATCGGATCGGATTCCGCGAAGGGCACCTTTTTATTTACGCCATAAACGGAAGAACTCGATGCAAAGATCACCTTTTTGATTCCAGCATCGCGCGCAGCCTCCATCACGTTGAAAGTGCCATCCACATTGGTGGCAAAATACAGCCGTGGTTGCTCGATCGAAGGTCTCACTCCAGCGCGCGCCGCCAGATGAATCACGACGTCCACACCTTCCATCGCTTCTTGAACCGACGCCAAATCACGCAGATCCCCCTCAACCACCCGCACGAGCTTTGAGAACGCCTCGACGTTGGCACGCTTGATCGCCGGATCGTAGAAGTCGTTGAAGTCATCCAGGATCGTAACATCTCCGTCCTCAGCAAGGAGGCGGTCAACCAAATTGGAGCCAATGAATCCGGCACCTCCAGTTACGAGAAAACGCATAGTGGTCGACAATTGCCGCCCAAAGCGATGCTCGCAAGGAAAAGTTCTCCGTAGACAATTTCACCCAAATTGGGCAATACACTCATTCTCAGGCATCCACGGCTCCCCCCGCACAAGCTACCTCTCATCCAGCTTTGCCGTCAGGTGGCTGGCGATGGTTTTGAGAACTTTGATGCGGGCAAAGCGCTTGTCGTTGGCCTCGACCAGTGTCCACGGAGTGCGGCGGGTGCTTGTACGTTCGACCATGTCGTTGACAGCGCTTTCGTAATCACTCCATCGATCGCGATTGCGCCAATCCTCGTCAGTAAGTTTCCACTGTTTGTAGGGCGTCAATTTGCGGGCTTCGAAACGGGCTAGTTGCTCGTCCTCGGTGATGTGCATCCAGAATTTGCACAGGACGATGCCGTGACGGACGAGCTGATCTTCGAAGTCGTTGATCTCGGTGTATGCACGCTTCCATTCGGCGTCGGTGGCGAATTTTTCGACTCGCTCGACAAGCACACGCCCATACCAGCTGCGGTCGAAAATGGTCACGCGTCCGGCACGCGAAAGGTGGCGCCAGAATCGCCAGAGGTAGTGGTGCCTCGCTTCCTCATCGGTCGGCTTGGCTACAGGGATGACTTGCAATCCACGGGCATCCAGTGCTGAAACGACACGGCGAATCGCACTACCCTTACCAGCTGCATCCCATCCTTCAAAGACGAGTATCGTCGAAATCCCCTTCTTCTGCGCCCGGCGCGCCAGTAGATTGAGTCGCCCCTGGTTTTCCTCCAGCTGGGTGAGGTAGCTCTTTTTATCGAGCGACAACTTCATATCAAGGGCGCTTAGAATCGTCAGGCTGGGCGCGCTGGCAAGTGGTCTCTCGGCGGTGGCCGTCACTTCACGCAGAGGCAGAGCGACGGAGGTGTCTTCACTGCTGCGTGCTTCACGTGCGGCACTGACATCGCGATGCAGCTCGAAGTCCCGGATGTGACTCCGTATGCCATCGAGGAGAATCCGGCCCACGGAGAGGCTTCGATACCGTTCATCGGAACCTTCGACAATGTGCCAGGGGGCCTTCCCCTTACTGGTGCGCATGATCGTGCGTTCCGCAGCAGCCACAAAAGTAGAGTATTTCTCCCAGTGCTCCCAGTCCTGCGAAGTGACGCGCCACTTGGTGAGCGGGTCTTTCTCCAGTTGCTTAAACCGCCTTTTCTGTTCCTTGCGGCCCAGATGCATCCAGAACTTGATGATCAGGGCACCATCGTCGGCAAGGTACTGCTCAAAGTTGGCGACACGTTCCAGTGCTTCGTCGAATTCGGCCTCCGTTACGCGCTCGTAGACGCGCTCCAGAACAGGCCGCGAATACCAGGAACTCTGGAACAGTCCGATGCGGCCATTCGGCGGCAGATCACGCCAGTAGCGCCAGAACTCAGGACGCTCCTTCATCTCATCGGAAGGCGGACCGTAAGCGCGGTTTGCCAACCAGCGTGGATCCAGCCATCCGTTTAACAGATTGATCGTTTCGCTCTTCCCCGCGCCATCCACACCACCGAATACGATGATGACTGGAAACGGCAACTCGCACAGCTGCCTCTGAACTTCGAGCAGCTCAGCGCGCAATAGAGGCACTTGCTCATCGTACTCTTCCTTGGGAATACTGCGTCCGAGTTCTGCGGTGCGAAACATAGTATCAAGGTTATCGTCGACCTGCTGGGGCTTGGCAAATGCAGAGTGCGGCGCGTTCTACATTGGCGACGATGAGGCGGCATCCTGATTGAATAGCCACTCTGCATGTGTCCGCACAGTGGCGTGTGCCAGTTGCCCAGGCGTGAGGCAAATCAGTTGAGAACTGGATAGTCCCAATGTCTGCAGCGCGATCTTGTAGCAGTGAGGGTATTGGGCGGCAAGCACGATGGGTTCTGAAGAGTGGCCCAGTTCTTTCATTTC
>JAGROY010000052.1 GCA_020439995.1 Verrucomicrobiia bacterium
CATTCGCTTGTATCGTCGTCGACGCTCGGCAATCACTAAGTCGAAATATGAAAAATCCCACATCTTCTTACCTTGGGGGTGCTTGGTGCGTTCCTTACGTTTAGTAGTGACGACTTCAAGAATCGGAATATGGAAAATCAGTATCAGGTAATCAGTGCTTCGATCTTATCGTGCCCCGCTACAGTGGATTGGAGCGGAGTCTCACGCAGGCATTCCCGTGGTAAACCTCACCCGCTGAGATTGCCTGAATGGCACAAGCGTTTCGCGCCGTTCAACCCGGCATGCAACATCAGGATTGATGCGACGAGTGGAGATTGACCCAAGAATTCTAAGCAGGTGAACGTTGATAGAGTAGATGCTTTATTTGAAACAGTGCGATGTGCTGGACATCGAAGTAGATGCGTTGATTTACTCAACGAACGTTTTGCTAAACTGTACAGGAGGGGTCGGCGCATGCCTGGTTTCACGCTATGGCCGGAAGGTTCAGGCGAAGTTGCATCACCTGCTGGCAGCGTCGGGAAGGCGATTTGCGAAGCAAGGGGAAATCTTTGACCATATAACTCTAGGGATGCCATATCGACGAGTGTTTCACACTTGTCCATGCGATGGCTGGTATGACACGTCGACCGAAATCGTAGCCGCTACGCTCACACGATGTCTCCAGATTTGCTCGGCAGATCCCGCGATTGAGACAGTTGCGATGTCGGCCCTTGCCACGGGTTACGGGCACCTGGAACTGGATGCATTTGTCCGCACTGCCGCCGCGCTATCGATGCCTGCCGACTTGACCGTGACGCTGGCGATCGATCATGATCTCAGCTTTGCGCAAATCGTCAGACTGGCAGCGGAAGAGAATCTACACGCAACGGAAGCGCCGATTTTTCAATAGTCCCGGTTCAGCAGATACTCGGCGAGGGAACGCAGGCGGGCGGCTTTGTCTCCGAAGAGAT
Source organism: Verrucomicrobiia bacterium (assembly GCA_020439995.1). Classification (GTDB taxonomy): domain Bacteria; phylum Verrucomicrobiota; class Verrucomicrobiia; order Verrucomicrobiales; family DEV007; genus JAGROY01. Next base: position 951 of record JAGROY010000052.1, read on the forward strand.
CTAGGGCGGCGTAGGCTTCGGCAGTCAGTCGACTGGCCTCTGCGCGGGAGGCTTCCATTCCCAGGATAGACGGGTAGGTGGCCTTCTCAGCGGCAACGTCTTTGCCGGCGCTTTTGCCCAGTTTCTCGCTGGTCTGGGTGACGTCGAGAATGTCGTCGATAATTTGAAAGGCCAACCCTAACGCTTTACCAAAACGGGTGAGCGCCTCCAGTTGTGCATCATTGGCTCCGGAACTCATGGCTCCGAGGCGCACGGACGATGTCAGCAGGGCCATGGTTTTGCGCTCGTGGATTGCGCGGAGCCCCTCTTCCGTGCGGACGGTGCCTTCTCCTTCCATGTCCATGATTTGTCCGGCGATCAAATGCAGGCTACCGGCGGTACTGGCAAGTTCGATGATGTAATCGCGGACTCCAAACCGGCTGGAGGGCTCAGCGCCTGCTGCCATTTCAAACGCGAGCGCCTGCAGCGCATCGCCAGCCAGCACGGCCACGGCCTCGCCAAAAACCTTGTGACAAGTGGGGTGGCCGCGGCGGAAATCGTCGTCGTCCATGCACGGCAGGTCATCGTGCATGAGCGAATAGGTGTGCACGGCTTCAGCGGCACAAGCCAGGGGCATCGCGCGGTCAATGTCGCCGCCACAGGCTTCTGTGGCAGCCAGACAGAGGATCGGCCGGAGGCGTTTCCCTCCAGCAAACATGCTGTGCCTCATAGCCTTGTGGGCTGTAGGCGGCTGTACGTCCTCCGCTGGCATCAGCTTGTCCAGTGCGTCGTCGACACGGGCACGTTGCTCGTCGAGATAGGTTTTGAAAGCGTCGTTCAAGGCTCGTGGGAATGGGTTGTAAGTCTACCTAAACGGTCTTCCGCGATATGGCTACAGGATTTCAGCGATCTGAACAGCGTTCAGCGCGGCGCCTTTTCGCACCTGATCGCCCACGACCCAGAAGGTGAGACCGTTGTCGCTGACGAGATCCCGCCGGATCCGGCCGACGAGACAGTCGTCCTTTTCGGAAGTGTCAAGGGGAGTAGGATAGAGCGCCTTTTCCCGGTCATCACAGACACGTACACCGGGTGCGGCGTCAATGCACTGACGGGCGCGCTCTACATCGACGGGACGGCTAAAGGTAGCGGTGACGGCGACCGAGTGCGATCTGTAAACCGGCACGCGAACGCAGGTGACGGAAGCGCGCATGGTATCGAGGTGCAGGATTTTCCGGCCCTCGTTCTGCATTTTCATTTCTTCGCGGGTGTAGCCGTTCGCTTCGAAGACATCGACGTGTGGGATGACGTTGAAGGCGATCTGGTGCGGGTAGACGTTCGTCGCCACCGGCTGACCGGCGACGATGGCCTGCACCTGCGATTCGAGTTCCGCGATGCCCTGGGCACCACTGCCCGAGACGGCCTGGTAACTGGATGCGATGATGTTACGCAGCCCAAACTCGCGATGCAATGGGGTGAGCCCCATGAGGGTGATGATGGTCGTGCAGTTCGGATTTGCGATGATCCCTTTTGGAATGGAACGGACATCAGCAGGATTTACTTCCGGGATGACCAGGGGCACTTCTGGATCCATCCGGAATGCCGAGGAGTTGTCGATCACAATGGCTCCAGCGGCTGCGGCGGCAGGTGCGAATTCCTTGGAGGTGCCTCCGCCAGCGCTGAACAGCGCGATGTCGACCCCGGCAAAGGAGTCCTTTGTAAGCTCTTGGACGGGGATTTCCTCGCCCCGGAATGGTAGAGTTTTACCGACGGAGCGGGCCGATGCGAGCAGCGTTAACTTTGCGACTGGAAAGTTGCGCTGTTCCAGACATGCGAGGATTTCCCTCCCGACTGCGCCAGTTGCGCCGGCGACTGCTATGTGTTTTCCTTGGGTAGTCACGTTCGTTGGTTTCCAATATCGTATCGATCAGCCCGCTTGCGCGGAGGTGGTTTTCTCACTGTTTAATCCGTATTCTTGAATCACACGCGCTTATGCACATGCACCTCGAAGTCTCGGTTCCCGAACAATCTCTGCGGCTGATGGAAGGCCAGACTCTAGTCACTTCTTACACGATCTCCACTTCTAAATTTGGCCTGGGGACTGAGGAAGGGAGCAACCGCACACCTCTTGGAAATTTCGCGGTTTGCGAGAAAATCGGCGATGGAGCCCCGCTACGGACGATTTTCCGCAGTCGCCTGCCAGTGGGAATATGGGATCCGGCAGAGCCTGTGGACGAGGATCTGGTGCTCACGCGCATTCTGTGGCTAGACGGCCTGGATCTAGAAAACTCCAACACCAGGGAGCGCTACATTTATATCCACGGCACCAATCAGGAACATCTGCTGGGCACTCCTGCCAGTCACGGTTGCATCCGCATGGCCAATGCAGATGTGATTAATCTATTTGATCGAGTCGATCTGGGAATTTCTCTCAGTATCGTTGATTAGAGATTTTGTTTGAGAATCCCAAAGGGTGAATTAATGATGGGGGATTGATCCCCTGCACCCCTTGCAGGTGGTTCGAACCAAAACATCCAATATCCTACAAACCAAACCGATGAATAAGTTGTTCAAAGCTCTCGCTGCTGCAGTTCTCACCGCAGGCGTAATCGCTCTTGTATCTTGCTCTTCTCCTGCTCCGACTCCAGCTCCAGTGATGGACGGTGGCGCTGCTGGCGGCGGCTACATGTCTTCCAAGTAATAAAGAGCCATCACTTCTTCCTCGTCTTTGAGATCCCCGTTTCTCAAGATGTACAGCATGAAGAATTGGTACGCTTTGAGGCGCTTTTTCCGTCCCCGGCTCCTGCTCGTTCTGACGCTCGCGTTCGCTTCTGGTGGATGCGGTCTAGGGAAGAGGCCTGATGCTGGAGGGATGGTTCATTTGACGGAACCTACCTCTGGCAAGTAGCCGATTTGCGGAAAAGACACTCAGCTCGGTCAGCGCTGCTGACTTTCGGCACCAATTGATTTCAGCGGCAGCCTCACAAGGCTGCCGCTTTTTTTGTTGAATTGCAGGGCGTCACTCGGAGCTCACTTCTGGTCGGAGTTGCGGGGCTCCTGAATCGAGGGCGTCGTTCTCCAGATCGCGTAACATGCGATCGAGGCGGGTGGTGAAGTCTTCGGTGGAAAGGTGGGAGGAAATGCCATCCGCCCAGAGCGGAAAGGCCATGGGTGTCAGGCGTTGGCAGTAAATCTTGATGATCGTGCGTGACGCCGTCCCTTCCATCGTCGCCTGCATTCGCGTCACTTCGAGTTGTCGTTCGAGAATCTCCCGCTGCGACTGCGCCAGCAGCAGGTTTTCGGGATCGTAGCGCTCGAATACATCATACAGCAGTGAAGTCGACGCTTGCAATGAGCGGGCAGTTTTTGAGTTCCCGGGGTAGCCCTGCATCACCAGACCGGCCACGCGGGAAACTTCACGAAACTGATTCCGCGCCAGCTCCGCCGTGTTCATACACTCTAACAAATCATCCAAAAGATGATCCGTGCTGAGCAGTTGCCGCCACTTTGCCTCATCCACAAACAAATCGCTACGGGAGTGCAGCTCGAATCCGTAGTCGTTGTAGGTGACCTGAATCGACTTCGGATCGTCGCGGGCGAACCGGTAGGCGACGAGTGTGCCGAGCCCTTCGTGCACCACGCGCCCGGCAAAGGGATAGACGTAGACGTGGTTGCCATCGCGCGTGCGCGTCTCCTCGATGAGCAATTGCGAGCTGTCCGGAATCTGTGACCACGCCTGCTGCAATGCCAGCACTGGCGCGACCACTTGAAGCTCGGCCTCCGCATCCTTGACCACGCCGTCCCGGGTCGATGCAAGTTTGTCACAGACTGCCTGGGCCAGCTCTGTCGACAGCGGACTCTTGCTGCCATTCCACGTCGGCACCTGCCCCCGCACGCCTTTGCGCGTGGCCGGCTTGACGGTGGCGACGAGGTCACGAAACGTCACAAGTTGGAGGCGCTTGCCGGCAAAGATGAAGTGACCGTTTCTCTTGATTCGTCCGATGAATCCTTCCTCGACCGTGCCCAGTTTGCGGCCATTCGCATAGCGAACCGAAACCGCAGAGTCTGCAGTGATCGTGCCGATGCTCATCCTGTGCAGCCGTGCCATGCGAGTATCCGTCACCACATGCAGGCCGTTCTCGATCACTACTTTTTGGTACTGCGGGTAAGCAGCCAGCGCACGCCCACCCGTGGTGACAAATGCCAGCGCCCACTCCCACTCGTCGTCTGTCAGTTCGGCAAAGGCAGCCGTGCTGGTGATCTCATTGCGCATCGCCGCCGGCTCGAATCCACCACCCAGCGCCACCGTGACCAGATGCTGCACCAGCACGTCCAGGGTGCGCGTGAGTGGTCGCCGCGCCTCCACTTGCCGGCGATTCAGCGCATCCCGCGCCGCCGCGAACTCTACCAGCTCAAAGGCATTCGTGGGCACGCCGATCACCTTACTCGCCGCGCCGGGCCGATGTCCGGATCGCCCAGCGCGCTGCAACAACCGCGCGATACCCTTTGGACTGCCCACTTGCATGACCTGTTCCACCGGAGAAAAGTCGACTCCTAGATCGAGACTGGAAGTACACACCACGCACTTCACGCTGCCGTCGCGCAGGCGATCCTCCACTTCCTGCCGCACCGGTTTGTCCAGCGACCCATGGTGCATCGCCAGCACCGATTCCCACTCCGGCTTCATGTCGATCAGCGCCTGAAACCACATCTCCGTCTGCGAACGCGTATTGGTAAACAATAGCGTGGTGCTGGCCTTGTCGATTTGCTCCACCACCTGCGGCAACATACGCAGCCCGAGGTGCCCCGACCACGGGAAGGTGTCCATTTCCACTGGCAGCAGTGTCTCAATAGAAACCGACTTGGGCTCCTGACCAGTGATCACAACGCCATCCGCACTCTTGCTCCCTAACAGAACACGCATCGCTTCATCGAGATTGCCGATCGTAGCGGAGACACCCCACTGACGCACTTCGGGGAGCCACGCTCGCAAGCGGGCCAGACACAGCTCCGTCTGCACACCACGCTTCGATCCGAGCAGCTCATGCCATTCATCGACGATCACACAACGCAGCCCGGCAAAACGTTCGCGGCTGTCATCGTAAGTCAGAAAAAGTGACAGGCTCTCGGGAGTCGTCACCAGCACCGACGGCAGCTTTTTGCGCAACCGCGCGCGTGCCGATTGCTTGGTATCACCCGTGCGACTGTCCACCGTCCACGGAGATCCCAGACCTTCCAGCGGCTCCTTCAAAGCCTCCGCTGAATCCGTAGCCAGCGCCCGCAACGGAGTGATCCACAGCACCCGCAGTCCATCCCCCTTGTCCCCCGCATCCATCCCCTCCATCACCGGCCCCAGCCACGCCGCCAGCGTCTTACCAATGCCCGTCGGCGCATGGATCAGCCCACTCTTGCCCTCTCGATACGCCTCCCACGCCTGCCGCTGAAAAGCAAACGGCACCCACTGCCGCTGCGCAAACCAGGTATCGACCTGATCAGCAGCGGAAGGTGGTTGTGGAAGCGGTGAAGGTTTTCTGGCCACGTTGCGGATTCAGTTTTGCAGACTAATCCGCAAAGTACATCGATATTTTCGACATTTACCTTTTGCGGCATATCCTTTAAAGTCTGCCAGCAACAAGGGTTACGGAGATTTCCAAGTTGTCGCCGCCGCCAATCGCCGCCCTCCGTATGGAAGCCAACGCACAGCCGAAAACTGTGAACCCGCTAAGAGAACACGTACTTGGTTTCATTCGAGCCAGTGGCTACATCTCGGCAGCTGCAGTGGCAGTTTTCCTTATATCGCTCCCCTTCGCGCCTCATTCGCCAGCATACTGGGCTTCCGGTGCGGTGACTAGTGCAGCGGTCTTTCCGCTGCTTTGGCGTCATTGGTATCGGCAAAATGGCTTCACTCTCATCGGCTTCCACACAGTGGTGACCTTCTCAAGGTCGGCGAGCGAAAGCGCGTTCCTTCCTGATCGGGACAGCATCTCATGGTTGCTCTTTGTGCAGTTTCTTTGCGTTTGGGTCGCCACCGTGTTTTCGCTTGTTTTTCATCTTTCGTCACCGAATACGTGAGTCGATCGATGGAACATCCACCATCGCCTGAACTCTGGCCGCCTAACATCACATATCCCGCCTTAGCTCCCACTCCAGAGGGATCACCGTGAGCGGATCTGATTTTTGGGCGGGTGCGCCGTTTTTTGATTCGACAATTGTCCGGTGATCCCGAATCTCGTAGATCGAACTATTAACCTACAGAAATTCCCGATGAATCTCGAAACTCTTTGCCTGCACGGTGGGCACACTCCTGATCCGACGACGCTTTCCCGAGCCGTTCCAGTCTATCGCACCAGCTCCTACGTTTTTAAGAACACGGAGCACGCTGCGAATCTGTTTGGCCTCCGCGAACTTGGCAACATCTACACGCGTCTGATGAACCCTACACATGATGTGCTGGAGCAGCGCGTCGCTCAGTTGGAGGGCGGAGCCGCTGGTCTTGCAGTCGCCTCGGGCACCAGTGCGATCTTCTACTCGATCATCAATGTCGCGCAGGCTGGCGATGAAATCGTTTCCGCCAACAATCTCTACGGCGGCACCTTCACCCAATTCAACGACATCCTGCCGGCCTTCGGCATCAAGGTGAAATTCGTCAATCCTAACAATCCGCAAAATTTTGCCGATGCCATTACCGAAAAGACGCGAGCTGTATTTTGCGAGACCGTGGGCAACCCCAGTCTCGATATCTCAGATTTGGAGGCGATTGCCAAGGTGGCTCACGCCAAAGGCCTGCCGCTCATTGTCGACAGCACCTTCTCGACGCCGTATCTCACCCGTCCTATCGAACACGGAGCCGACATCGTCTGCCACTCGCTGACCAAATGGTTCGGCGGGCACGGCACCAGCATCGGTGGCATTGTGGTAGACTCCGGAAAGTTCAACTGGGCCAACGGTAACTTCCCGTTGTTTGATAATCCCGACAATTCCTATCATGGAATGCGCTGGGGCCATGACCTTCCAGAGCCGCTCGCCCCGCTTGCATACATTCTGCGCATGCGCACCGGCCCATTGAGGAATCTGGGTGCTTGTATTTCTCCGGACAATGCCTGGATGTTCCTGCAGGGCATCGAAACCCTGCCTCTGCGCATGGAGCGCCACTGCGAGAATGCACTGGCCGTCGCCAAACATTTGAAAGGACACTCCGCCGTCGACTGGGTACGATTCCCTGGACTTGAAGATGATCCGCAATTCGAACTGAACCAGAAATACCTGCGCGGCAAAGGCGGATCGATGGTGGTCTTCGGCATCAAGGGCGGTGCCGAGGCCGGGGCAAAATTCATCGACTCTCTGGGCCTCTTCAGCCACCTGGCAAACGTAGGCGATGCCAAGAGTCTCGCCATTCATCCCGCGACAACCACCCACTCACAACTTACCGCCGAGCAGCAGGCTGCGGGCGGCATCAAGCCGGAACTCGTACGGCTCTCCATCGGAATCGAGCACATCGACGACATCGTCGCTGACCTCGATCAGGCGCTGGCAAAGGCCTGATCTTATGCAATCACGATAAGACCGGGCATGGATCGCGTATTTTGCGATCCATGCCCGCTGCATTTAAAGTTCACGTGAAAAGCACTGAATTTGACCAGTGCTCGTGGTTCGAGAATGCGAAGCCGCCTCAAACGCCAAGGAAGTCGCAGTGCACGCGAAGTCGATTGATGGATGGGGTGTACCGTGTTTGCCAATCTTGGATGACCGGTGACGAATCGATCAGGCCGAGGCGAATCGCCGGGCCCGGGGAGCGCCGTCCAAAAGGTTGACCCAGGCTTGTCCAGGGCCAGATACCAGGGTTTACGCAAGTAGCGATC
>JAGROY010000369.1 GCA_020439995.1 Verrucomicrobiia bacterium
ATCCAGAGCCAGAACAGGAATTTCTTAGCCCCTACGACACCGAAACCGGAACCTTTCAACGCGACCCAAAGGAAGAGAGCAGTGAAGCAGCCGTCTGCGACACCGTGCCCGATCGCATGAAGTTTTACCGAGTCCGTCTCATCACTGGCGGCTTCGGCAGCCTCGACACCGATCCATGGGAAGCCTGGGTGCTCGGCACCCAATTCGGCAGCGAAGACCCAGACGCTGACGGCCTCACCAATGCCGAAGAATACGCCATCGGCTCCTCGCCCTTCAATCCCGATACCGACGGCGGCGGCCTCATGGACGGCTACGAAGTCGCCACTGGCTCCGATCCCACAAAACCAGACGCCGCTGAGCGACGTCAGAACACCTCGCCCGTCGGCTTGGTCGTGTATTCGCCTGGGCTGTAAGCCAAAGCGGGAGCGCTCACGCATAGGTGCCGTTCGGCACACATCCATTTTATTCTTACCGTAACTCCATCAATTTTCATGACTACCATCGCTTCTCATCCATCCGATGCAGCATTGAATATCCAACGCAGGCCACATCTTGCCAGTCTCTTTGCTGCAATCATCTCGATTCTCATCTGCCATAGCGCTCTGGGAGATGACTACAAACTTTCGATGAATCCCTGGCGATACATCAACAGTAGTGGTCCGACCTACGAGACGGTAAAAATGGCGACGGGCTCGATTCCTCTTGTGGTTCATATGGGGAATAGCAATAATTCGGTCCACTCAGTTCGCATAGTCCAACGACCGGTTTCCACATATGCCCCGTACTCGATGTCTGCGTCGCTCGAAACGAGCTTTCTTAAGGATACCATTCCGGCCATGAGCACACAACAGTGGGTGCCTCAGATGACTCCCAATTCTTTCAGGACGACATTGCCCGTCGAGGTGAACTTGAATATTCAACGCACGAGTTCGCCATCGGGATCGCAGTTTGAAAAATCCCACTGGCAGCTACCTACCGGACAGGGCACGTCCCTTCCTTCTTTTGAGGATCGACGGATTGTGGAACTCTGGGAAATGGTGGGTTCAACGTGGTACCTCAGGGATTGGGTTACCCTGACAATCAAATTCAATTCGGTCTACATCCTTCGCGATCCGGCTAACACAGGCTATTGGTACGGCAACAACACGCTCTCAACACTCGGGAAAACTCTTCATCTTTACAGCTACGGAGGCTCGATGGGGCCGTGGTCTGATGGTTCAAATGTGGTGAACATGGGATATCCCAGTCCACGTCCTGGAGGCGTGAATCCTCAGCCGAAGACTTCTTGTCCGACTTGTGATCGCGTTGAAGACCCCTACTATGGTTCATATCCTAGTTTCGATCCACTTTCATATGCGCACCCGTATTCTCAGAGTCAATGCGACAGCGGCGCAATATCTTCAGATAATGCCAGTCTCCATCTGAAGATCGGTATGGGCCAGGCGGGGTTTGGTCGAATTGGAGGGATTCTTGAGCTTCATTCACTTATGCCAGCCGCGCACCTGCTCGATCCTGGTGCGCTGACGCTATCAGCCATCGAGGGGTTTGAAGAGGTCTTTGATCCAGATACCAATAAAGTCCTTCAGTTCGTCAGTCCGGCAACGGTAGCGGACGTCATTCGTGACCCTGGAGGGAATGGCTATTCTCTCAGGTTTTTCAACAGAAAAACTGGCGCTGTCCGTGAAGGTGAGAATGGAGTGTTTGTTCTGGAAGGAGAACCGGATTCTGTTGTGCGGGTTGAAAACCCGGATGGCGCGCCTGAGGATGGGGTTGTAATCAATCGCGTCCGTATCTCCCGTTCAGCAAAAAATGGAGCCGAAGTCGCCTCTGAATTCAACTGGGATGATGGTGCCCAGTCATGGGTATTGACAGAGGATGACGGCAATAAGATAGAGACTGTGCGCACCATCCAAAGCGACAATCTGGAAGCCTACACAAAAATCCGCACCGTCGTCGATGCAACAGGCGAGACCCAGGTCAGCACCATAGAGGAATACCGCCGCTTGGATATCGGTGATCGCCTTGTGCGTGTGATACGCGATCCTAAAGGAAGCGCACTGATAACGAGTTGGCAATACTATACCGATCCAGCGGATCAAGGCTCGCTAGGCAATATTAAACAGATCCTCCGTCCAGACGGGAGCTGGGAGCGTTACGAATACGACTTCCTCGGTCGACGAACCAAGACCATTACTCCGTTTCAAGTTGCGCCCGTCGATGCCGAGGAAAAGCAGTGCGCCGTCACCGAGACTAAGTACGCCGCATTTGATCCCGATAAAGAAGACTCCGGGCTCCGGGTTACCGAAATCAAACGCCTTCTTGGAAAGGAAGTCAGCCGAAACTACATCGCCTACCGTGATGGGGTCATTGAAGAAATTGTCGCGCATTCACCAGGCGCTCCATGGGATCACAAGAAGAACCAGGTCACGAGGAAGCAATATTACACTGACGGGCCGTTCGTCGGTGATCTGAAGTGGATCGTTCGCCCGGACGGCAGCGCTACGACCTATCAATATGAGCTCGACGGAGATGGACTGCTCGATTCCACTCAACTCACCAAAACTGTGCTCACTGGGAAACTGGACGACACGACAGATGCGGAAAATAGGGGGCGTGCAGGCCGTGATAATGACGACGCGGACAGCGGATTCCCTGTCATCAAAGACGGAAGCCAGTCGATCTCGCTTGTAAATTCCTCGGGCAACACCATCGCCTACCAGTCAGAGGACACACGCACCGGGCGGGAACTCTCGAGCTGGGTCGCTACCCGCATCGACGCCTCCGGACGGGTCGAGGAGAAGACCTATTCCGATGGCTCGACGGAGTCAAAGTCCTACGGATGCTGCACGCTTGATGCCAGCACCGATCGGCAGGGCATCACCACCACCTACTCCAAAGTCGGCGATCGATCGATCCGCACCCGCCAGGGCATGGGTGAAGCCACCGAAGTCGTCGGCCGCGAAGTGCGCAAGGGCCGCATCGGAACCGATGGCAAGGAAGTCCCTGCCAGCACCAAAGTCTACGATCTCGCCGGACGCGTGATTCGCACGACCGATGCCATGGGCCGCGCAACCACCTACGCCTATGCAACGGACGGGGAAGGTCGCAGTGTAAAGACCACGACCAACCCCGATGGCAGCACCCGCGTGGTCGTCACATGGCCGGACGGGCGCACCGAGCGCACCTACGGCACCGCCGTTCATCCCGTCCGCTACGAATACGGTGTCGAATCCCCGGGGGACGGCATCGAGCCCCAGCTCTACCGCAAGCAGATCGCCCTCAATCGCGATGGGACCGACAGCGGCGAGTGGACCACCACCTTCACCGACTCCCATGGCCGCTCCTGGCGCACGCTGCGCTCGTTCAAGAACGATAAGCCTGCCGTCACCTCGAACTACTACGACGAGCGCGGACGCACCCTGCGTTCAGTCAATCCAGATGGCGCCACGACTCTCTATGCATACTTCGAGGAAGGCGATACCGAGCGCACCATCCAGGCGTTGGACATGAATGGCAACGGCGCAATCGACTACGATGGGAATGATCGCATCACCGAGACCACCACAGAAATCGTTCAACTCACCCCGGAGGAACAGGAGAAGCGCAAGACCACCAGCATCCAGGGCCCAGGCTCAAGTTCAAGTTCAAGCTCCCAGGCCTCCGCCCCCACTCACATCCGCCGCTCCACCAGCAAAGTCTGGACCACCAATGGCGACGACACCGCCACCCGCATCGTCAGCATCAGCGAATCCACGCTGGATGGCGATCAGAGCTGGCAATCGGCGAACGGTCGCGATGCCTCCAGCTCAAAACAGGACACCAGCCCCGGTTCAGAAATCCGCACCAGCATCGCCGCCGATGGTTCCCGCTCGGTGGTGCACACCGAGCAAGGCCGGGAAGTGCGCAGCGAAGCCTACGATCCGGACGGCACGCTCGTGCGGTCGACGATCACTGAATACGATGAGTACGCCCGCGTCACCACCCGCACCACCACTGACGCCGAAGGCGAAGTGCTGACGTCTGAGGGGCTCGAATATGACCCACTTGGTCGCGTCCTCCGCCGCACCGATCACCAGGGCCGCATCACCGAAACAGTTTACAATGCCGATAACTCCGTCGCTTCCACGATCGTCACCGTCGGCGACAAAGTCCTGACAACCGAAATTGCCTACGATCCCATGGGCCGCCGCTCCGTCGTCACCCGCCCAGACGGTAAACAAGTTCGCTACGACTACTGGCCCACCGGCGAAAACCGCAAGGTCGAAGGCGCGGGCACCTACACCGCCAGCTACGCCTACACCGACCAGGGACGCCTCCAGACGCTCACGACCGCCGCTGGCGACACCCACTGGGAATACGACATCGCCGGAAATCTCTCCCGCAAAGTCTACCTCGA
>JAGROY010000370.1 GCA_020439995.1 Verrucomicrobiia bacterium
CCCATTAAATTCCCGGAAGAGCCTCTTTTTCATCCTCGAAAGCAATCTGAACGTTGGAGAACCTTTAAGTATTCACGAAGCTCGGCGAATGCTTCATCGGAAAGTTCGTAAGCAATATCAAATTCGTATCCAAGCCCGGAAATCGCAAAAATCCTGTTCCGCCACAGATCAATTCGATTCAGACTGTCCCCTGCGTATTCGTTACCATCGTGATACTCAATCTGAACGCGTTCGCTAAACTCGAAATTCGCTGAAATCAACAGATAGGGCGTCGTTCTGTTCTCCTCGCCGAAACTCGAGTCCATCGTATCGAAACTCACTTGAACGATCTCCCAGTCAATCGCCTCAGTACACTGAACCGTTGCAGCGGTGAATTGTATTTTAGTTCGAGGCATACCTCTTAATTTTCTGCCAATTAAGGTGTAGGCACCCGTTACCAGGTGCCCCCTCGTAGATCCCTGCGTGCGGTTTTCCCGCACAAGGCTTCTCAGAAGGTCGCGCACATGCCCGGTCACAACTTACAGATGGTTGGCGTTCGTTCATTTTGATCACCACTTTATGACCTGGATCTGGTTCAGGCAAGACTTAGGACTGCTGTCGGCTCATGAGTTGCTTCTCCTCGACGCACACAGGCGGAGGGATTTGCCACACTTCTACCCACAGCTTCGCGAACTTCCCACTGTCGTCGGGTTCCCAGCGATTGAACGTTACCAGTGCGGTCTTCTCTTCTGCAAGGCTCAGCGAAAATTTCGCCGACCTCACAGGGAGATTCTGCAGGTAGTTGTCTGCATCGCGCTTGTGTCTGCATCGCGCTTGTATTCGAATCCAACGATCAGATCGTCGGCATACCTCATGGAGATCACTTCACCCTGGCTTTCTTTGCTGACTTCGCGTTTGATCCATAGATCAAGCACGTAGTGCAGTACAGGCGAAATGACTCCTCTTTGAGGAGTTCCCGAAACGGGCCTTGTCGGATGATCCTCTCCTTCTTTGTGAACATGCCACCACGATCTTATTACTAGCCCCCCCGGTGGAACCAACACGCGCTTGCCAAAACGCGCGTACTGAAGCTGCCTTCGCCTTAACGTCCCACAAAGTGCTGGCGACTGTAACGTGCTGAGAACCTCCCGGATTCTCCGCGTTCTGGTTGCAGGCGATGATCCGCAATTTGTTAAGAGTCGCCAAATGACTGTCAAGTTTCGTGCAGGAAATGCTTCTCCTGGATACCCTTTGCGCAGGCCAGTGAGATCGAAGACGAGAGAGCCTTTCGTTGCTTCGGAATAAGAGTGATTTTACCTATGCTGCAATTCACTGCGCACTGAGATTCCGAAACAGACTATCATTGACTCCTGTGCCGACTGTCGGCGATTCTTCGCCACAACTATGGGAATCTACAATCGCGATTACATGAAGAACGGGAACAGCGGTTCCCGATGGGGCGGTGGGTACGGAGGCGGAAGGGCCAGCGAGTGGCCTCCCGTCGTGAAATGGTTGCTGATTGCGAACATCGTGGTCTTTCTGTTCCAGATCTTTATCACCAGAGACATCAGCCGCGAGGAAATCGTCCAGCAATGGGGTGGCGACTTGCCAGCGGGCGAAACCATCACGGATGAGAACATCAGCGAAATCTTATCGCTGCGCATGCCACGGGTTTCGATCGTGGAAGAATGGTTCAAGCTGAGTAGCGAGAAGGTAATCCACGGGCAAGTATGGCGGATGTTCACCAGTGCCTTCTGCCACGACAGGTATTGGGTCTGGCACATTCTGGTGAACATGCTGTTTCTGGTGTGGTTCGGAAAGACGCTGGAACGCATGTATGGTTCGCGGGAATTCCTGTTTTTTTACCTCGTGGCGGCATTCGTTGCCTCGGCGGCGTTCGTTGGCCTCGACCTGGTCACGTCAGGGCCTCTAGGCACCGCAATCGGTGCATCCGGTGCCGTGATGGCGGTAACGATGCTGTACGCGATCCATTTCCCGCGAGACAAGATCCATGTGTTTCTGATCATTCCCATCGAGATCAGGTGGCTGGTGCTGTTCTACGTGATTTTTGATCTGCACCCCGTCCTGCTGGCGCTGTCCGGAGATGATTTTTCTGACGGAGTCGCCCATTCTGCGCACCTTGGCGGTCTGTTGTTTGGCTTCCTTTACTGGAAGTTCGGCTGGCACGTTTCCGATTGGTGGGATTCCGGGGCAAGATTACTGCAAAGTGGTAAGCAAAAGGGTAGCGGCAAGAATAAGGCCAAAGATGGAAGAAGAAGCACTAGCCGAGGGAGGAGACAGGGCCGCAAGGTTATTCCAATGCCCGGGGCTGGGAGGGCCGCGTCAGCTTCTACCGGAGGGCTGGGCGATGCCAAGCTGGCGGCGGAAGTGGACCGCATCCTGCAGAAACTGTCCAACCACGGCAATGAAAGCCTGACCGAAGCTGAGCGGCAAACACTGGTGAAAGCCAGCGAACGGCTGAAGGGTGACGTCGGCTAGATTTTTTCAACGGAGGGCGGCGATATTTGCCTCATTGATGCACCACACTGCGAAACCGTGTCTTTTCGACTCAGGTCGAGCGTTAGCTCGGACTACTTTGATTGACGGCGGGGGTGGCGGGGCTACCGTGACTCTCCAATGATCGACTGCGAGATGGCATCACCGTTGACACCAGGATCTGGGCCACCACGCAGGATCGCTCTGTTTGGGGGAACGTTTGACCCTGTTCATGACGGCCATCTGTTCATTGCCTCGGAGGCCAGGCGGCTTTGTGATTTGGATGAGGTCATCTTTATCCCGTGCTGGCAGTCGCCACACAAGCAAGGGCAGCAGGCTGCTGCCAGCCACCACAGGGTGGAAATGGTGCGGCTCGCAGTGGAGGGGTTGGCCTGGGCTTCGGTTTCCGATTTCGAAGCGGTGCGTGCGGAAAGTTCTTACTCGTGGCAGACCGCTGAGCATTTCGCCGGGGCTCTGCCAGGGGCACAGTTGTTCTGGCTGTTGGGTGTCGACCAATGGGATGTGATCGACACCTGGGGGCGCCCCGACATCCTGGCCGAGTTGTTGACGTTCATTGTGTTCGGTAGAAATGGACGGCATCCCCGATCGAATCCTGCCTTTTCGAGCGTTTTCCTTCCGGGTAACTTTGACATTTCAGCCACCGAAATCCGGCACGCAATTGGCGAAAACGCGATTCCCGAGGGACTGGATGCCCGCGTCGCGGACTATGTGCTCCACCACCAGCTGTATTCCCTCAAAGAGGACTGATGAGGTTTTGACTTCCCTGTCCGAATCCGTTAATTTGCCGGACTCGCACACGGTAAGACACACGCAAGCTTTACGTTCAGCAATGAAAATCACTATACTTACAACCGTTTTAACTTTTTCAACATCTGCCCTGTTATTTGGGCAAGATGGTGTCGAACTCGCCGCAGAGATTGAAAAAGACAAGCTCGATCAAACCACCGAAATCGGTGAGGTGGAGACTGTGGACAACCCGGACCTTGCCGAGGCGGCAGATCGGGCGGGCAATGTTGCTCCGAGTGAAAAACTTCCCGTCATCAAGCGAAAAACGCCCGACCCGACGGCAGCAGAGCTGGCAAAAGTTCCGCCCACGGAGAGGCAGGTATTGAGCAATCACATGCAACGTGCGTCTGTGTTCGTCCGCGGAATTCGTTTGCAGGAAGCTCTGGACGAGCTGTTTCAGGCCGAGGCGGTTACGTCCAAATACAAGGCGAACTTCTATCAGCTCTACAATCTCAAGGGGGCTGTCTACACGAAGATGCGCGAGTTCGAGCAGTCTAGAACAGCATTCAACCGGGCAATCGAGATCGACCCCGAAAGTTTTCACCCGCAGTTCAATCTGGCGGAACTCGAGTTCGTCGAAAAGAACTGGGTGGCCGCTGAGAAAGCATTCTCTGCTCTGGTCGATCGCTACGGCAACAAGCCTCTCGGAGAAGACCTGGAAATCGAACTGACAACTGAACGCCTCATGCAGTTCAAGATCGTAATCTGCATGTTGATGCAGGGACGCGAAGAGGATGCACTGGCGATCATCAAGAAGTTCAATTATCTTGAGGACAATCCTGCCTACTACTACGGTTATGCTGCTGTCGAGTTCTCGAAGGGGAATAAGGAGGAAGCACAGACATGGCTTGAGTCGGCAAAGAGGATCTATGATCCCAGCCTGCTGGAAGTCTTCGTTGACTCCTTTGTCGAAGTCGGCTGGGTCGAGACTCTGTAGAGAGGAAGTAATTTATATTTTGAAGGCTCCCCACCGCTGCCCGGTGCGGGAGCCTTTTACTTTTACTCCGAAGTGACTGATCGCTTTCAACACAGCAGAGATCGCTGGCTCATTGCAGTCGATACTGGCGGAACGTTCATCGATGCCTGGGCAATCGATCCCAGCGGCAAAGAGCTTCGCAGAAAACTGCTCTCCAGCTCGACTCTTCGATCCACGGCGACAAAAGTAGTTGGCCGCACGATCACTCTCGCAGGCAACTGGGACACAGGATCAGGTTTCTTTGTCGGCTTCACGGCAAGCACTCGCGCTGGTGGACGCTGCAAAGTAACCGCGTGGGAAGCGGCGAGCTGCGCGCTAACCTTGGAGAACGAACTTGCGGTGGCGACCGGCGACACCATTGAACTCAGCTCCAGCGAAGAAGCCCCCGTCCTGGCAGCACGCCTTCTCACTGGGACGCCGATGGGCACTGCATTTCCGCAGATGGAGCTGCGACTCTCCACCACCAGAGCAACCAACGCTCTACTGGAGCACAAAGGCGCGCGCGTTGCATTTTTTACAACTGAAGGATTCGGTGACCTGCTCACCATCGGCGATCAGAGGCGGCCCGATCTGTTCGCACTGGAACATCGCAAACCACCTTCCCTCTGCGCGGCGACGTTCGAAGTGAACGGCAGAATCGCGAGCGACGGCACGGTACTCACGCCGCTGGATGAGGTGGAGCTCGCCCGGGCAGCGAACGCGGCTCGCAGTGCGGGATGCGACTCCGCGGCGGTCGCATTTGTAAACAGCTTCCGCAATCCAGAACACGAAGAGCGTGCCTGCACGATCCTGAGCGACGCAGGATTCGAAACCCTTACCCTGTCATCAGAACTCTCCCGCCGCATCAAGCTGCTGCCGCGAGCCCAAACATCTGTAGTCAACGCCTACCTCCATCCGATCCTGGAGCAATTCATCTCGAATGTCGCCTCACGCATCGGCGGCAGCCAGGATTTACTGGCGATGTCGAGCAGTGGCGCACTTGAACCTGCCTCGACGTTTCGGGCAAAGGACAGCCTTTTCAGCGGCCCGGCAGGCGGTGTGATCGGCGCTGCAGCCATTGCGCGCGCAGCGGGGTTAAAGCGGATCATCACTTTCGACATGGGCGGCACCAGCACGGATGTTGCGCGCTGGGATGGCGAATTCGACTACCAGACCGAACAAAGAATTGGCGACACCACACTGGTCGGCACTTCGATGCGCATCGAGACAGTGGCCGCCGGCGGCGGTTCCATTTGTTCCGTAAAAGCCACCGGGCTGAGCGTCGGCCCCGAGAGCGCAGGGTCTTTGCCCGGCCCGGCATGCTACGGCTGCGGAGGCCCCCTGACACTGACAGATGTCAACCTGCTGCTGGGCCGCCTGGATCCCGAAAAGGTGAGCATTCCACTCGACCGCAATGCTGCGCAGGCACGACTGCGCGAACTGATCGAAGCGTTGAACGCCGCTGGACTGCCTGCTCCCGACAGCGAACAGGCACTGCTGCTCGGCCTGCTGGACATCGCAATCGAGCACATGACGGAAACAATCCGGCGCATATCCGTCCGCTACGGCTATGATCCTGCCGACTATGCGCTCGTGGCCTTCGGCGGGGCCGGACCGCAACACGCGTGCGCCATTGCAGATCGGCTGGGCATCGGCACCGTGATCGTCCCTGAGACTGCTGGCATTCTGAGTGCCTGCGGTGTTGGCGCGGCAACGGCGGAGCACTTTGCAGAGGAACCATTTCTGGCAGAGCTTTCCAAAATCCAGGACGGACTAGGTGCAGCCGTGGCAAAACTAGAGGCACAGGCTGTCTCTAACATTGCTGCCAATGGATCGGTCACTGGCAGGTTTGCCGAACTCCGGCTGATGGGTCAGGAAAGCACGGTCGACGTTGCTTTTGAAACTCCCGATCAGCTGTCGACCGCCTTTGTCACGGAATATGCGCGCCTTTACGGCTATCCTCCGCCCGAATCGAAAGCGATCGAGCTGGTGGCCATTCGAGTGCGCGCCGCCGCTGGCACGGACGAGCCGCCTGTGGAATCGTTCGTAGGCGAGCAATTCGAATGTGGCCCTCAGATTCTTCAGGATTCGTTCAGCACGCTCTACATCGCATCCGGCTGGAGAGCGGAAAGAGGCTCTCGCGGCAGCTGGAAGATCACTCCTGAATCCGATCATCCTGACAATGTGATCATTCACTCGGACGCCGTCAGTGCCGAGCTGTTCCGCAATCGCTTCTATGGCATCGCCGAGCAAATGGGCGTGCTGCTACAGCGAACCGCCATGTCAACCAACGTGAAAGAGCGACTCGACTTTTCCTGCGCCATCCTCAGTGGCAGCGGTGAACTCGTGGTCAATGCGCCACACATTCCTGTGCATCTGGGTGCTCTGGGTGAATGCGTCCGCCGTTGTGTGGCCGCCCAGCCACTGAACGATGGCGACGTGCTGATCACCAATCACCCAGCATTCGGAGGCTCGCACTTGCCTGATGTCACGGTCATCGCTCCTCTCGTCATTGACGGCAAAGTCATTGCTTACTGTGCTGCACGGGCGCATCACTCGGAGATCGGAGGCATCACTCCTGGATCGATGCCCGCGACTGCCACCCGCCTGTCACAAGAGGGTGTCGTGATCTCGCCAATGCTTCTCATGAAAGCAGGACGCCCCCGCTACGACGCACTGCGCCAGTTGCTGGAAGGTGCCCCCTTCCCTACCCGCTCGGTCGATGACAATCTCGCTGATGTTCACGCTCAGGTTGCTGCGGTGCGCAATGGTTTGGCGAGCCTCAGCGCACTTTGCTCCGAACATGGACCTGGTGTGGTGGTAGCACAACTCAATGCGATCACCTTGCAGACTGGCAACGTCATCGCGAGCCGCCTTCGCCTGCTCCCCGATGCCCGCAGCCACGCCGTCGAGATCATGGACGACGGCACCCGCATTGAGGTCGCACTTGAGAAGCATGCCCACACTCTAACCATCCACTTTTCCGGCACCTCTCGGCGGCACGCACAGAACCTCAACGCGACTCCTGCGATCGTGCGCAGCGCCATCCTCTATGTCCTGCGATTGATGCTTCAAGAAGCGCTACCACTCAATGAAGGGCTGCTGCGCGACGTCACCATTGAGCTGCCCGACTGTTTCCTCAATCCATCGTTTCCACCCGATCCAGAACAGTGCCCGGCCGTGGTGGGGGGCAATGTTGAAACCAGTCAGCGACTGGTTGATACACTGATCAGGGCGTTCAATCTCCAGGCCTGCAGCCAGGGCACCATGAACAATGTCATTTTTGGCGACGACCGGTTCGGTTACTACGAGACGCTTTGCGGTGGCGCGGGAGCCGGCCCCGGATACGCGGGCGCGGATGGTTTGCACACGCACATGACCAATACGGCAATCACCGATGTCGAAGTGTTAGAGCACCGCTATCCTGTGCGACTATTGCGCTTCGCGATCCGTCCTGACTCGGGCGGTCGGGGAAGGTTTGACGGCGGCAACGGCATCGTGCGCCACTACCAATTCCTGCGACCTGTCACCATCTCGCTACTCACCGAACATCGAGCATCCGGGCCGTATGGGCTCGCTGGCGGGGATCCGGGTAAGCCCGGTGCACAGTGGATAAAGAACCACGACGGCACGATCATTCCCCTTCCCCCAAAAGCATCCATCGAAGCAGCCGCAGGAGATTGCCTGATCGTCGAGACCCCGGGCGGCGGCGGCTTCGGGAACCCAAAGGGAAGCCCCCACGGGTGAACGATCGCACCTCGATCTCGACCAGCGACGTTGCCCAAAAAACGTCCTCCTGGCCTGCTTCGAATGCACCTGCTACGAGGACGGCTTGGTCGGGAACTGGACGAAAAGCGTTGGGATCTCGGCATGAATAAGGACACATATACTGAACTGGTTACAATCGCAGCCACTGCATGCGAAATATTCATTCTCCACCTTGCGGGTCTCCTCAAGATCCCATTAATGCATCCAATCATTCACTTCAACTTCGAAGATCCCGGAGCGTACGCAGGCCACCCATCTCCGCTTTCCGCACTCGCTCACCGCAGGTTCGCTTCACTCCCATCCGCTCTCGATTCCTCAGCCATCACCATCCGCGTGCCAATTTCTTTTTCTTGCAATCGCGCTCTCCTCTACATAATAATTATCACATTTGAGAATTAATATCAGATATTCAGGGTATTTTAGAAATAGTTTGGAGCGAATGAAGCGAGCACCCAGTCGAATTCCCGCAATGGTTCAAACCATTTTCCTCGCAGCAGGCCTTGTCTTCACCACCCACAGCTTCAGCCGGGCTGGCGAAGAGGATCACGATGTGACCGATGGCTTGTTGGCCGAGGCCATCGCACTGCTCCCGTCTGAATCGGTCACTGCACGGCCACCAGAGTCACTGACTACCGACGACTCGCTTCGGGGTGCACTGGGAGAATGGAGCGAGATCATTCCCTGGCCTCACATTCCGGTAACTGCGGCAAACCTTCCAGACGGCCGTCTGGTCACATGGGCCGCGAGTCGGCGAACGAGTTTCCCCGGTGGCGATCCCGAGTTCACCTATGCCGCAGTCTACGATCCGGCCACGCAGGAGATCACCGAGATCAACAACACCGAGCACAACATGTTCTGCGGTCATCCATCGATGCTCGCCAGCGGATACGCGGTCGTCGCTGGCGGTCGCAATCATGTGCGCCGCAGCAGCTACTTCGACTACCTCACGAATCACTGGGTGCGCGTCGAGGACATGAATGACACCCGCTGGTATCCGTCGTCCACCGCACTGCCCGATGGCAACATGATCATTGCATCCGGTAACAACGGAACTGGAATCAACACCGTGGAGCGCTACATCCCAGGAGCTGGATGGCAGAGACTGTCATCCGTCGACTGGACACCGGTGGCAACGAAGCCGTTTCCCTACAATTTTGTAGCACCAGACGGGCGTATCATTTCCGCTGGGCCCACAGGAAGGATGTTCTGGCTGGACACCGAAGCCAACGGCGGAGCAGGTGAACTGACCCCGACCTCGGCAGTTTTTCCCGGAAACCGGATCCATCAGAGTGGTGGAATCGGGATGTACAATGAAGGAAAAATCATCTTTGCCGGAGGTGGTGTATCAGGAGGAACGACAACCATCGCCCACACGCTCGATATCAACGGGCCGGAGCCGGTGGTTTCCGCGATCGCCCCGCTTCACAAAAAGCGGCGGATGCACAACGGCCTGATGCTGCCAAATGGCGATTTCATTGTGCTCGGCGGCAATGCATCTGGCATCCAGTTCAGCGATGCAGGCACCGTGTACGAGCCCGAAGTGTGGAATCCTGACACTGACACCTGGACAGAGATGGCTCGGGCATCCGTCCCAAGAAACTACCACTCGGTAGCGCTCATGCTTCCTGATGGGCGAGTGCTCTCCGGGGGCGGCGGCCTCTCCGGCAATACCGCGACCAATCACCAGGACGTCCAGTTTTTCAGTCCCAGCTACTTGTTTGATGAAAACGGAACCCCGGCCCCGCGTCCCTCGATCACTTCGGCGCAGGATGCGGCTGGAGCCGGACAGAACATTGCCGTGGTGGCGTCGCCCGACATCCGGCGTTTCACCATGATCAGGATGACGGCGACCACTCACGCATTTTCGTCCGATGTGCGCTTCCTCGAAATTCCCTTTACCACCCGTCAGCCGGGACGCTACGATCTTCGCCTCCATGCGAATCCCAACGTGTTGCTGCCTGGCTATTGGATGCTGTTTGCCTTGAATGGGAACGGCACTCCGTCGATCGCTAAGATCCTGAAAATTCACATTCCTTCGAAACCTGTCCTGGCGAGCCCCGGCAATCAGAATCACGCGGTCGGAACACCCGTCGATATTTCCCTAGTGGCCAGTGATGAAGATGGCGATCCCCTGCTCTTCAGCGCCGCGCACCTGCCCGTCGGGATTTCCATCAATGCTCAATCCGGCAGAATCACCGGCGCGGCTCAAGCCGCAGGTGTGGCGACCGTGGAACTCAGCGTGACCGATGGTCGCAACACGGTCTCGAAGACGATCCAGTGGGAAATTCTGCCTTTGGTCGGGGTCAATGCTCCACCGGTTCTGGCAAATCCCGGATCACAAGTAAGCGCGCCGGATCGATGGACTGAACTTGCGATCCAGGCCTCCGATCCTAACAGTGACACTATTCTTTACTCTGCGGTGAATCTTCCAGCCGGATTGGCCATCGATCCGGCGTCCGGGGTCATCGCAGGGACTCCGACTGCTCCCGGAACGCGCACTGTCTCGATATCTGCGGCTGACGACAGTGCATCGACGACTGTGACATTTGAATGGATCGTGCGCCAGAAGCTCGTAGCCACTCCGCTTACTCCCGGTCCGCAGAGAGCGGGTGCTGCCCACGTTTTCACAGTTTCCGCTACTGGAGAAAACCTGACGTACACCTGGAACTTCGGGGACGGCAGCTCTCCGGGCACAACGTCCTCAGGCGCGGTCAATCATACTTATTCCCAGCCTGGCCGCTATACCATCACGGTCGATATTGCCGACGGCTCAGGCCAGTCCACTCAGGTTTCGTATCGTCAAGCGATTCACCCCATCGCCACTGCCCATTCCCCGGCAATATCCCAGAGCATTCTGTATGAGCAGCGCGCAGGAGCACATGACCGCGTGTGGAATGTGAACCCTGACAACGACAGCGTCACCGTGATCGATGCCACCAGCCGTCTGTTGCTCGCCACGATTACCGTTGGTGATTCACCGCGCAGTCTCGCACTCACTCGCAATGGACACGTTTGGGTGACCAACAAGAAATCCGCCTCGATCTCCATCATTGATACTGCAACGCTCTCCGTCCTCGCCACAATTCCCCTGCCTCCTGGTTCGGCCCCCCACGGGATCGTGATGTCGCCAGCCAAAGATGAGGTATTCGTCGCTCTTGAGAACACTGGTGAGATTGCAAAGTTTTCGAGTGCCACCCTGTCGATCCTCAGCACTGCGGCTGCAGGAAAAACGCCGAGACATTTGTCGATCAATTCGGAGGGCACAACCATCTACGTGTCGCAGTTCGTCACATCGCCCGTGACAGGCGAAGCCACTGCATCGCCGACTCCGGGCCCCGACGACGGAGGCAAAGTCATGGCGCTCGACAGCGCCAGCCTCAGCGCCACGGCGACAGTCACCCTTGGCCTGAGCACGCTACCCGACGGTGCCACCGAAGGCCGTGGGATTCCGAACTACATCGGCCCGGCCGCGATCTCTCCGGACGGCACGACGGCGTGGGTCGCATCCAAGCAGGACAACGTTCAAAGGGGCAGCGGCCGCGATGGCAATCCGCTCAATTTTGAACACACCGTCCGCAGTATTTCGTCTCCAATCGATCTAAGGACGAACATCGCCCACACCAGTCAGCGCGCCCATCACGACAATGCCGGAGTTGCCGTCACGTCGATCTTTGGACGCTGGGGCAATTTCGTTCTTGTCGCGCTTGAGGGCAGCCGTTCCGTTGCGGTGATGGATGCCTATACCGGCCAGCAGGTGACGCGATTCGAAACAGGGCGCGCACCACAGGGACTTGCTCTCGCTCCAGACGGCCGTTCGCTTTTTGTTCACAACTACATGGAGCGCTCCGTCAGTGTGCACGATCTCTCGCAAGTCATCGACGGAACAGGTGAAGCGGTGCCTGCACTTTCAAAGATCGCGACTGTCCCAGTCGACGCGCTCGCGCCTGCCGTTCTTCGCGGCAAGCAATTGTTCTACGATTCCAGGGACGAACGCCTGGCTCTTCAAGAATACATCAGCTGCGCCGCCTGCCACAATGACGGCTCCCACGACGGACGCGTGTGGGATCTCACGGGCTTCGGCGAAGGCTTGCGCAACACCATCGACCTCCGCGGCCGTGGCGGGATCGGACACGGTGCGTTGCACTGGTCGGCAAACTTCGACGAAGTACAAGACTTCGAAGGGCAAATTCGAAACCTGTCAGGCGGCACCGGGTTGCTGGAGGGATCACCTCACCCGTCTCTGGGATCTCCGAATGGCGGATTGGACGCCGACCTGGACGCGCTGGCTGCTTATGTGACATCACTCGATTCATTCGAACGAAGCCCGTTTCGCAACAGAGATGGCTCGCTTACGGCGCAAGGGTCTGCAGGTCGGGAAGTGTTCCGCGCTCAAGGTTGTGCAGACTGCCACAGTGGAGAGCGCTTCACTGACAGTGCCGCTACCGTTCTACACGATATCGGCACGCTCACAGCTGCCAGCGGAAACAGGCTCGGCGGAATCCTGCGCGGAATCGATACACCCACGCTTCGCGGACTGTGGGACGGAGCGCCCTACCTGCATGATGGATCGGCCCCCACGCTGCAGGATGCAGTCAATGCCCACTCGGGAATTTCTATCAGCGGCGTCCAACTGCAGCAACTCACCTCCTACCTCCAGCAGATCGACGACTTGGAACCCGGAGCGCCGGACACTACCTCACTCCCTCCCGCAGCAGACGAGCACATCGCAACGCCGGATGTCATTGCCCTCTACCACTTCAATGGAAACTATGCCGACGAATCAGCCAATCGACTGACACTGATACCCTCTGGTGGTGTGCAGCGAACGGCTGCGAACACTGGATGGATGCATCATCCAGCAGGGCAAGTGGCACGCTTTTCTGCAGTCGGCGATACACTGACGGTCAGTATTCCCAATGCACTGGTCACTCCGGAAATGGATTCGTCGCTGACGATGGAAGCACGAGTCTTTGTAAGGAATTACCTCGGCTGGGGAGTCGAAAACCTGCCGATCGTATTTCTCCATCAGGAATGGGACAGCCACTATGGTCTGCAGGATCGTAAATGGGGTGATCCACGCGGTGCCAATATCATGGCGAACGCACAGGAAGTCCTGACCGCCCAGCAAGTGAACTCGCTCATGAGTCCCGGACAGTGGCACCATCTCCAAATTTCCTACGATGGCGCATCGGAAATCAAAACATGGATCGATGGTGCACTTGTGGCCAGAGTCGACAAACCGCCCCACCCTTCCCGCACCAACGACTGGACCCTGACACTGGGCAATTTCGACGGCGATGTCGACGAAGTCATCCTGCGCCGCAGTGTGGTTCCGCAGCCTCCGACAGCCCCTGACACTTATCCCTCTACCTGGACGGCCTGGCTCAACAGCAGCCTGAGCAGTGCCACGAGCAGCCCGACGACCAATGCGGATGGAGACTACTTTGTCGATCTGTTAGAATACGCGCTGGGCAATGATCCACGCAGCGGCATCTCAGCATCCACGTTCGCCCTCGAGAAACAAGGCGCAAACGACGCTGTCACAGCGATTTACGACCGCCCCACTTCTGTAAGCGACATCGAATACTCGATCGAAATCAGCAAGGATCGCGTCCAATGGCAGACCGTCGCCCCATCTTCCCGCACGCAACATTCCGATGGCACCGAATCCGTCCGCACAGGATCACTGGATGCATTCCCGGGCTTTGCCGAAGGAGGATTCGCCCGTCTTGCGGTAAGGCTGAATGGAACCGGGCTCCGGGCTGTCACGCCGGAATTTGCCTGGCTTCGCACACCGCTCCACACGGGATACCAGACGATTGGAATAAGCACCGTCCGCGCCCCCGTTTTTGCATCCACCGTGGGGGGCACTAACGGAACCACCATCACTTGGAGCGGCGGGGAAAACTTCGCAGCCGTGTTCGATGGAACCACTCCCGCCTACATTGAAATGCGGGGAGGCTCGCTGGAAGGGCAGCGGATCGACATCGATCTGAACCGAACCAGCAGAGACAGCATCGGCCTTGATCTCGCTTCCCCGTTTAACACACTCCACCAATTCCCATCCTCCGCAGTGGGTGCCCCCTTCGCGGTGCATCTTCACCGCACGGTCGATGAAATTTTCACCAAGGACTCGTTCACTGGCACCACGAGCCCGGCGACGAGTGATCGTATCCATTTCTATACGGGTGGAGCGGTAGCATACGATAGCTACTTCCTGCTCGACGGAGGAGTTGACTCTCCCTACTACCAGTGGACAGCACTCTCTAATGCCAGTCTTGAAGATTCCGGGAATCGCATCGTCGCCCCCGGAACCGGAGTTTTCCTGCAACGTCCAACGGGCAGTCCGGTATCGCTTTTTACCCAGGTTGGAATGGTGCGGCAGAACCTGTTTCGCCAGCCACTGAACGAAGGCTACAATCTCATTGCGGCTGGGTATCCGATCGCGCAAAGCCCGGGGCAACGACAGGCAACTCTGGCCCGGGGGTTTCTCGGAGACCTCGATCCTGCGGCAGCGGATCAGATTCAGCTCTGGCGAGGCGATTCCGGCCCCGATCAGTCGGGCTACGATAGCTACTTTTTACTCGATGCGGGCGTCGGCAGCCCGTACCGGTATTGGACGACCATGGATACCACCACATTGCACAACTTCGACGACGTTACCCTCTTCCATCCAGCCCGGGCAGCATTTTTCCTGCTCGTGGAATCTCCCCTGCCAGCTTACAGCTACGAC
The DNA here is from genome assembly GCA_020439995.1 of Verrucomicrobiia bacterium. Classification (GTDB taxonomy): domain Bacteria; phylum Verrucomicrobiota; class Verrucomicrobiia; order Verrucomicrobiales; family DEV007; genus JAGROY01. The sequence continues at coordinate 14,739 of JAGROY010000370.1, forward strand.
GATCAATGATTTTTCGAGCTGGTCAAAACGCAGTTGTTGAGGTTTGACTGTCCCTGACCATGGAAGCATTCACAGCCCAACTCCACGCCGGGAACGACCTCACCGAAGAACAAGTCGGCCTGGCCGCCGCCCAATTGCTCGCCGAATCAACGGCGGTTGAGCAAAAAGCATCGTTTCTAGAAGCGCTGTCTGCAAAGGGTGAAACGCCAGCAGAAATCGCCACCTTTGTCACGGAGTTCCTCAAGCACGCGGTTCGTCCACCATTAGATATAGATTCGCTCCCCGGCCCGTCGATCGATGTATGCGGGACGGGCGGCGACAAATTGAATCTGTATAATGTTTCGACGACTTCCATGTTCATTCTCGCTGCCGGTGGAGCAGTCGTGGTGAAGCACGGCAACCGCGGGATCACTTCAAAGTGTGGAGGGGCCGATGTGCTCGAACAACTCGGAGTCCGCATCGACCTGACTCGTGAGCAGTTCGCTGAAACGATTGCGACCGAACGCGTCGGCTTCATGCTGGCTCCGCAGTATCACCCGGCATTCAAGGCCGTTGCCCCCGTAAGGAAACTCCTCGCGGAAAAAGGCGTGCGGACGATTTTCAATTTGATCGGCCCCCTGCTGAATCCTGTCCAGCCGGACTATCAACTGGTGGGCGTCTTCGATAGTGCACTGCCACCTGTGTATGCCGACATTCTCGGTAGACTGGGTCGGAAGACAGCTTGGGCAGTCCATGGCAAAACAGAGAACAATCAGGGAATGGATGAGATCTCAACCCTCGGCACCACCACGATCAGCCAGTGGGATGGCAGCAGGGTAAACATGATCACCCTGAATCCAGCGGAACTCGACCTGCAATGCGGCGCTACTCTAACAGAGCTACAAGGACACTCCACTTCGGAGAACGCAAAGATACTGGAGGCAGTCCTGTCTAATCGCGCAACTGTCGCACAGAGCGAAATAGCCCTGCTGAATGCGGCAGCCGGATTTGTGATCACCGGACTCAGCCAGAACCTTGCAGCCGGACTTGAAAAGGCGCGCGACGCCGTCAGCTCAGGGGCCGCTCTCGCACGATTAAGAGCGTTGCAGGCAGTCCAATAGTCGCCCACTATTGTGGTTAAATTCTCGATAGCAGGATCCATTCTGACCCCGCGCATACCACTGCCGCACAGGCGC
>JAGROY010000371.1 GCA_020439995.1 Verrucomicrobiia bacterium
CACGGATTTCATCTTCTTCAAGATGTAGGCGAACTGCTCGATGTGGAAACGGTTGATCGCGCTGATTTTCGCTAGTTTTTCCGCGTCGCCCTGATGGTGGGAAAGCTCATGGTGTCCATCATTCACACCGACCATGCCATAGCTGCGGTTACTCCCGGCATTGGCGAACATGAATGTGGAAACGCGGGTGGTGTCTGTTTGGAAAGCCAAAACCATCATGTCCCCCAGCAGGCGGAGATGCTGATCGATTGATTCCGGGGTGCCAGGTTCGGGTGCTTCGTAGCTGTTGACCAGATCGCGTGTTTCAGAGTTACCGGATTCTGCTCGCTGGATCCGCTGCTCGATCTCACGAATTGACGTCAGGTATTCATCTAGCTTCTGCTGGTCATTGCTGCCGAGGCTGCCGTTCAGGCTCTTCACATCCTGCATGACCACATCCAGGATACTTTTGCGCTTTCGCTCCCGAAGGGCACGCTCTTTCTGCGACTGAGTCTGCAACTGGTCGCTGAACAGTCGCTCAAAAACGTCCCGCGGATTCACAAGTTTTTGCATCGGCGTCGAGCTATCGCGCCACGACACATTGTTAGAGTATCCGCAGCTGTAGCCGGAATCACACTTGCCCAGCGGCCGTCCGGTTTCAGTCCCCAGCTCCAACGAGGCAAATGGTGTCTGTTTGCGTAGGTATTCCGCAGCATACTGATCGACAGACTGACCAGATCGAATTTCCGAGCCTTCGCTTTTGAGGGGTTGTGAACCTGTCAGGAAGACGCTGCCGGAACGTGCATGGTCGCCCGCACCATCGCCGTTTGCCCGACCTTTGTCCTGAGTTAGGCCACTGATCACCAGCATATCGTTCTGCAACTCGGCAAGAGGCTGCAACGAGAAGGGGAGCTCGTAGTGAGCACCCGTTCTTGCTGGCCGCCAGTCGGCCATGTTCACTCCATTCGGCACAAAGAAGAACGCCATCCGGGTAGGTGCAGCACCTGCCGCTGTGGATGAAGTTGAAGCGAATGCCTGCGGGGCCATTACATCCAGCATGGGAAGGGCAATGGTGGTGCCGATTCCGCGAAGGAAGTGTCGTCGAGAAAGTTGCCAGGATTTACTCATGCGATTCTTTTTCTAGTGCTCGCTTAAGAAATGGCGCGCTGCACGCGATTTCTGTTACGATAGTTGATAGTTTAAACCCGGTTTCTGCCGAAGAGTCTTGAATTGTTTTCACGACAGGACGGTCATAAAACTCTACGCCCCGACCGAGTGCGAAGGTTAACATTTTCTCTATAAAGGAGTTAACGTAGCCTTCCTTGTCCTTTAGTAAGCTTTTCAGAGAATCAGATCCGGACACATTCGAGCCATCTCCCAGCGTGACAGCGGAGTCGATCGGGAATGTGCCGTCAAAGTCCCGCCATCTGCCGATGCCGTCGAAATTCTCCAGGGCGAAACCGATCGGATCCATCTTGGCATGGCAACCGGCGCAATCCGGGTTGTCCCGATGAATCCGCATCCGCTCGCGCAGCGATGCTTCGGCGGCGATTTCTTTGCCCTCTGCCAGTTGTGGCACGTTGGGCGGTGGTGGTGGCGGAGGGGTGCCAAGGATTTGCTCCAGCACCCACTTTCCGCGTGTCACAGGGGATGTGCGACGGGGATTTGAGGTGATTGTCAGGATGCTCGCTTGCGTCAGCACTCCACCTCTGGGGGAGTCTTCAGGCAGGGAGACTCGTTGAAAGGCGTCTCCCAGATTTTCAGATTCCAGGCCGTAGTGTGCAGCGAGCCGCTTGTTGAGGAACGTGAAGTCAGTGTCCAGCAATTCAAGGACGCTGCGATCTTCCCGCAGGACTGCGTTGAAGAACAGATAGGTCTCTTCAGCCATTGAGGCACCAAGCTCGGGATCAAATTCAGGAAACGTGGTGGGGTCTGGTTCGACGGTGCCCAGATTGCGAATCTGCAACCACTGGCCAGCAAAATTTCTCACAAGGGCTTCCGATCGCTCGTCGGACAGCATGCGCTGAACTTGCGAGCGTATGACACTGCTGTCTTGCAGCGATCCATCCATTGCACGCGAGAACAATTCATCATCCGGCATGCTGCTCCATAAAAAGTACGACAACCGGGACGCAATTTCATAGGCATTCAGATTTCGGATGAGCTGGTCGGCGGGCACCTGCCTTCCAGAATCCAGTTCCCAGCGAAAAAGAAAGTGTGGAGAAACCAGGACGGCCTGGCATGCGAGCCGCATTCCTTCGCCAAAGCTCTCGCCTTCCTCGAGCGCTGAGTCCACGAGGCTGGCGATGCGTTCAATCTCATCCTTTGTGGCAGGGCGGCGATAGGCACGGCTGGCAAATTCTCCGATAAACTTGCGGGCAGTTTCTCGTTCAGTGCCCGGTTCGGGTTGATGTGGAATGATCCGCCGGTGCGGATCTGGAAGGGGAGGGCGGGGCAGGCCGAGCGGCCCTGCGATTTCCACTTCCCGTACAAATAGATTCCGATCCCCCCGCAGCTTTCGGTCGCTGATCCGGTTGTCGACGTAGTTGTTCAAATACGCGAGGCCGATCGAGTGCTTTCCCTGTGACAATGTGAGTGTCCGTGACTGCGTGAGTGGTTTCTCCCAGTCGATATCAATGCGCTCGATTTCCTGGCCGTCCAGGTAAAGGCCCATCAGGGCATTCTCTGGGCCGGCTTTGTCCTGGTAGCTCGTGAAGCTGAGGCGGTATTCACCCGGCCTATCGGCTTCGAATTCCAACCGAGCTTCCCCCTCTCTAAACATTCCGATCGCGCGCCCCATGAGGCGAACGTTGCTTTCTTCATCCTTTGGCTCTGGGCGCTCCGCTTTCCAACTGCCGGTAGCTGTCTCGGTTTGGTCACTACCCACAAGCACCCAGTTGCCATAGAGTGTGCCATTGTTGTCCAGGCTTGCTTGGACTTTCACATCCATCGCGTTGTTCTCGAATTGTATTCCGTAGTTGAAGCGTAGCGTATCATTCTCCGCGACTACTTCGTCAACGTCGGACCGTCGGTCGTCGGCAAGGGAAACAATTCGTCCAATGAGTGCACCGTCGTCCCTAACGGTCAGCGTCAGTTCCTGCTTGATGTCCCGACCGTCGGGCAGCGAGGCCACAGCGTCCCAACTGCCTGCAAATGCTGGGCCGGGCTGCGCTTTTGCCTCAAAGACTCCGCTTTCCGCGCCGCTGATCCATTGGCCCAAAATTCTGCCGGTGGCCCGTTCTTCCGCAGTGACGCTGACGTCACGGCTGGTTCCATTGATCTCGATCGATGTCACAAACCGCACGCGTTTTCCTTCTACGTTGATTTCGGAAACCGTTGGACTTGGGGTGAATGTCAGGGGAGCGGTGATCGGCGGTTTCCCGCTGGGCTGTGAGTAGGTGGCGACCCAGGTTTCGGCGAGTGGCAGCTTTAGCAATTGCGACTCCCATGAAAGCAGCTGAAAATCCCCGAGAGTCGGGCGGTGGACGGGTGGCCATTCGGGTATTTCCGCGACGATCGCCTTCTCCGCAATTTGCTCAGCGGCATCGAGATATTTCTCCATCAACACGGGAGAAAGCGAGAGTACGTCGCCGATATTGTCGAATCCATAGCCTACCTCGTCTCTAGGAAAATCTTCCGCAGGACGGAAATCCACGCCCACGAGATCACGAATCGTATTGTTATACTCCTCGCGATTGAGTCTCCGTGCCGTGACGCGTCCCGGATTTTCACCCAGTGATTCCGTCCAAGTGGCCAACAGCTCTTCGATCGCAGCTGCTCCAAGATCGCGCTCGGCCTGACTGGGTTGCGTTTTTTTCTTGGGCGGCATCTCGCCTTTGACGATCATGTCCAGCGCAGTTTCCCATTTGCCAGCATCGGACATCTCTGGACTGCCTCCGTGCATAAGCGCTTCCAGATTCAATTCAGCCTTCTGAACGTCTGCATCATGACAGTCGTAGCAATGGGCTTGCAGAAATCCTTCCAGTTTCTCGACCTCCGCACCGTCGGCTCCGCTCAGGATGGCTGGAGTGAGTGCGCTGGCGGCAAGCACAAAGGTTAAGCATGGAGGAAATGAAAGTTTACGGAGCATCACATTTTCAACGTCAGTAGATACGCACGGTGGTCAATTGCGGGAACGGGAATTGCCCATTTTTGGCTACAGAATGGGAAGGCTCCCTTGATGGGCGAATTCCTTTCAGAGTTCTTTACTAGTTCAGGGGGTGTAACGCCCTTAGCTCAGGATGAAAACCCGTTTTCGTGCAGAAGTTGCTGAAAATATGTTGTTTCTATGGAGAATGTTTCCAGTAGAAAAAATCGGATGATATTTCGGGAATCTAAACAATATTCCGTCCGTTCAACACTGGCGGAGTCCTGAAGATCGGAGATTCAAGCCAAAACCCGTCATATTTCGATGAATTGGAAATGCTTTGTTCTCACCACCTGTATCGCCTTGGCTGCTGGCTCATGCGGTCGGAATAAGAACGCCCAGAACACGGTGCAGCCGATGCCCCCGCAGCAACCGGTGCAGGCAATGCAGCCCGGACGTCCGATGAATCCGAATTTTGCCGGGCCGCGTCGGCTACCGGCGACAATGGACACTTCCTATCGGCAGGCAAAGGTGCAGCAGCCATTCCTGGCGATGACCTTTGACGATGGCCCGCATGCTACCAACACGCCGCGCCTCCTTGACATTCTGCGCGAGCGCAACATCAGGGCAACATTCTATGTAGTGGGACAGAATGTGAAGCGTTATCCTGATCTGCTGCGCAGGATCGTCGCTGAGGGACACGAAATTGGAAATCACACGGTTTCTCACGCAAATCTTACCAAGGTGTCGGACCAGCGTCTGCGGATGGAGATGGGTGAGGTTCACAATGGCGTGCTTGCCGTTACGGGTGTCGCGCCACAGACAATGCGGCCGCCCTACGGTGCGCTCCGGCAGGAGCAGCGGGCTCTGATTCGCCGCGAGTTCGGCTACCCGACGATTACCTGGAATGTCGATCCTGAGGACTGGAAGCGTCCCGGAGTAGGTGTGGTGACAAAGCGACTGGTGGAAGGTGCCCGGCCAGGGGGAATCCTGCTGGCTCACGATATTCATGCGCCCACGATCGATGCGATGCCGGGAACTCTGGATGAACTGCTGCGTCGTGGCTTCCGTTTTGTGACCGTGAGTGAGTTGATCAATATAGAGCAGTCCCAGGCGCACGCACCGGCTCAGGTTGCCGCCGCCCAGAGCCCATTGTCCCATCCCTGATGGGGATGGGGAGGGTCGACGCTTTCAAGCGCAGGAACCGATTCCAATTGTCACCAAGTGCTGCTACGGTCACCGCATCTGATGGTGCTAGACCGCTACTTTACAGCAAAAACAGGCTTAAAAGCTGCCCTTCCAGCGTTGCGCTCTGTCCGTAGCCGGGCGAAGGGCGATGCCGCCCATTCAACGGCGAAGTGTGTTTCGACAATCGAGCAACTGCGGGAAGTTTTTCGCGTGGCCGTCGTAGGCGGAGCGGGAAGTGGAAAATCGGAGTTGATTGATGCTGTGAAGCTTGAGGTGGATGGGCGCCTTCGATTTGATGCAGTCACCCTCTCAAAAACCGAACCAACGCTGCTCTCAAGGCCGCCATTGGATCAAACCGATGCGATCCTGTGCGTGATCGACGCCAGTGAGCCTTGGGTGCCGGAACCGTGGGAGTTTGTCAGGGGTATTCCTGCTGAGTTGTGCAGGAAGTTGTTGTTCGTGGTGCAGCGATCGGATTTGAGATCAGATGCCGAACTCCAGCCGATCCTTTTGCACATCGGCTATCAATTGGCCAAGAGCACCGGTCATCGTTTCGCCGTTGTGCCATTTTCCGCGAAACTTGCTCAGCTCGCGCACGGTGCTGGGCTTGATCGCGAGGGATTGAGGAAACGGAGTGGTATCGTTGATGTGAGCAGCGCTCTGGATTCCGTTTTATCAGAATCAACTGGATGTTTTGATTCACTTCAGCAGGCGATCAGTTCGGGAGCTTCGGCGATCGATGCGTTGAGAACGGAGATGGGGGCGGTGGCCCTGGAAGTCCAGGATAGTGACGCCATTTATAAGGGGGTGCAGCAACTCGGCGAGAGTCTGTTGGAGCAAATTCCAGCGCGGCTGAGCTCTGTCCTTACAACAGTGGATCGGGACATTATGGAAAGCGTCGTGTCCGCCGAGCAAAGACTGTTGGCAAAGCGTGGGAACGAAAAAATTGCCGACACGGCCGCAGCGATTCAATCGGCGCTCAAAAGCGGAGTGAGCACCGCGGTTGAGCATTCACTGATCGATGCGGCAAATCGAATAGAGGGGAACCTGGAGAAAGCCTGGGAGCATATCGGTCGTCACCTCCGTGAAAACCATGGCGAAGCCGTTCGTTCGAAGGACTTGAAAGGAGTGACTTGGGCAAAGCAGCGTCGACCGTTTCTCGATGCAAGCGCGGAGCAGCTTCAGTCACATGAGGATGCGCTTCACGTGGAAAATGAAATAGCCGCCCAGTTGGCCAGGCCTGGAAGGGCCAGGCGCAGGACAGTGGTTGCTGCCTCGGTCTTGGCAATGGCTGGTGCGGTTGCCGCATTTCTGTTTCCGCCATGGATGGAGATCATCGCAGGAACTTCGGCGGTGGCACTGCTGATCCCTGTGATCGTCTACTTTCGATGGAAGAAAGCATGGCGGCAGTCGTCACCGCGTAGCCTGTGGGATGCGCTCGACCCTCACCGTGAGCAGATCCAGCAAAGTATGGCCACAGTGCTCAACAAGAACCTCGATATTTATACCGATGAGTTCCGCGAGAGAGTCAAGCAGCTGGCTACTCAGGCTGAGCGCTCCCGCAACAAAAAGGAACCCGTGCTGTCGGATTTCGGCCAGGTTGAGCAAGCCATCTCCGAGGCCGCTCAATTGCTCGCGCGTTAAGTGAATTAATTGCGACGATTGCCGAGTGCCTTCATCAGGAAATAGAGCAGTGTCGCCAGGCTGGAAAGTGCGGCTACGACATAGGTCATTGCAGCCCAGAACAGCGCGTCCTTTGCTCGTTCGTGGCCGATGCTGCTGCCCAGTGAGCCAGTGGAATCGAGCCAGGCAAGTGCCCGATTGCTCGCATCAAATTCGACCGGCAGCGTGACGATCGAGAATAGCGTGGTAGCCCCAAGGCACGCGACGATCAACCAGATGAACATGCCGCTGCCACTACTGAAGAAGCCGAACATACCCACCATCATGACGACGTTCATCATTTTCGATGCGATGCTGACTACCGGCACCATTTTCGACCGCATCGTGAGCCATGCGTACGCCTTGGCGTGCTGAACAGCGTGCCCGCACTCGTGCGCGGCTACGGCTGCCGCAGAGACCGTGCGCATGTGGTATACGGGTTCGCTCAAATTTACGGTTTTATTTGCCGGATTGTAGTGATCTGTCAGCTGGCCTGGCGTGCTGATCACCTTGACATCGCGGATGCCATTGTCTGCCAGCATTTTCTCAGCGATTTCCCGACCGCTCATCCCTGTAGGCACCTGGGAATACTCCGCGAACTTGCTCTTCAAACGCTGGCTGACGAGCATACTGACCAGCATGGAAACACCCAGAATCATGAGGTAGCCCATGTTCCCACCACTTATTACAAACTGTGCGAGAAATGTAGAAGTCATGGCGAACGCTCGTACGCGTTCATGAAATTCGCAAGTGCTTCTGGTGTCTTGGGGTACTGCTGACAAAGCGAAAGTCCGACGAATGGACCATTGAGCTTGCCAAGGCGGGGATTGAACGTCTCTATGTTTCTAAATTGACTATCAAACCATGAGCAAAGGACCCTACACCGTCGGAATTGATCTTGGAGGAACAAAAATGTTTACCGTTGTTTTTGACGGGGCAAACGCCGAGATCGGCGCAGCGCGTATGCCTACCCAGGGTTTTGCGGGGCCGGAGAGTGGGCTCAAGCGCATTGAGGAATCGATTCGCGAGGCATTAAAGGATGCCGGGATCAAAACGTTTGACGTTTCCGCAGTGGGCATCGGCTGCCCGGGAGTGGTGGATTTTGAAACAGGGATCCTGCGCCATGCTCCCAATCTGGGATGGAAAGAGGTTTCCGTCGGCAAGTTTCTGGCGGGAATTTTCAAGTGTCCCACTGCGGTACTGAACGATGTCGATGCTGGAACATTCGGCGAGTATCGGAGTGGAGCAGGGAAGGGGGCACGCTCATTGCTCGGGGTCTTCCCTGGAACGGGGGTCGGCGGAGGTTTTGTCTACGAAGGCAAGATCCTGCGCGGGCGGCGCGCTTCATGCATGGAAATCGGGAACATTCGCCTCATCGGATCCACTTTGGAGGGAGCGGTGGATGAGCCAGTGACGCTTGAGGCATTGGCGAGTCGACTCTCCATCGCCGCCACCTGTGCAATGGAGGCGTACCGGGGCAATGCACCCTACATCATGGAGAAAGCGGGTACAGACCTTCAAAGGATCAAGAGTGGCATCGTGAAAAAAGCGATTGATAGCGGTGATGCATCTGTCGAGAGCATCGTGAAACGATCGATCGAATACCTGGGCCTTGGCATCGCTGCGGCAGTCGATTTGCTTGGGCCGGATAGGATCGTGATTGGAGGTGGGCTGGTGGAAAAAATGCCAGATCTCTACCGCAAGGGTCTGCGCAAATCGATTCAGAGAAATGCATCTCCGGCCCTGGTGGAAGAAATCGAGATTTCGATCGCTGAGCTTGGTGACTATGCCGTAGCGCGGGGCGCGGCGGTTTACGCCACTGAGCAGGGGCAGACGTTTTAGATTTGTTCGATTGGTTCCAAAAATATGGTTGCCAAGTTTCTTTTGCACGTAGCTGCGCTCGCGACTTTGTCTCTGGTTTCCTGTTCGGGCTCGAGTGAGGCAACCACGCGCAAAGACCAGGAGATCGAGTTCACTCGTGCCTTCGGACTTTCACCATCCGCATCTATTACTCAAATTGCTTACTCCGATTTATACAATCGCGGCGTGATGGACGGTGCTTACGGGCAGTGGATGCGGTTCACATTCGAAAAAGAGACCTTTGAGAAGATCGTTGGGAACGGCTATTCCATGGCCATGCATCCATCGCTAGGGAACAAGGAGGTATCACCGGCTTGGTGGCCCAAGAGCATCGCCCCGCGAGCGACTGTATACACGCGGACGCATGAAGACACCCCTGAAAATGAGGGATTCTCCTTTGATGAAATCCTGTGGCACGACTCCGTCGCGGGATTTGTCTACTACCACAAACTCCACTGGGATTAACGTGTTTCGCAGTGAGGCAGGAAAAGTAGCCCGAGCTTCAGGGCGGGTAGAACAGCTCAAACTACTTTGCGACGATCTTCGTGACTTTGGTATTCGATTCCTGCTTAACGGGCATCATCAATCCGTTCAGATTGAGGTTCATGTCGATGGTCGTGATGTGATCATTGATGATCGCGTGCTCGGAGTCATAGGTCATTTTGCCCGATAATTTGCCATCACCTTTGCCGCCTGGAGTGGGGCCACCTTCGGAAAAGTCGACTTCGAAGGCGCTGGTGTAAGTGACGACGGGATTCCCATCTTTGTCGTTTCCTTCAGCGGTCATCTGCATCTTCATGTCAGCCGTTCCAAGGTTAAGGTTTACGTTGTTCTCTTCGTCCCACTTATCACCTTTTGCAATTGGACGATCGGGGAATTCGCGGACGCAGTAGGTCAGCAGTTGCCGGATTTCGTTCTTTCCGAATCGCATCGGTGCCAGTCCTGCCGCAGCGGCGGTTCCCTTCGGGGCACTGCGGGTGCCTTCGTCGAATTTAACAAACACGTCCTT
>JAGROY010000053.1 GCA_020439995.1 Verrucomicrobiia bacterium
TCGCGATTCTGGGTATGGACGAACTCAGCGACGATCAGAAGCTGACTGTGTTCCGTGCACGGAAAATCCAGAAGTTCCTCTCGCAGCCTTTCCACGTTGCTGAGGTATTCACTGGTTCTCCAGGTGTGTATGTTTCAATTGCTGAGACTGTAAAAGGATTCTCCGAGATTCTGGAGGGCAAGCACGACAGTGTCCCTGAAGCCAATTTCTACATGAAGGCCGGCATTGATTCGGTTGAGAAGTAAACTTGGTCAGCCTTACAACGGTAACTTTCCCAACTGCTCTAATTCAATCTATCATGCCGCTCCAACTAGAGATCGTTACACCTGAAGCCCAGGTATTTTCGGATGAAGTAGACTCAGTGGTGCTGCCCGGTAATATTGGTGAGATGGGAGTGCTACCCAATCACGCGCCGTTAGTCACAACTTTGTTGCCGGGGGAGCTTTCCTTCACAAAAGGAGGTGCCACTACCGAACTTGCGCTAGGTGAGGGCCTGGTGGAGATCACCCACCATCATGTCCACATCATGACGGATATGGCAGTGTCGGATGCGGAAATTGATGAGGCAGCCGTTGAGGCTGCCCTGCAGCGGGCAAAGGATTCGTTGGCCCAGAAGAGCAATGCGGAAGAAGTTGCATCGGTGGAGGCGGCGATTGCGAAGTCGCTTGCCCAACTAAAGCTGAAGCGCAAACGACGCAACCTCTAGCTGCCTAGTTTCCATGCTGCCGTAGGCTCATTAGCAGTTGTCAGGGGAAGCTCTCAAAAGTAAGCCTTCTCCACTGCTGTGTAGTTTAACCTTTCGTAATATCACAGAGCTGTCGACTTTACGGAGGTTGCTTGCCTGATCGAATGATGTCGGTGCGAACGGCTTAGGGGAGATTGTGAACGAGAACGACAGAGCGCAGGGCAGCTTTCAAACTGAGCCTAATAAACGGTATTTGGGCGTCGTTATTTTCAGGTCGGGAGTGCCGTTTTTTTCTTGAAACAAATCGGATATCAGTCACTTTCGGCGACTTTCCGGGATACGAGTTTCCCGGATACTCTAACTTAAGCACCTACCATATGCCCAAGTTCACTGGAAAAGTAATGAAAGGAAAAAGCAGCGTTTATAAGGCTGTTGAAGGAGAATACGAAATCGACGAGTGGGAAGCAGGAAACCCGTGGAAGGGGTTCTTTGAGGTAAAGTCCGGCGAAGTTCCGTTTATCGAAGACGATGGTGAGATCTTCATGGACGACGGAAAGCACGGCCCGATGACAATCACACGGGTTCGCCTCGGTACCGACATCGTTGAGTTCCGTGGTGAAGGCCAATTGAAGGAATCCAAAGAGTCTTCTTTTAGCTGATCCATTCGTATTCCTTCCCATTCATTTGATCATTCGAAAAGGCACCGCATCACTGCGGTGCCTTTTTTGTAAATCAGCAATACCGTTCTCCGTTCGTCAAGATCCATCAAAAAGCAATGGGCCGACGAGGGACTGCTATTCCGTCAGCAGAGCCTGTGATGCAAACCGAACGGATACCACGCCGCTCTGCGATGTGAGTCTGCAACAGTTGGATTAAATTAAGGATGTGGCGTGGATTACAGGGCGGGAGTAGCGCCACCGGGTAGCTTGAGCGTCCATTGGAAGATGTTTTTTTCCTCGGCCGGTTGTGCCACTGCCAATAATCCGTATGGTTCTCTGTGCTCGAATTATCGAACGTATGCTATTCCTTGACTGCAGAGGGAGAAGAGATCGATCTGTTGAAGTCGATCAGCTTTTCGGTTGAGCCTGGCAGTCTGGTGGCGATCGTAGGGCCGTCAGGATGTGGGAAGACGACATTGCTCAAAACGATCGCGGGCTTTCATGAACAGACGGATGGCACAATTGTCTGGAATGGGCGCTGCCTCATGGAGGAAGAGGACTTCGAGCCGACCGAAGTGGGTTACGTGCCGCAGTTCAGCATTGCCTATGACTTGCTTACGGTGGAGGAAAGTGTGCGCGGAGCAGTGCAGTTGCGGGTTCGGCTAAGCAGTCGAAAGGCGGTAGACGAACGTGTCGAGGGAATCCTTGAGCAGACTGGAATGCTGGAGTTGAGGGATCTCCGCGTAGCTGTTCTGTCTGGCGGGCAAAAGCGTCGGCTCGGTCTTGCTATGGAGCTGGCCAGTAATCCACGTTTGCTCTTGTGCGATGAGGTGACAAGCGGGCTAGATTTGCAATCAGAACGTGAAATCGTGGAATTGATGCACAAAGTCTCAAGGGTGGGGAGGCGAATTGTGTTGAATGTCACTCACAGTTTCGGCGGGATTGAGTTGATGGATACCGTGCTGGTGCTCTATCGCGGCCGGGTGGTGTATCACGGGACGCCCGAGATGCTGCCGCACTACTTCAGCGTAGAATCTGTCGACCGGGTGTATGAGCGGTTGCGTGATCATCCTGCGGTTGACTGGCACGAATTCTGGCGAAAGCACTGCGAGAGTTACGTGCCGGAGCAAGCGGATACGATGGACGTACCTGAGACCCGACAGGTAGACGGGAAATTGCCTGAAATCCCTGGGTTTTTTCGACAACTCTGGGTGCTGCTTGGGCGGAAGCGGCGCTTGTTCACCAGGGATCGCGGGCAGTTGATGCTTCATTTGGCGCTTATGTTAGGGTTCCCGCTGCTTGTGGTGATATTTGCGATTGACGGCGTAGGGCAGATGCCCAAATCACCATTGCACGGGGCGGAGACCTCACTGCTGGAGGCGATTGAGATGGAGCGGCAGGTGATCGGCGAGCAAATGCGCATCGGTGGATTGATTTCGGGGCTGGTCATGTTCCAGATCATCCTGCTGACCCTGACGGGGGCAAACAACTCGGCTCGCGAGATTGCGGCAGAACGGCTGGTTTACGAAAAGGAGAAATTCGCCGGTCTCCGGCCAATGAGTTATTTGATTAGCAAGGTGATCTTTCTGGGAGTGCTGGTATTGGCTCAGTCGATGTGGATGTCGGTGTTTGTTGACCGATTCTGTGGTCTGCCAGGGCCGCTGGTCGAGCGGACGGTTCTACTGGTGCTCGTGAACGGGGCGATGACTGGAATTTGCCTCGGAATTTCCGCCCTCATGCGCACCGCTGAACAGGCATCGCTCATGAGCATCTACCTTGTGGGATTTCAGTTGCCGTTGTCGGGAGCTGTTTTGGCTCTGTCTGATTCGCTTGAGCATCTGACCCAGCCGTTTATTTCGGCCTATTGGAGCTGGGCTGGCCAACTTGAACTGATGAAGCAAACTGATTTTTTCGTCGGTATTAAGCGAACAGTTCCTACCGAACTAGTGGATCAAAGCGCCGTGAGCGTGCTCGTTCTGTCGGCGCATCTGGCGGCCGGAATTGTCATCGCGTGGTTCGGTCTGCGCCGAACGCAGTGGCACTGACCGCAAGCCGCAGCCCTATTGTTTCATTTTTCGTTTCAGGTCGCCGGGGCTGTAGTCGCCGAGATCGAGCTCCGAGTTTTCGATCCTCGTAAGCCGCCACGACCAAGGAAGCCATGATTCTTTCTGCCATTCGAATACCCACGGGGCGGCGATTCTGTTGAGTCGGCTCGTAATCATGTCGGTTGCGAAGAATCCGGTCGCCTCAAATTTCATCGTCCCCGCCAATTTTCCTTCGCCCGAGTCGACGATTTTCGACTCCGGTTTCCAAGTGATATTCAAGCCGATGAATTGCGAACGGACGTCTTGCAGTGCCACCAGTGCGTCCGACTTGGAGAATCCCCACTGGTCTTCGTAAGACTCGGATATCAGGGAGTTCCATGCTGAGTTGTCGCCTTCTTCGATCGCGAGTAGAAACGCCTCTTGTTTCTGGCGCACTTGCGTATCTGAGGGCCACTCGAAGAGGGAATGGTACAGCACGATCAATGCTGTGATGCCGGTCACGATGATTACCTGAGAGCGGGGTTTGAGCAACTTTTCGATCATGAATAGGAGGGGCTGTGGGATGGTGGGATTCAGGTTGCGATCAACGCGGTCTTCTACAATGTAAACGATACTATGGGAGAAAAATATAGGCCAAATGTCGCCGCTATTCTCGTGAACTCACTGGGGCAGATCCTTGTGGCCGAGCGCCTGAATATTCCGAACTCCTGGCAGTTCCCGCAAGGCGGTGTCGACAAGGGGGAATCGCTGACGGATGCCCTGATGCGTGAGGTGGAGGAAGAACTTAGTCTCCCTCCTTCGTCTTACAATGTGACAGAAGAGCGGGGAGGATACCGGTATGACTTCCCAGAAGATTTCGAGCGGTGGAAGAAATTCAAGGGGCAGGAGCAGACCTACTTCAGGTGCGATTTTACAGGAGATGATTCAATGATCAATCTTGAAACCGCCCATCCAGAATTCAAAGCCTGGAGGTGGATCATGCCGCAGGAATTCGATTTTCAATGGGTGGTGGAATTTAAGCGGGGGGTGTACACTCGAGTTCTAAAAGATTTCTTTGGCGTGTAGTGGACTAAACGAGGATCTCCGAAGTGCCCCTGGGCAGTTCGATGCAGACGGTGGTGGATGATGGCGTTCTCCTGTCGAAGGTACCGTTTGCCAGAGCTTCAGTGCGGACTTCACGCAGCGGTGCAGGCTCCATTCCTGGACGCAGGAATCGCGGCGCATGCTCTGTCTGGGAATGAGTAATTTGCAAAGTGAATGCGCTGGCGGTGAATGGTGCGTTAAGGATTACGCGGTTCCCCTCCCGTGAGATCGCAGTCAATTCCTTTGCCGCCCAGTAGCGTGCAATTTCACTGAGCTTCATCCAGCGTATCTGGTTTCCATAGCCTCGGTTCAGGCGGGTGACGGCGCGTTGGAAAATCTGGAATCCGCGTTCGTCGCCGTTGCAGTAGATGCCTGGCCAGTGGCACAACATGATAGCGGGTTCGCCGCGCCTGATGAGATCAACCATGCGTCCGCTGTCGAGAGCACTGGTGATGAATCGGTCGGCAGAACTTTCCACATCGCCAGTGAAGCTGACTCCGTCCCATCCGCCGAACCAGTCGCCCGTGCCTGCCAGAACATTCACCATACATTGCGGATCATCAGTGCCCAAGCCGGATGCGTGTTCGACTCGGGGCTGTGTGCTTTTGTCGCCAGTTTCGACATACTTGAAATAATGGGGTACCTCAGGGTTGAACACGCTGCGCACGGCTTGGGCACCCGCGAGCGACAGCTCTGACTTTACCCTGTTGCCGAATCCTCCAGGCGTAGTGAAGCCTTCGCAGGGTAGGTCGACATTCTTGAGCGTTTGCAGCGCCAGGGCGATGTACGTCGCCAGGTGATCACTGGTAACATCCTGAGCCGGGTGCCAGTTTTCCATCGTGTGGGCGCTGACTTCTTCAAATGGGCGACCGGTGCGCAGGTCGATGACCCGCGTGTGCGAAATCATCTCCGGGTGAATGTCCCAGTTTGGCACCATGAGGTCGCGCACAAGCTTGAGGCTGGCGCTGAGTTCCGAACTGCTCCAACCGGGAAGCAAGCGGTCGACCCAGCCGACGCAGGAAGGGCAGGGGACAACGGAGTATTTTCCTTTCACACCGTTGTCTCGTGACCATTCGCCGAATTTTCGTACGAAGGAATCAGGGATCTCGCGTGGCCATTGCCGCCATGGCTTGCGGTAGTCTTCGCGGTCGGGCCATGCCTGGGCGAACTGTGGCATGGCGAAGTGAGCCATGTTTACCAGGCAGGTTGAGTCATCGATGATGAATGAGACCGGTACGCGGCCCGCAGGATTCAGCACCGAGATTGAGCCGTCCTGTTGCGGTCGCTCGCCTTGCGGGATCTCATCCAGTTCGACTGCAGGAGCAATGTTAGGATATCCAAAGCCTGTGGCGAGCGCCGTGGCAGTAGATGCTTTCAGGAAAGACCGACGATTTTGCAGCATCCTGTAATGCTACCCTTTTCGACAGCCATTGTGGAAGCTAGAACTGCTGAACTTCAACATTAGCCACCACCATGTTCCCGAAGAAATTCTTCGATCTGGCGTCTGTATTTTTTGGTGGGGCGTCCTACTCCGCCGATGTCGAAAACCTTGTTGTCGCGAGCTGCCTCCCGCGCTGCACGGGCGCGTTCCCACTCTTCTTCCGGCGTCATTTCCTCCATGAAATCGGGGACGGCCTGGGCACCGACGCGCTTGTCCAGAACTTCAAGCACCTTGAGTGTTCTCACCATCTGGTCTTTATCGACGGTGATGATGTCCCCGGGGCGCAGGTCTCGTGACGGCTTGATGAAGGCATCTCCCAGCCGGACGCGGTTCAATTTGCAAGCGGCAGCGGCCAGGGCACGCGTCTTGTAGAGGCGCACTGCCCATAGCCACTTATCCGCGCGGATGGTATCCATCGATTGCCGTTACGAGAACTTCGTCTGCCCGGGGCGGGGCATCGCTGTGGGAGTAAAGTCTCCGTCCCATGCAAGATTGTCAGGAGCGAGATCTTCTTCGGATTCCATCGCCATCTTCCAGGTAATGCGCTGACCAGTGTAAGCTGCCATCCGGCCCATGATGCCCATCATCGTACTGTGAGCCATCCACTCGCCGTCATTGATGTATTCTCCACTGCGAAGGTGTCCGAACAGGATGTTGTGCTCATTCTGATACATGTCATTCTCCTCGCCTTTGTAGCGCCAGTTGACATCGCCACGAATGATCGGGCCATCCCAGGTGATGCGGCAGTTGCCCTTCGAGCCTTTGATGTAGTCGTGGTTTTCGCTATGGCAGCCGGCTTGCTGCCGGGAGCCCAGGTGGCAATAGACTGCTTCAGGGAATTCGTAAACAATGTGGAAGTGGTCGAAAATGTTTCCTCCGTTCGCCGGGATCTGCCTGCCGCCGACGGCAACCGCAGCGATTGGATCGATATCCTTCATGGCCCACGCGATCTTGTCAATGCTGTGCACTGCCTGCTCTACCAGGCTGTCACCACTGAGCCAGGAAAAATTGTACCAGTTGCGCACCTGCCATTCCACATCGCTCTCACCTTCGCGGCGGGCGGATGCTTCCGGCATCGGCTTCACGGGGCCGGTGTAGTAAGTGGAATACACGGAGTTGACGTCGCCGATGGCACCATCATGAATCAAACCGAAGGCTTCGCGACGGGCGAACTCATAGCGCCAGCAAAATCCACAGACGATGTTCAAGTTTTTCTCCTTAGCCATGCGCGCGGACTCGATCACAGATCGAATACCTGGGGCGTCGACGGCGACCGGCTTTTCACAAAAGACATGCTTGCCTGCCTCGATAGCTTTGCGCAGATGCTGCGGGCGGAATCCTGGTGGTGTTGTGAGGATGACTACGTCGACCCCGCTGGCGAGCACCTTATCTACGGCGTCCAGACCCAGAAACTGGCGCTCGGACGGCACATTGACCTGTTCCTTCTTGGCTGCAGTCAGTCCTCCAAGGCTGCGTTCGATCGAACTCCCGAAGACATCGCCCATTGCCCATAGTTCAACGTTAGAGTCAGCCGTCAGCGCCTGATTTGCTGCGCCGGATCCGCGTCCTCCGCAGCCGATGAGACCAAGTTTCAGCTTGCTTGCGGGCTCCTGTGCACTGGCGAAATGAGGGGCAAGGACCCCCGCTGTGGTGGCGATTGAAGTTGCTTTGAGAAAGTTGCGGCGGCTCTGCGTCGTTTCTGCGCTTAATTCGGATGGATTCATAGATGGTTTCAACTACAATAAATCAGGCTCGAATGCCATGGAATTTTCCGGGGGTGCTACAGCTCAGCCACAAATGGAGTGCGGCGCGAATGCTGTTCTAAACCGGAGAGTGGAGATCGCCTGGTCAACAGCGTGTCTCGTGAGTCTTTGGAACTCTGGCGAGCCTGCAAAACAGGCGATCCTGAGAGCGCGAGTTTCCGTAATGTTTCCGCAAGTGGTGAACTGAGACTGCCTGGGGATCGGTTCCGTAACATCGGCCGCAGAGCGGTGTTCTATCGATGTGCTCACGGTGTGCACTCTAAAAAACCCTTATTTTTTATACTACTGTGAAACCATTATCTAACGCCATGAAGCCCGAGGATGGCATTACCCTCTGCGAGGCCGCACGTGCACTGGGTGTATCGAACGGACTAGTGCGCAAGTGGTTAGAGACAGGCCGCCTGAATGGAGAGAAGCTCCACCAGTGGTCGATCCCGGCTGGAGAAATAGCTGTTCTCAATGAGCGACGAGACGCGATGAAGAGCTGGCCGCGACTGGTCGATGTCTGTCGCGAATTGGGCATCCACCGCAACCTTGGCGAGTCACTGTGCCGAAGGGCTGACGTCGCCGTTGAGAAAGATTTTTCTGACGATTACCGCATCCCCCCAACTGCGGTAAAATATTTGGAGGACTGCGTAGGGCAACAGGACAAACGCAAGGACTGGATCCTATTGCAAGATTTTGCTTGCGAACTCGACTTGCCGCCGAACGTGGTGGACGGCGGGATGCGCAAGCTTGGATTGGAGTTTGCCCACAATTTTTCCGGACAGGTTATCTTCCCGCAAAAAACTCGGGAGGAACTGCTGAAATGGAGACGCCGGATTGAGGACCGTCGGCGGCCAGTGATGGAGCGTAACGGCGAGCAACTGTACAAATTACGGTGTACTGCTGAGTGCAGTGCTACGTTTTTTGCTGCGGCCGGAACGCCGGAGCATGCTGCCAAAGTGGAGGCTCTCTGTGCCCGGTACCGATTCTGGATTCAGCGTGGTCTGCGCTCTGTCCGCATGGGGCGAACACATTATTTTGATCAGGAAATTCACGATTTACTGCTGAATGAGATCAGCACGTCTGAGGCCTCGAATCTAGCTGGAGTGGCGAAGACTACGATCAAAGACTGGGCGCGCAAAGGTTGGCTGCCCTGTATCGAGATCGCTCCCACCAGGCGGTCCTATTCACGGTCGGGGCTGCTGGCGCTGCTGCGAAAGCGCTTCCGCGAAGAGGGCAAAATGCGCAGGCGTCCGGTCGTCCCAGTTCGACTCTTGCCGCCCCTGGCTGAACTGACCGAGGACCTTCGAATGGAAAGCGATCAAGTGTTCTTTCACATTCTCCAGCTGGCTGCCGGTGCGAGCCGAAAGGACTGTGACGTGATCAGGGAAGGGCAGGGCATGGTGTCCCGTTCTACCTGGGAAACGATCGAGCGCTGGCGTGAAGATATCGCGGCAGGAAGGAGGCCATCGTGCTCCGGTGTTGCCCAGATTGCTCAGGACACAGATGAGGGTGCGTTCATGGCGTTTCCAAACGTCCTGGCCTTCCTTTCCGGGGTCTCGAAAGAGCGGTTTGAGTCAGTAGTCGGCGATCGATTTGCCAAAAGCCTTACACCACTTGAGGTACAGGGTATTTGTAATTTGATCTCCCACCATGAGGGGCGGTTAAGAGTTTACAACACAGCTGGGCATTTCGATGTAGGTGATCTTCTCATCGATCCCGATGCTCACGATTTTGGTTCTGTCAGGGAGATGATCAATGGATCCGCAATGGACGTCGACTGGGTGCGCCGTGGAAAGCTACGCATGGTGCATCGATAA
The DNA here is from genome assembly GCA_020439995.1 of Verrucomicrobiia bacterium. Classification (GTDB taxonomy): domain Bacteria; phylum Verrucomicrobiota; class Verrucomicrobiia; order Verrucomicrobiales; family DEV007; genus JAGROY01. The sequence goes on from JAGROY010000053.1 coordinate 9,482, forward strand.
GTTGTTCGACATCTCTACACTTTGATCCCGTAGTCCCGTTCAAGGACGCGGACTTCGTCAGCAAACAATTCTCCGAGCAGTTCAGAATGCTGTGGTGGCAGGACATCTCCTGACGTTGGATTTACCACTGTGTTGAGATGCCGGCGGGCAAACTTCCGTCCTGAGGCAATCTCCAGGAAGTTCTGTGTTTCTGTGATCAGCCCGAGTGGGTCTGCGCACAGTTTCCGGTATTCCGCGATGTAGAGCGCACCGTCTTTACAGAAGGAGCGCCACCTCTCGATGAGTGCACTGTAGGTACCCCGCTCGATGTTCGATTTGCTCCGGTAGCAACGCTCGAACTCCTCGAACGGGACATCTTCCAGTTGCTTATTTTGATCCCGCACCAGCGTCTTCTTTGCGTGGGACCACGAGCGCTGGGCCGGGTCCCTGACCATGATGATAATGCGCATCGCTGGGTTTAGAGCGAAGATATTGGCGATATCGGTTTCGGGCATTGTTGCGTAGGATGCCGTTGCTTCACCACGGATCGTCGATGGCAGAACGAGTCCACTGCACATTGCTTTGGCGCTCCGCTCCAGCTTCTTGTGAAACGGGATATTGAAAAGTTCAAAATACGGCTCCAGTCGATTCGAACGATACCGCTTGTGGTCTTTCCTGCGCAGATGGCTGAAGAAAAAAATCTCCTTTTTGAATGGCATGAACACCTGTGGATGCTTGCACAGATTCGTTCGTAGCCAGGACGACCCCGTCCGCTGCGGGCCAATGATCAGAAAGTCCGGAACCGAATACTTTCCCGGACGAAAGTGCGAGGTATCGATATCGGCGGATAGTCTGCTGAGTTGTGCTTCCCCAATGTGCAGGACAGGCATGTTCCCGATTACTCCGTTTGTCAGTGGGCGTCAAATGCTTGTCGCGATCGGAAAACTCCGCAGTCCCGTGTCTATGAGGGGGGGGGGGAGTCCGAGCCTCAGGACGACAAATGGGTTGGTAGCCAAAATGCCAGCCAAATGAGCAATAATGCTCGGGTTGCTGGTTGCGGATTCCTTTAAATTATCACAATCCCACCTATGATACGGTGTCCGAAATGCTGATTGCCAACCTGACCTGGTGGAAATTACGCAGCTTGGCGATGCGTCAAAATTGGCACGGATCTTCAATATGCATTTTTGCCAATCAAAGCAATTGGTTCACCTGATTCAGAAAATAAACCTTAGCCCGATATCCATATGAACTCAGTGAATGATGCGTTAATCAGGCCTCCTATCCTCGCGGGGGTGTCGTTGTTTCTCGCCAGCCTGCTGCCCGTCAGCGCCGATACTTTGTTTTCGGAGAATTTCGACGGACTTGCAGGGAGTCTAGAACCTTTCGTTTCCGAGACTGAAAGCGGCGGTGATGGTACGGACTGGACTGCGGCACTGCCGGAAGGGTGGAGCCGAGACAACAGCGGGGTGCCTGATGGTGGCGTTGAAGAATTTGCCGGATGGACGTTTCTCGATCCTGTTTCGTGGGATGCCACCGCTCAGCAGAACCGTGTCGCATTCACGAAGGGACAGAACGTTATTCTCGTAGCCGATGGCGATGAGTGGGATGACAGCGGGCCAGGGACGCGGATGGAAACCACCATTTCAACGCCTGCCATTGCACTGGCGGGGGTGACGCCGGGAACTCTGGCTTTGAAGTTTGACTCAAGCTGGAACACCGAGCCTCAATTCGGTTGGGTGCGGGTTTCCTTCGATGTGGGTGATCCTGTCGAATTGCTGGCGTACGACGAGTCTACGCCAACGGCTCTGGATGACACACTCGTTTTACCGGTCACTGCACCAGCTGGAGCGACCACGATGACGGTCAATTTCACTTACGAGGCGGGCAACAACTGGTGGTGGGCCATTGACAACATCGTTGTTACTGCAAACGAAGCTGTCATTGTTGCACAACCTTCAGGCGGCAATTTTGAAGTCGGCCAGCCGACCACACTGTCGGTCTCCGCGATTGGTGAGGGGCTTACCTACCAGTGGTTCAAGGTAAGTGGCGCAGACCGTGTTGCTGTTAATGGGGCTACCGCTGCATCGCTGGAGTTTGCCGCGCTGACTGTAGCCGACTCGGGTACGTATAGCGTAGACATCTCCAGTGGTGGAAACACTGTGACCAGTGATGAGGTGCTCATCGTCGTTGACGATTCCAATGGCAAGACGGTACTGTTTGCGGAAAATTTTGATGGACTGGTTTCAGATCTCGGCCCGTTCGTTTCCGAGACTGAAAGTAATGGTGACGGGACCGACTGGACAGCAACATTGCCCACGGGCTGGACACGGGACAATTCGGGCGTTCCCGCTGGCGGAGTGGAGGAATTTGCAGGATGGACGTTTTTTGATCCAGTGTCCTGGGATGCAACTGCTCAGCAGAACCGCGTTGCGTTCACCAAAGGCAAAAACGTAATTCTTGTAGCGGATGGTGATGAGTGGGATGACAGCAGCCCGGGTGCACGTATGCAGACCATCATTACGACGCCAGCGATTCCGCTCGCGGGAGCGGAGCCAAACGGAGTGACGCTGAATTTTGACTCCAGTTGGAATACAGAGCCGCAAACGGGGATTGTTTCCGTGTCGTTTGATGGTGGTGCTGCGATCGAATTGCTCAGGTATGAGGAGGCAACCCCATCAAATTTAGACGAATCGGTTTCCATTCCTGTCAACAATCCGGCTGGTGCGACGTCGATGACGGTGAGCTTTACCTACGAGGCTGGCAACAACTGGTGGTGGGCGATTGACAACATTACAGTGACGGCTGGGGAGCCAGTAGCACCGCCGGCTGTTGTCGTATTTTCAGAAAACTTCGACGGGATCGAGCTTGGAGAAAGCGTCGACGAAGGAAACTTCGCCGAAGAGGTATGGTCAAACATGCCTCCAGAAGGATGGAGCGTGGACAACAGCAATCTGGCTGGCCTCGAAGATGGGCTGGGAGTTACTGAATGGCGCGGGTGGAATTTTGCTGACCCGGTATGGTGGGCCAGTGTAGACGATCAGCGCCGCTCCGAGTTCACAAAAGCCTCGGGTGTGGCAGCAATCGCTGATCCTGATGAATGGGATGATTTGGGAAGCCCTTCGGGTTCAGGAACGTTTAACAGCTTCCTGAGTACGCCGGAAATCTCCCTGCAAGGAATTGCCGGAGCGCTCACGTTGACGTTCGATTCCAGCTTTCGTCCCGAGGGTGCGCAGCGTGCGACAGTCGGAGTGAAATATGATGCAGCCGAAGAGATCATCCTTCTGGATTGGGTTTCAACGTCGGACGACAAAACCAACGAATCGGTAGTGCTGCCGCTTCAGAATCCCGATGGTGCGCAAAAGATGGTGATTACGTTCGGGATGTCGGATGCTGGCAACAACTGGTTCTGGGCCATCGACAATATTGAGGTGACAACGGGTGCTGTTCCAATTCTTCCTTCAAATCTCGCGGCAGCGGTCGATGCTGCCACCAAAATGGTGACATTGACCTGGTCGCCTGGAGCGAACCTTGGGGGGCAATCAATCGAAGTATTGCGCGGTGGAGAAGTGATCGGCACAGTCCCTGTCGGCGTAGGTACTTATGTTGATTCGCCTCCCGGCGTTACTGAAGATCTCATCGTATTTGACTACGGCATTCGCGTAACGGGGAATGCAGAGAGTCTGGTTACGAAGAAAGCTGTGTTCACTGGTAGTGCCGAGCCTGTTAAAATTGCCCAATGGGATTTCAATGAAGCCGGGGGACTAACCACCGAAAACTCTGTGAGCGCCGACTGGCAGGGCAAATGGTATGTAGGCCGGGATTTTCCTGGTGAAGCGGGCGACGAGCCCACGTGGCAGGACGCTGATACATTCGGCGGTGCCATTGCTTTCGAGGGTGCTGGATACTTTGATCTCGGTGATTTCGATGCGACTGCAGGGCTCCGGCCAGTTGCCGGAGTTACCGTTGCAGCATGGGTAAATCCTTATGATCTGGTCGACTGGGCCGGGATCTTGAATGTTGCATTTGACTCCGGGTCGAGTGAGGCGGGATACTACCTTGGAACACGGGGAGGCACCGATTTCCACTTCGCGGTGACCACCGAAGACAACCCTACTCTCGATTATCTTCGCGCTCCCGGTGCGCTCGACCAGTGGCAATATGTCGTGGGAACATTCGACGGACAGACCATTCGACTCTACATAGATGGAGTGGAGGCGAATAGTGCGGAGCATCCCGGCCTCATCAAATACGAATCTATAGCAGGCGACACTCCCCTTGGGGTGCAGATCGGTGTGTTCCTCGACGACAATGAGGAAATCGGCTTCGGTGGATCAATCGCTCACGTGGCAGTTTGGGACGGAGCACTGAGCGCTGCCACTATCGCTGAACTCTACCAGAAAGGGCTGACAGGAGACTTCGGTGCAGGCAGCACCGGGCCGAAGATCACGAAAGTCCAGCTCGATGCAGAACGACGCGATGTTACTCTCACCTGGAGCTCGCGAAATGGTAAGACGTATTCCGTTGAAACTGCACCCGATGCGCAAGACTGGATTGAGGTCGATGATGGAATCGAGGCCACGGGGGAATCCACGACGTTCACGGACAGCGCGGTCGATGCTGCTGTAACGCAACGTTACTACCGGGTGATCGAACAGTAGCAATGTTTCGACAAAGGGAACTCATCGCCAGCGCCCCACTTGGGGCGCTGGCTCTCGTGAGCTCACTATTCCTCTGGTCGACTCGTGAGGGCGACAGTGCCGACCCGTCTCCTGAGGCTGAAAAGAAGCGCTGTGTCCTGATCATCGGCATCGACGGCCTGCGCGCCGATGCTCTGCGTGCCGCGCAAACCCCGAACCTCGATGCTCTGGGGGAAGGTGGGGCTGTAACCTACAACGCATTCGCAGGTGGAGTGATTGGCACACCGACACAGCAAATCACCTCAAGTGGGCCGGGGTGGTCGAGCATTCTGACCGGTGTATGGACGAACAAGCACCGAGTCATCGACAACAGTTTTGCGAATAATCGCCTCGCCCAGTTTCCCCACTTCTTCAAGTTCATCAAGCTGGCCCGTCCCCATGCTGTCGTTGCCTCTTTTATCGACTGGGAGGAGATCGACACCAAGATTGTTGAGCCGGCTGGGGATTATTTTGATCACCGCTTTCCGGACGGCCAGCTGCTGCCGGGTGGCTATCCCGAGCGCGACCGGCTGGTGCTGTCGAAGGTTGAGGAATATGTGGCTGGGAACTCGCCGGATGCCATGTTCGTCTATTTTGGAAATGTCGATATTGCCGGGCACAGCTCCGGCTTCACTCCAGCGAATCCCGCTTATATCTCGGCGATCGAAACTGTCGATGTGCAGGTAGGTAAAGTTCTGGAAGCGATCCGCGACCGACCGGAATATGCCGCAGAGGAGTGGATGACGATTGTGGCAACGGATCATGGTGGTTCGGGCACGGGTCATGGCGGTCAAAGCTTGAGCGAGCGAACCATTTTTCTCATCGCGAATGGCGATGGCGTAATGCCGCGCGTCCATGCCGTGGGCCCTGGCCATACAGCAGTGCCACCGACGGCCATGCGCCACCTGGGCATTCCAGTAGATCCAACCTGGGGCTGGGAGGCGGAAGCGTTTGGCTATCCGCCGTACGTTACTGCAAACCTGCGGGCGGTTGCCGATCAGCGATTCGGCCAAGTGGCACTTTCCTGGGCTCCAGCAGAGGGGTATGAACTCGCTTCGCTGGAACTGCTGCGTGACGGTGAGTTGATCGCTATGCTGTCGCCAACGGCAAATGAATTCGTCGACACCCCTCCGATCCTTAACCAAGGCGGTAAGGAGCAGGAATTCACCTATACCCTGCGCGTTACAGGAGCGGATGCTGACAAGATCGATCCGCTCACTGTGCGTGCAGCTTTCTACGATGGGCCGATAGGGAGCCGACGCATCGTTGAGTTGCCTTGCAATGGTGACTTGGTGGATATGTCAGGAAACCTTGTCGCTCCTGATGCTGAGACATTGCTTTTCTCCCGCGACAATTACCGTGAATACCTGGAGGTTCGTACGGGAGATGAAGTCTCATTTGGTCGTCCTGAAAAGTTGAAATTTGGTTCGAGCATTGATTTTTCAGTCTCGTTTTTGGTGAAGATGGCCGCAACGACGGGCTCCTTCGGAACGATGATTGGCAATCGCGCTCTGGCAGGTGGCCAGACCCGCGGCTGGGCGATCGGCACAACGCGCGACGGCCAGTTGAGATGGGAATTCGCCGATGCCAGATCGGGGGTGCAAGCGCAGGTTCTAGCTCCAACTCTAGCGGATGGAAGATGGCATCACGTCACTGTCACACATGACCGCAATGGTGATGCCGTCCTTTACCTGGAAGGTGTGGAAATCGAGCGGGAAGACATTAGCGCAATTGGCACAGTCGATACCAGTTCTGATGTGCGGATGGGCGGACGGTTCGCTGGCGGCATCGATGATGTGCAACTCTGGGATCGCAGGCTTCTACCTGGTGAGGTTCGTTCTCTTGCGATTGCTGCAGATTTGAGCCACCCGCCTGCGCACGATGCGATCGTCGACCTCCGCTTTGATACTGACTTTGGTGATGCGAGCATTGCCGGAGCAGTGAAGCTGGATGCCGCAGGCGTGCGAGGTAATTCGGCACAGATGGTTAACGATGGATCGGGCGTGCCAGCGTATCTTTCGCTGCGTGAAGATCCAGGTTTGTCGTTTGGGGCGAAACAGGATTTCTCGATCTCCGTTTGGGTGAAGAGTGATGGCGCATTTGGTCTGGGAGGAACGAAGGGCGATCCGGCGATTCTTTCGAACAAGAACTGGCGTTTTGGTGCTGGCAAAGGCTGGGCGATCGCCGCAGGCCAGGACGGTCGCTGGCAATGGAATATCGGCGATGGAGACAACTCGCATCGATCGGACTACGACGGACCCGCTGGAGAGATTAGCGACGGCGAGTGGCATCAGATCGCAGTCAGTCATGACCGCGATGCAGCTGCAGTGCTCTACTTTGACGGGAGAGAAGTCGCACGGCGTGACATTTCCGAACTCGAAGATATTAATTCCGATCTACCCATCGCGATCGGGACGGACGGCCAATTTGGCGCGGACTGGCCAGCATGGTTCAATGGAAGTATTGACAACGTCCAGATTTGGCGTCGCACGCTGTCCTCTCCAGAAGTGGCGTTTTTGTTCGAGCACTTCACTTCCACGGCAGATGCCAGTTCTACAGCGATGCTCGACATCAAAATCAATGGGAACTACGCCCTCCTCTCCTATCCTCAGTCGTCGAATGGATACGGGCAACCGGGGATCGATTACACTGCAGGGGGGCGGCGGTACTCGGTGGAGCGCTCAGGCAGTCTTACGCAGGAATCGTGGCAGGTTCTCAGTCCTGGGGCTTTCGAAATGGAGACGGCTCCAGTGATCATCAGCGATTCTCAAGAGCGGGTGACTTTGCGCATTCTCAGGGGACAGGCGGACTATTTCAGGCTCCAGACGGCTGTGGAATAGTTTTCCGTTAGGAATTGAGTTTTCATGGCAGGCGATCGGGGAGCGGATCGTCAAAAAGACTACGCTGGCAAAAAGGTCTAAGATGTGACAGGGTTCACGACTTTTATCTACAAGCAGTTTTAAACAAAGCAATTACTCCGATTCATGTATTTTAAAATCATCAGTACAATCGTGATCTCCTTTTGGCTGATCACGACCGGATTGTTGATTCAAATGATTTACTATCCGGAGGAGTCGAAGTTTTCAGAAGTTCCGCCATCGCAGGTGCTCGATCTGTTTGTCTCAGCCGGGTTGGAGCAGATGGACATTTTTGGAGGCAAGGATCTGGTGGGAAGGCTCACCGTCATTCCAAGCCTGAAGAAAGATCTGAGGTACGAAGACGATCCTGACCATCCGAAGGTTGTTCTCCTGAAGATGGCGGGGGACATCGATGTAGAGATCGGGCAGCTGGAAGGCAAAGTGAAGCTGACTTCGGAGTTGTGGATGGAAAGGGATGGTGAAGTCATTTCCTATGCGATCGAACTTGGCATGAAGGAGCTGGGGATCACGTGTCAGCTGTCGCAGAACGGGGGAGATGAGACCATTCAATATCTGGTGAAGAACGGCAATGCCGTGTTGCTGGATTCCTCGAGTGCCAGTAGTTCGATTGATCAGCAGATTCAGGCGCAGTTGCTCTTGCGGGCCTGGGGGATCGATCTGGCAAAAATTCAGGAACAGGCAAAAGCCGAGGCCGGCCAGAAAGAGGAGGTGAGGTTGCTGGCGCGACGGGGAATGATCACCGTCCCTGGTGCACGTCTGAACGGGTACATTCTGGATGTGAAGGTGCTGGGCGATTCCGGGCTGAAGTTTTTTTTCTCCGAGACTGGTCAGTTACTTACGATGGAATCGTTTCTCGACTACCGGCTCGTGAGCTACACATTGAACCCCAATCCGGACGCTGAGAACTTGCGCGATGACGGCACTGGAGATGTGGTAGTGCCGGTGCCAGATGGCGTCGTGATCCCGGTTCCTGATTCTTCAAAGGAGAAACCATGATACGAACGGAAGACTTATCCATGCATTACGGGCAGCTCAAGGCCCTGAACGGACTCAATCTCAAAATTGAGCAAGGGGAGTTCTTTGCGTTCCTCGGTCCAAATGCCGCCGGGAAAACGACGACGATCAAGCTGCTGACCGGGCTACTCCGTCCCACACGCGGCAGGGCCTGGATTTGTGGTCATGATATTCAGGAAGACCCGATTGCTGCAAAGAAGCTACTGGGGTTTGTGCCGGACGTCGCCCTCTTTTATGACAAGCTGACGTCTCTCGAGTTCATGCGTTTCATCGCGGATATTTTCAGCCTGGAACATTCAAGGGCAAGCAAACTCACAGGAGTTCTGTTTGAGCAGTTTGCGCTGGAGAGTTACCGTCACGAGTTGATTGAGAACTTGAGTCACGGGACACGGCAGCGCCTTGCCATCGCTGCTGCACTCCTGCATGAGCCCAAGGTGATCATCATCGACGAACCGATGATCGGATTAGACCCGGTGCACGCAAAAATTGTGAAAGACGAGCTGAAACGGCGAGCCAACGATGGCGTGACCATTTTCATGTCCACGCACTTGCTCAACATTGCACAAGACCTTGCCGATCGCATTGGCATCATCAATCATGGCAAGCTGGTCGCTCTCGGGACGATGGATGAACTGAAAACCGGGCGTACCGACGACGGGCGAGACCAGCTGGAAGCAATCTTTTTGGAGATGTTGAATGACAGCGTGGAAGCAGAAACATTGCCCGATGGAGCCATCGCGGCGGAACTACCGAAGTAGATTTTGCTCAATCTTCCGTCACGCGTGGGGTTGCGCTGAAGCTCAAGCCACTTTTTGGAGGAAGGGCAATCAATCCTCCCTCCCGGCCTTCAGGCGCTTGGCGAATCGGTTCAGGTATTCGTTGGATTGTTTGCGGTTGAGAGTTGCCTCGATCCAGGCGGAGGGAACTGCTCCAGTCGCCTCGATTCGAGTAAGGGTATTGATTACAAGTTGCACGACGTAGTCGTTCGCAGACTTCTCGAGTTCTGACACCAGTTGCGCCGCTGCAAGTTCCTCTTTACCCAGAAGATAAAGTGCGTGTGCAGCAGTGATGCGGTTCGCCGCATTGGAATCCTCCTTCATCACTTTCTCAAGTGCCGGAATCTGAGCTTTCGCCTGGTCGCCGAGAATCAGCAGGCCTTGAGCCCCCCAGTAGCGCTGGACTGGATCCTTTGAATCGAGTGCATCCAGCAGGGACGGGATCTCCTGTGTATCCTTGTTAGTGGCAATCCACGCCAGATCGATCGTCTTCGGGTAGTCAAAATTTGGGCTTCTTGCGAAATCATAAATGGTGGATTTGCCCGCAAGATCCGCGAACATCGGCTCGGGAATGATCCCCGTGTCCTTGATCTCAGACATTTTGGCCTTTAGGCGTGCCGACATCAATGCCAGCCGCTCGGCGTGTGCGGGCGCGTCGGCGAGATTATGAACCTCCCATGGATCTGCCTGAGTGTCGAAGAGGTAGTCGACAGCTTGCGGCGTTTCCCATAATGCTTTGTGGTAACCGGACAACTGGCCATTTTTCCAGGCGGCTTCCATTGCTGCCCAGCCGGGCATGGAAAACTGGTAGTAAGAGTAGGGAGCCGCGGCAAGGTAGGGGGTAAATCGCCTCATGTACTTCCATCGACCGTCGGTGATACCACGGCGCATGCCATAAAGTTCATCAAAGCGGTCGGCGTGGAGAAAAACGACATCGTTCTGAGGCGGAGTCATACGCTTCGGGCCAAGGAAGGCGCGGCCTTGCATGTGCTGTGGCTTATCGAGTCCGGCGAGTGAAAGGAGCGTAGGAGCAAGGTCGATGAAGGCCACGGGCTCGCTGACTTTTTCTCCGGTTTTGAACGGGGTGTAGGCGCGCCACTTTTCAGGTACATGGACGATCATGGGGATGCGCACGCCCGTGTCCTCGATGTAGCGCTTTCCACGGGGAGTCGGGCCACCATGATCGCCGTAGTAGAAAACGATCGTGTTCTCGGCCAGGCCCGCCGCAGCTAATTCGTCCAGAATCTGACCGACCTGGGTGTCGAGCGCCGTGAGGACATCGTGGTAGATCGCGAAGTCGCTGCGGATCTCCGGAAGGTCTGGCAGGCACGGGGGTACCGCGATATTTGCCGGATCGAGGCGGGTGGTCTCCGGGATGATTCCGTTCGCGCGGTTCGCTTTCACCTTTTGCGGAAACAGCGAACTTTCGTGACTGACGGTGAGATTGAAGATGGAGAAGAACGGCTGGCCTTCTGCTCGATTCTTGTAGTGGGCCTTTGGCGAGCACTCGTCCCACACTGCCTTGTCGTTGCCCTCAAAGTTGTAATCGGTCTTGCTCGCGTTCGTACAGTAGTAGCCGAGTTCCTGCAGGTAGCTCGTGTGCGGTCTGAAGTTCTTAGGAATCCGGTGGCGGCTGCGCATGTGCTGGGTGCCCTGAGTCGGCGCGTAGACTCCCGTCAGAATCGTTGACCGCGCCACAGCACAGACGGGTGCATTTGAAAAAGCGGCGGAAAAAAGATGCCCTTTCTCAGCGAGTGCATCGATGCGTGGTGTCCTGGCATCCGTATTGCCGTAGCAGCCCATCCAGTGCGACGCATTGTCTTCAGAGGTGATCCAGAGAATGTTCGGACGATTCTGGGCGAACAGCGAGCCCAGCAGTGACAGGGATACGAGTAATGTTAGGGGGAGCTTCTTCATGGGCGGCGCACTTGGGTAACCTGTTCCAGACTGACCCAAAGTGTTGTTGATGACAATACCTGAATGCTGTGGAGGTAAAGGGCACAAGCCCCCAGCTCATCACGATTGATCGACCATCACCCGCTGGAGGTTCCACTGGCAGAAAAGTGAACACGGAATGAACGCCTGTATCGAAATGTGTTTGAGTTCGTTTCCAGACTCCAACGCCGAACATCTCGGCAAAGATCCGACCCCGGCGGATGTCATACTTTCCTTGAATCTTGATTCGGACAGCGCGTAAAGAGGCTTGGCAACTTTGACAACCGTGCGTATCGTTCCCTCATGAAGTTCCGATTCATTACTCTTTCCCAAGCGCTGATTCTTGGTTCGGGAGCCTGGCTGTCGGCTGCTTCCGCCGATGACACTATCCGGGAATGGCGCAGTGCGAGTGGATCCGTCGTGCGCGGGGAATTGATCGAGGTGCGCGATGGTAAAGCGATCATCAGGCCGGAGACGAAACTGATCGAAGCGCCGCTGGACAAGCTGGCGCAGGCAGATCAGGAGTATGCCGCCGTCTGGGCTAAGAAGCAGGAAAGGATCATCGCCGACCGTGCCGAGGCCGATCTGCTCCTGGCGAAGACCAAACCTTTGGGCAAGGCATTGATCGGGCGAACTGTCACAATCAGGGACAAGCAGCTCGTACCCTACGAGGTGAAAGACGTGTCTAAACTGGACTACGTTCTGCTCTACCTGACTCAGGAGGGTGTTACCAATGACGTGGATACACTGAACCGACTGTACAAGCGATTGAAAAGCCGATATGACAATGTGGAATTTGTGGCAATGGCATATGGCAAAACGACAACAGAAGCGAACCAAGCGCTCATCGACGCAGGTGTGGAGTTCCCAATTGCTCCGCAGAATATGCTGAACAGCGAAGGGGCGGAAGCTCTCACTCAGCTCTATGCTCGCAAGGTGGTTCCCCAGATCGCAGTGATCGACGCTGCGGGGCAGATCGTCGCCGATTCATACCGGGCTCCAGACCCGGATGCAAAGAAGAAGGAGGGAAAATCAGGGGAGTGGACGGGGCCAAAGCAGGATCTGAAAGAGCCCGTCGCGGAGCTGCAGAAGCTCCTTCGTGCGTTGACGAAAGTGAGCGAAGAAGCAGAGCCGTGATTGAAAATGCGTCGGCATCCGTCGGTACTCCGGATCGTTGAGTGTTTTTAGTTTGTCTGGTGACAGCGGGAGGCTACGGTTGTGGATGCTGCACGTCGTCAAAATTTTCATTTCTTCCGGGCACAATTTTTTCGGCCATCACGGTGAGGTTGCGGGGACTCATCCCACGGAGAGCCTTGAGCAGGTCGAGTGCGTTGCGGGCAAAGGACTGCGCGGGGACCGCTTCTACAATTACAAAGACAACTATAAGGGGCAGGTCACGTTCTTTTCCAAAGAAGTATTTGATTCCCTGTGTCGGCATTTCGATCTGTGGGACAAAGATGTGAGCGCTCTTCGCCGAAACATTTTGATTCAAGGCGGCGATCTGAATGCCCTGATCGGCGTTGAGTTTGAAGTCCAGGGAGTGCGTTTCAAAGGAACGCAAGAAGCCGCCCCATGTTACTGGATGAACGAGGCTTTTACCCCAGGGGCGGAAGAATTTCTGAAAGGGCAGGGGGGGCTCCGTGCTCATATTCTCACGGACGGCATACTGCGCTGTGATTGTTCGACAGCACCAGTGATGGCGTGTTCATAGTCGGTATGGCAACGCTGTATCTCCATGGGTAACGGAATTACCGCAGTGCTGCTCGCGGGCGGGCAATCGACCCGCATGGGGGCGGATAAAGCATTCATCGCTCTAGGGGGGCAGCTTGCCTGGCAGCGGCAATTGGCCGAGTTGATGCTGGTGAATCCAGAGGAAATGATCATATCGGCAAATGCCGGACAGCGGTTCTTAATTGATGGCAATGTTAGGGTTGTTCGCGACGAATTTGATTCCGTCGGGCCGATAGGTGGCCTGGTTACTGCATTGCGCCACGCCCGGACCCCGCGTGTGCTGGTGCTGGGCATCGACCTGCTGCAGATGCCCGGTGAATTTCTGCGGAACCTGTGTGCCTCGGCATTTTTGGATTCTGGTCTGGTATACCGATCGGGAACACGTTTTGAGCCGCTGGCAGCGCTCTATCCGCGCTCGCTGCTGCCACTCGCTGAGCAATGCCTTCGCGATGGCCAGTTGTCGCTTCAAGGGCTGATCGGAAGCGCGATCGAGGATGGCGCGATGCAGTCCCTGGCGGTGCCGCTGGGAGCACGGGACTTCTTTGCCAATGCCAACACTCTGGAAGACCTCGCGGCAATCAAAGCGGGTGACGGAAATGCTGAGGCTCCAGTAATTCTGTCAGATGCCGGACAGGCAGCCACTTCAACCGCCATCGTGCGATGCACTCAACCGGAGGCCGCTCGGGGCGCTTCGCTGACCGAAACGGACGACCAGGTCGCGACTGAGGCACCTCTGGAAATCCGGGTTGAAGGCAAGAGCATCGCGGTAGTCATGCGCACACCGGGTCATGATGAGGAGCTTGTCCTCGGTTTCCTGATCAGCGAGGGAGTCCTCAAGCGGCCTGAAGATGTGTTCCAAGTTTCGCATTGTACGTCGCAGGAGGGTGCGAGAAGTGGCAATGTCATCGATGTAATGTTGCGAAACCCGGATGCCGCAGAATTGCAGGGGCTGACGCGGCACGTGTTCAGTTCGTCCAGTTGCGGGATCTGTGGCAAGGCGACGCTCGACTCCGTGTTCGTGAACTTTCCAAAAGTCGAGCAGCCACTTGGTGTCGATGCCAGTGTGATTTTTGGACTGCCTTCCGTGCTTCGGGCAGCACAGGAAACGTTCGAGACGACTGGCGGTCTTCATGCAAGCGCAGTATTCGATCGTTCAGGAAATTTGCTGATACTTCGTGAAGATGTAGGCCGGCACAATGCTCTGGATAAAGTGTTAGGGGCCGCATTCTCCGATGGGCTGCTGCCACTGAACGATCACATTTTACTGGTGAGTGGCCGCATCTCTTTCGAGCTGATGCAAAAGTCGCTTGCCGCAGGAATTCCCATCATCGCAGGAATCTCAGCTCCCAGCAGCCTGGCCGTCGACTTCGCCCGAGAGTCCAGACAGACGCTCTGTGGCTTCCTCCGCAACGGGCGAATGAATATTTACGCTCATCCAGATCGCATTTTGGCGGAGTGTTAGGATCTGCTGTCGCTATTCACTTGTCACCCGCATCTCTCCCTTCATCACTACCCAGTGGCCAGGGAAGGTGCAGAGATATGGGTAGTTGCCTGGCTTATTCGGAGCCCTGAAACGGAGTGTTTGCGCCTCGTTCTGATTCAGAAGGCGGGTGTGGTGGAGGATTTTTTCCGACTGGGGGATGAATCCTTTCTCCAGACCGCTGGGTTCTTTGGCCATTTCGTTGCCGGCCATTCCGACTTCCTCCAGCGCTCTGGGCATGACGATGACGAGATTGTGCGCGGTAATGTCGGGATTGGAAAGGACGAGCTTCACGGGCTGGCCCGGCTTCACTTTGAACTCGGTCTTCGTGTAAAGCAGGCGTTCGGGGATGCAGGAAATCTCGATGTTTACGAGGTCTTTCTGACTGTCGAAATCGGCTTCGTTGGCATTGGCTGGTCGGCGAGCCTTGTTTGCTGCTTTGCGAGGATTTGGTTTAGCAGCCTTTGCAAGGAATGTCGTGACGATACCCTCAGTTTCAGAATCTATCTTCCAATGTCTGGACAAGTTTTCCGATCCCAGTGAGCAGATCACCGCGTAGCGCAAGTGATCGCCCATCGTATCGTCTTCCAGCAGCGGCAGAATGGCATCGAGGGCATTGCGAGTGCCGATGTAGCTGGCTGAGATTGCTGCTTCCATCCGCACCATGCCGTTCGGATCTCTGGCGCTGTTGGTCAGGTGCGCAATTCCATCATCAGCAAATAGTGCGTGCCAGTGTCGCAGCTGGCGGGTGGCGGCTGCTCGAGCGTGGGGATTGGTGCTCTTGAGAAGCTCCTCAAGGTGTTCGGGGCGATCAGCGCCAATCATTCGATAAACCCACAGCGCTTCGAGTTGGTGATGCGTCAGGCGGGAATCGTCCGCAGCGGGTCTGGCGACCCACGCATCCAGTGCTGCTGCCACTTTTTTGTTGTCGCGATCGCGGAGTTCGCGCTTCGTCCGGTAACGGTAGCGGTACTCGGGGCGTTTCAAATTTTGCAACAACTCAGCGATCGGTGCATCAGCGATTTGTGGTGGATTCTGGAGCGTGGCACCCTTGGGTGTGATTCGCCAGATCCGTCCCGATTCTCGATCACGCCTCGGGTCGCGCAAGGCATACTGGGCGTGGCCTTTTACGGGATTGTACCAGTCGCAGACATACATTGCGCCCCGTGGGCCGTAGCGGAGGTCGACTGGAATGAAGCTCAAATTTTCGGAAAAGATGAGATCGGACTGATACTCCTCCTCGAAGTGGTCGTCGTGTTCCACCCACTTGTGAATCTCGACGCGATTGGTCGGCTTGTAGCGAACTTTGATGAATCCTCCCTGCAACTCTTCCGGCCACATGGGGAAGTCGACAAATTCATGCCCGCAAACACCGGAGTAGGCCGGGAGTCCAGCGGCGGCCGGATGCTGTTTTGGATACGGAGGATTAGTGGCGTGGAAGGCGCTGGCAAAGATAGGATGGCTGGCCACGTGGTTTCCCCAGTCATCAAAGGTCACGCCCCATGGGTTTGTGTTAGGGTAGCCTCCGAATGCCGTCAGTCGGCGGCTGGACGGGTGAAATTGAAACCAGCTCGAGTTCTTTGCCCGCACCGGTCCGTAGGGCGTTTCCACTTGTGAATTGTGGAAGATCGATTCACGAAATAACAGATCACCGTCTGGCGTCCACACGATATCATGGAGCGCGTGGTGTGAATCCTCGGTGCCAAATCCAGTCATGACATGCTGCCGGAAATCGGCTTTGCCATCGCCATCGGTATCGCGAATCCAGCTCAAGTGCGGCTCCTCGGAGACGAAGATGCCGTCGCCGTAAAGCTCGAATGATAGGGGAATGTGCAGGTCGTCCGCCCAGACAGTCGACTTATCTGCGACTCCGTCCCAGTCGGTGTCTTCAAGGATGACGATCTTGTCGTTCGGTTCATTTCCTGGATAAATGTGAGGGTAAGTGGTGGAGCAGGCTACCCATAGTCGGCCGCGTGCGTCCCATCGCATCTGAATGGGACAGGCAATTTCAGGGAACGATTCTTCTGACGCGAAAAGGTTCACTTCGAACCGAGGATCGATGCGGAATGCTTTCAATTCGTTGGCGGGCGTGAGCCACTCGTTCGCTCCACGGGATTCTGCGACAGCTTCCAGCGGCGGGACATTGGAGTCATCAATTGGGCGGGAGCCGGATTCCGCGCTTTGACTCTGGACGATCTCCCAGGCGCGTTGCTCGCGGTTTGCCGTCATGATTTCGAAGTTCCGCATCGCCGGCAGAAAATCCAGGTAGCCGTACTGCTTATTACGACCGCCAGTGTAATAAAATGTGTTCAGCGGGCGGTAGCGGCGGAAGTATTGGCGGTTCTTGTCGATCAGCACGGAGCGCAATGCTTCGGGAACCGCAGGCGTGGGCCTATCAAAGGTGGCGGAGAATATCAGCCCGGCAATCTTCCTGTATCCTTCAGACGTCAGGTGCACGCCATTGATGGTAAGTTGCGAATCGGCGGATGCCATGAGTGGCAATGTGGGAGTGAAGAGGTCGACGAATCCGATGTGCGAGGCATTGGCAACGTCGCGCATTGCGTCAGTGTAGACTTGGAGGCGATCGTTGTTGAGCGTCGCTGCGGGCGTGCCTGGGATGTCTTCGTTCGCAGCGGGCGAAAGGAGGATCACTTGTGGTCCGGAGACGCCATTGAATGCGCTGGTCGTCGTTTCGGTGATCCACTTCTGCAGCCGTACTTTGAATTCAGGAATCGCTTCCGTACCGCCGAAGGATTCGTTGTAGCCAAAAGCGGCAAAAATGACATCCATCTTCTCCCGTAGTAGATGCTGGGGTACCGTTGCGAAATTGTCCGGCCTCGGCTGGAGGTCAACTTCGTCAGCTGACCAGGCGAAGTTGCGAATGACCATGGATTGCCCGGGATGCGCCATCTGAATCATTGCTTCCAGCCATGCAAACTGCTGTGCACGATCCAGCAAGGTGTTACCAACAAATGCAATGCGGGCGTTTGGAGCAAGTTGAAGTGGAAGGTGAGTTTCAAGTGCCGGCGTTTTTTCTGCAACAGGCGCTGTCTTTTCGTAGATTCCAAACGAGTCCAGTTCGGACGCGGGTTCTTGAGCGAATGTCAGGGATACAAAGCTCGTGGCAAGAATACCTGTCGTAACGAAGTGAGGGAGGCTCATAATAACTTGCGGCAGATTAAGATTGGGGGAAATCGTTGGCGTAAGTTTCTAGCAACTCCTGGACGTCGGCTTTCATCAGGTAGAGTTTTCCATGGATCGTCTTCTTTTCGCCCGGGGCCAGTCCACCGACGCGGAAATCACTGTGGAGGCAGCGAATGACACCCTGGAAAAGTTCCTGATACGGCTCGAAGGCCACCGCCATGAGGTGCGTTTCGTCTTTGCTGAAACAGCCAATCAGTCCGTTGCTGGGGACAATTGGGCTGAGTGGACGCGGATTCACATCGTCACGGCTGACATGCTCTGGGCACCACACCTGGCCGGGTTCGTAGAGGGCTGACACCGCCCAGCGCTTTGTTGGCATCCGTTCGAGTTTGCCGTCGACGAACAGAAACGATTTTTCCAGATAAGCGTATCTGTCGTCGGGATGGGTGTCCTCTCCTGTGCCAGTGAATGTGCCGACCCGAATGCACGGCTGTGCCCAGTGGGCTTCGGAGTTCTTATCAGTGGGGTTGGAGGCTGTAATATTAAAGGTGATGCCTCCCTCCGTCGCACGGATGGCGTGGTTCACGACGACACCATCCGCGAGTCGGCATTCGAGATCGATTTCCCTGTGATCAGCGCTGGCTCGTTTCAGCGTCGTCTCATGCTTGATGACCGTTTCGTTCCAGTCGCGATCGGTCGATCCCGGACGGCAATAGGCTTCGAGATACCAGATGTCGAGAGTTCCTCCAGGAAAGTCGCCGGATACTGTGAGAATGTTCTTTTGCCACACGATCTGCAATTCCGGTGACGCGTCGGCAGCTTTGTCTTCCTCAGCAGTTGTGAAGGTGAATGCACCTGCCAGGAGCAACGCTGGCAGGAGCGCGGGGAAACAACATTTCGAATGTCTGAGAATCATTCACCTAAACAATCATACTGTCAGACAAATGGGAATCGCGGAATGGGATGCCGGGGCACCGGTCCAGGGTTTTCCCAT
>JAGROY010000372.1 GCA_020439995.1 Verrucomicrobiia bacterium
CTGCCTCGCGCGTCAGGATCGTTAGATCTTTGGTCATATTCCCGCCTCGTTTGGAGTCCAGACGTTCGGCCCAGCGATCGACCACAACGGGCATCAAGACTGCAATTGCCGCGACCACCGCGAGTCCGCATCCCACCGCCAGCGCCGCCTGTGTGATCTTCCTGCGCAGGACTTCCTCGCTCCAGTAGCGGTTCAAAACTGCGACCAGGGCCAGCGATCCCGCACCAGCGAACGAAATAGCTACGGTAAGAAGGTAAGTGCGGGTCACGCTGACGGTGATGATCCACAGAGCAAGTCCGAGGGCCACCAGTGCGTGCCACTGTAGCCGTGGATGCAGGACGATCATTGCTGCTGCGTAGGCGATCAGTGCTGGCATTCCCGGGCTGATGATCTCATTGCGCATGGCGGCGACATCACCGCCAATGATGAACCGGTAGTAGGCGTACCGCCAGATGGATGAAATGAAAAGCGATACCAGGATGGGGCGCACAATCTCGACTGCGGAGTATCCCATGCCCACCATCGCTGAGACTACCACCATGCCGGTGAAAATAAAATAAACCGGCAGCGCTGTCTTGATGTAAGTGCCGGGCTCGATGCCGTTGATGCCGGCCGCTACCGCTGTGGATACTAGATAGAGTGCCCAGAAGATTGTGAAGTAACCAGTCGGTTTCTGTAGCGCATACCGCCATCCTAGCGCGAGAATTCCAGCAGCACTGCCGACGGTGCCAGCAAGGATTATCGCATGTCCCGGCGTGATGCCACCGCCGCCAGGGGCGCGGAAATCAAAGGCCAGACTGATGCAATAGATCCAGAAGAGGGTGGTCAACAGCGGTTGCCCCAGCGGCGTACTGCGCCGAATAGGGGAGGCATTTGGAGTCTTCTGCCGCAATCCTTGAGTGTTCATCTGCTCATTCAGCCAAGCACGGCATGTTCTTCGACTCGGCGTCTTTCGTCCGGTACCGGCGGCGCGAACGATTCTTCCACTTCCTTAATCTGTCGTGACAGGAGAAATGGGAAGCTCCATGCGGATACGCAGGCAATCGAGATAGCCAGGCCAATGAAGAGTCCTGTCTCGCCCCCCATCTGCGCTCCTGCATAGCCAAGAGAAACGGCGAGGAGGGTTTCACCGACCATGAGCACTGCAGGCCGGTAGATGCTGCCGGAACCGGTCAGCAATACAAACTGCACGTGCACCCACATGAGCAGGCCAAAGTAGAGCGCAAAGGCGGCAAATTGCACATGGCTGATTGCGATCTCGCCGCGAAGCCACAGGTCGGCAGCGAACGGCCCAGCTACCGTGAGGCCAGCGGCGGTGCACATCACGAAGGCGATGACAGCAAGACTGGCGCGCTTCCGACTCAGGCGAATCCACGCAACGTCTCCTTTCTCCTTTGCCTCAGTGATGGAAGGCCAGAGCGGCATCGTGACAACGAGCACCAGATTCGTAAGAAAGACGCGGATCTGCATCAGCGCCGCGAACAAGGCAACGGCGACGGGGCCAAAGAGGTGGCCCAGAATGATCTTGCCGCCTTCCTGATGGCCGATGACGGATAAGTTCTGCGCAATCTGGAGCGACAGGCCTTCTTTCCACAGCGTTTTAAAGTAGCCGCCCTGCATGCGTTTCATCGAAAACCTCAAATACGGTCGTTGGATGAGAAGATGGATCGCGTTGCAAGTCTGTGAAATCACGGGAGCACCCAGAACACTAACAATGACATAGGGCACCGACGGAAACGTGTGGATGCCGACGATAAGCAGTACGCCACCACTAATGTTTCCAAGCGCTCCCCACAGATTGTAAATGTGGGCTTCCTGATAGGCGAACCTCGCAGCGGCGAAGTTGTATGTAATCAAGTACAGCAGCGAAATCACTGCAGCAAACCCGATCGAGTGATAGATGTCCGATTCATACCCGGCGAAATTCTGTCCGACGATTGTAAGCAGGGATACCTGCGAGAGCACCCCGTAGAGAATGGTGATGCCCAGTGTCCCCAGCAGCGCGATAAGAATGACACCTGTGTACAGGATGCTGTGTTCTCCGTCTTTGTCATGGGCTGCTGCTGCGATGGTGAGGCGTCGTGACAAACTGCCAAGCAGTCCGCATTCGGCCAGTTGCAGCAGCGCATAAAAAATGAGTACCGTGGCGTAGACCCCGTATTGTTCCTTGCCCAGAACGCCAATGGCGACAGGCACCGCGACCAGTTGCAGCACCACGCTGCCCAGCTTCGATGCAATGGCTGTGACAGCAGCCAGTTTCAGCGCCTTGCCCCGACGCTGATTATCGTTGGCACCGTTTTCCGCAGCGGGCATTGCATGGTCGTCGGTCATCGTTGTTCAGGAAAACAATGGGCCGTCGTCCTTCGAGTGAGCCATTTTCGGTGATGGTTGTTCGACCAGTCTGGGAGCAGTTTGCCTTTCCGGCAGGTGGAGGTTCAGCGTGGCGGGCAATACCAGGCCGGTTGCATTTTCAAATTGTCGGGACGATGCCTGCAACGGAGTGTCCTTTGAAAAATTGACCACCGTTCCAAGAAAAAGGTGAGGGCCAGCCATCCGCACGCGGGTCAGGGCGCGCTGGATATCGTCACGCGTGGTTTTATCTTTGCGCAGCACGAGAACGACCGCCTGCATGTGGCGGATGAGCGCCAGTGCATCGCTCGATTGATCCAGTGCTGGAGTGTCGAGGATGATGCGGTCGAAGTAGGTGGAGGCATCGTAGATCAATGTCTGCACGATTTGCTGACTGAGGAAATCCGGGCTGCTGGCGTCGCCGTTTCCGGCGTGCAGGATTGAAAGATTGGGGGCGATCTCCGCGCTGATACATTCCGCCAGTTCGGCGCGCCCAGCCAGCAGCTCGAACAAGCCGCTGCTCGATGCCTTGCTGCCAATGGACTTCTGCAGCACGGGATTGTGAAAGTTAGCTTCGATCACCAGCGTCTTCTCGCCATGGCGGGCGAACGTCATCCCTAGATCGAGGGCGCATGTGGATTTGCCCTCGTTGCCGCATGGGCTCGTCACCAGAATGAGCTTTGCTTCGGAGCCATAGCGCTCGGGCATGCACAGCGATGTCTTGATCGTTCGGTAGGCCTCAGCAGCTTTACCATTCGGGACCAGCTCTGGCAGGCCTTTCCCTTTGGTTAGAGCGGCACTTCTATCCTTTGGGATTCCTCCGAGTGTTGGAATGCCCAGATCTTCTTCGACATCGCCGCCCGTCTCGTAGGTGCGATCAAGCAATTGCAGCAGTAGCGCAATGCCACAACCCAGAGCCATGCCGAGGAAGGCTCCGACAGCAAGTGCCAGCTTCTTCTTTGGCTTCACCGTGTCGGTAGATACGGTGGGCTCTGAGCGAATGCCTATCAGCTTCTGCTGGATCTGCGTTGCCATTTGCAATTCGTTGAGCTGCACCAGTACTTCCTGATAGATCGCGTTCTGCGACTCGGCATCCTGCTGCAGCTTGACGACAGGGATGGCAGCCTCGCGGCGCGAGATGCTTGCCGATTGCTCGTTTCTGAGTGCTTCTTCCAGTCGTTCTTCCGTGGATTTTGCGGACTCATACTCGGTGATTACGGATGTGCCCGCTGCTATCAGAAGGCTGTCGACGCGTTCCCTGACCGCGTTGAGTGCATTGCGGGCGCGAATGTATTCCGGATGCTTTGGTCCGTAGCGGGTGGTCAGTTGCTGGAAGGCAGCTTCCTTTGTCGCAAGCTCCTGATTTAAATTGCCAACGTCCAGGCGGTTGCTGATTTCAGGAATGGTCGCAGCAGCCTCAGGCGACACCGCCCCTGTTTCGCGGATACTGTCCATGAGTTTCTGCGCTTTTGGTTGAACCAGCATCCGCTGCGCTCGCACCGAATACAGTTCCTTCCTAATAGCGTTCACTCCCTCGTCTTCCATCTCCATCTTGCCTGCCACGAAGTCGACTCCCAGGCCCTTCTTGGCATCCTGAAGTCGGCGTTCGGTGTCCTCCAGCTGGAGTTTCATATTGGCGGCGCGCTCCTGTAGTTTCGCCCGCTCGGCTTCGGCTTCAGCAATCCGCTGCTCATCGCTTAAAGCTTGAAATTCGTCGATGACCACTTGTGCCAGTTGCTTCGCCCGCTCCCGGTCAGGGTGATACACCGCAAGATTGATAAGATGAGTACCACGTTGAAGTTCGGTCGAGATCCATTTCTCGAGTGTCTCGGCCACGTGTTCCCTCGGATTCTCGGTTCCAGGCGGTGGTGTCAGGGCAGGATCCGGTTGACTCCCCAATACAAACTGATCAGCGATGCGCCCCATCAACTCCGGGCCGGTAAGCCGGGCGACCAGCGTGTTCATCGATTCCAGATTGCGCGATTCTTCGGCCAGATGATCTTCCGATTTTACGACGCCTTTCTTCAATGGAGCAACTTCCAGAACTGCAACGGCGCGATAAAAGTGCGTCGTCTTCGTCAAATAGGCGACCGCCGCACCCAGGCACACAAACACACATACCGACACCAGCAGCCACCGCTTGAGGATCGGTCGCACTAGAGCCAGTAGATCGAGGGTCGGAACCATATCCGACCCCGTTGCATTGTTTCCCGGGGAAGCCATTCTTAGCTCCTCAACGTAACGGAAATTATATAAATTTCAATATTTATGATCTGCGGATCTAAATGCCGCTGAATATTGACAAATCACATTCATTTGCAGCTTCAGCGGGTAAATCATCAATCTAAATTGTCATCAAAAATCAGAAAAATTGCCGTAAATCGTTTATTGTTAAATATGTGTGGGATTTATGGAAATAATCACTTGAAGTTCTTAAATGTTTGCGGGTCCTGATATTCTGCTTTATAGAAAAACGGGAAAACTATTATTTTCCCGCATTATCCTTTTCTACTACTACCTATGAGAAAAAATCGAGCGATCACGATTGCATGGATCTTTGTGTCGATCGTCCTTGGAGCCGGGAGAGCGGCGGGCCAGGACGGTGGGGCGGGTGAACCGGCCCAAGCACAGATCTCTGCGGAAGAGTTCCGCGCAGAACTAGCGCGTGCGCAGTCGGACATCGAATTGCTGCGCCGAGCCCTGAGGAGGAAGCAGGACGCCGAGAAGCTGGCGATGGAGTGCCGGGAGTCACTACGTGCAGCGGAAGAAAAGCTCGACAAATTGCAAAAGGAATCCACCGACGAACTCGCAAAGCGGTCGGATCGAATCGGGGCACTCGAAGCCCGAGTGCAGGAGACGACTAGAAAGCTGGAAGAAAAAGGAAGTGCGAGTACTACCTCCGACATTGAGAAGCTGAAAGGGGAGCTGGATGCGAAAATCAGCGAGCTGATGTCCGCCCAGAAAAACGCGGCACGCCTGGCAGACCTGTTGGAAGCAGCGGTGAAAGAAACTGAGCAAATTCGGAAGGCGCACGAAAAATGTGGTGCCGAGCTGGCAGAGGCGCGCAAGGCGCTGGAAGCGCTCACCAAAAAATCTGGCGATGACAGGAAGGCACTCGAAGAAGAGACGACGAAGCTAACTGCCGAAAAGGCGGATCTCGACAAGAAGCTGGGGGAGGCGAACAAAAAGAAAGACGAACTGGCGAGATCTGAAGCCAGGCTCAAGCGGGATCTCGAGCAGGCGCGTAAGGATCAGAATTCAGCTTTTGCGCTGATGAAGCGTGACCGGAAGCTGAAAGAGGAAGCTGTCGCGGACAATGTGGCTAAGGCGAAGGCACTGGACGAGGCTGCGAAAAAGCAGGCCGAAAGCGAGAAGGCAATCGCGAAGCTCAAAGCCGAGAAAGAGGCTGCCCTGACCGAGATCAGTGAGTTGAAGCGAAAGCTCGGTGAAGCGGGCCGCGGCAATGACGGCGCTTCCCGGGAGCGCATCAAGATGCTTGAGAAGCAAATTGCCGAGGCGGAAAAGCTCACCAGTCAACATGCCGAGCTGGAGGCGGAAAAAGAGCGCGCCCTCAAACAGCTGATCGACGCCGGCGTCATGATCCAGCAATTGTCCGCCCAGCGTAACGAGGCTCAGGCACAGCTGAAGAGTGCGGTCACTTCCCAGAAAGAAGCGGAAGGAAAGGCAGAGGCATCTCTGAGCGCCACACTTGAAAAGGCGCTCAAAGAGAAGCAGGCGATCGAAGAAGAACGTGATGCATTGCGCAAGCAGGTCGGCGCCGAGCGCGACATCAGCAAGGAAATCAAGGAAGCCTGTGAACGGGCTGAGAAGAACCTGGCAAAGCTGAAAGACGAGCTTTCCCAGGGAAACACCGTGGCCGATGCCTTGGGCGCAAAGCTGCGCAGCGCCGCAGAGTCACTGGCAAAACTACGGGACGAGAAGGCAGCGTCAGACAAAAAGATCGCAGGCCTCGCCGATCAGCTGGAAGCTCAGCGCCGCAGTTATCAATCGCAACTCGCGGCAAAGGATGCGGAACTGTCAGCGCTGCAAGGTCAGTTGGCTGAAGCGAGGAGTGCAGTCGGAGTTCGTCAGAATGCCTTCGTCGATGCTGGCGCGTACATCAATCAGCTGCTGCTTGAACAGAAAGGTGAGTCACGCAACCGCATCGCAGCGGAGCGCGCGCTGACGGAAGCAGGCGAAGTCATCAGTGAACTCCTCGCTGGTCAGGATCGCCTGAAGGTTCAGCTGAGCGATGCGAAAAATGTGATCTCAAAGGAAGAGGCAAAAGGAGGGCAGACAACAGCGACACTTTCCAATGCCCGGGCGCGCATCGCTGAACTTGAAAAGCAACTGGCTACTGTGACCGGCCGATTGCAGGAGAGTCAGACCGCACTGGCTGCGGCACAAGCTGAGTCATCACAACTCTTAAGCGGCAAGCTCGCCGTGGAAGCGACGCTGAAAGACACTGCGGACATGCTGCGGGAAGTCGTCAACCGACAGAACGGGCAGCAGACCCAACTGGCAGATCTGAGCAAAACTCTGGAAGCTGAGAAAAGCGGCCGTGAAGTGGAGCAAAAAGCCCTGGCTGCGGCGCGCGGTGAAATCGCGAAGCTGTCCAATTCACTCGAGCAGCAAAAGAAGGCCACTGGTGACGCCGCACGCAATGCCACTGCCGTAGCTGCGGTACTGGCCACCTTGCAAAACGACAAGGGCAACGTCGATCGCAAGCTTGCGGAGCTTGGAGCATCGCTCGAGGCGGCCAACGCGGCAAACGCAGCCCTGCAGACGAAATTTGAATCAAGCGAAAAAACACTGGCCGAGCGCACCTCCGAGCTGGAAAGCCTGCGCGTCTCCTTTAAAGAACTCGAGTCGCAGAGGACGCTCGCCAAAGCGGCTCTGGAGGACTCTAACAAAGTCATCCGCGATCTGCTCGCTGCGAAAGACGCCTGTGATGCGCGCATCGCAGATCTGACGGCCACTGGCAAGCAGCAGGAATCGGATCTGGCGTCCGTGCGCGCTGAACTTGCATCCGAAAAGGAAGCGCGGTCTGCCGCTCTCGTGATCAAGGCAGAGACGGAAAAGCAGCTCGCCGGATTGACACAGGAACTCGATTCCCGCCGGTCTGCTCTCGATGCTGCGAACGCCGCCACCGCGCAGTTGTCAGCGCAATTGAAATCGCTCACTGGCGACCGCGATGCACTTTCAGGCGAGCGGGCATCGCTGCAATCAGCGCTGGCAGCTGAACAGACGCGCGTGCGCGATCTGGAAGGGCATCTCAGTCAACTCCAAGCCGAACTCGCGGCAAAGACTCAGGACATTGAGCGGTTGGATACATTGTTAGTCGCATCGCAAACCAGCGGCAACGCGGCAAAGGAAACACTCATCGGCTCGGCCGCATTTCTCCAGTCCCTTCTGGTAAAGCGCAGTGACGAGCAGGAAGCATCCAGCAAGGCGCAGCAGCAGTTGCTCGCCGATGCCCAGAAATTGAAAGCCGACTTTGAAGGCAAAATGAAAGTCAGCGAGCAGACGATTGCCGAAGGCAAGGCGTCGATCAAATCACTCTCCGCCGCTGCCAGGGAAGTGAACGCGCAAAAGCTGGAGCTCGAAGGCCGCGTGTCCGAGCTGCAAGTGGAGCTGGAAGCAGCCAGGGAGAAGGGGATCGCTGAGACGAACCAGCGTACCGCACTGGCGCGGGAACTCGCTGCTGCCCGCGAGCGCATTGCCATTCTCGAAGACAAGGCGGCCGAGATCGAGCGTGTTCGCGCCTACGCCGAGAATGTGGCCGGAAGCAAGCTGAAGGCGGAGTCCGCGTTGAAAGACGCCGCAACGTTCATCGGGGAATTACTTGAGTTGCGCAACGAGGATACCGTTGCCCGTCGCGCTGCCGAGAAGGCATTGTTGAAACTGAAGGGCGAATTTGAAGGGGTCGAAAAGCAAGCTGAGGAACTCCGGCGCAAGCTCAACGATCTCGATCAGCTGAAGATCAAAAAAGCGGAAGCCGAAGACCGACTGGCCCGCCTGGAAGCTGAGCGCAAACGTTCCAACGTTGCCACGGACAGCGCCCTGACAGTGGTGCAGCAGCTTCGCGGTGCCCGTGTGGAGGCATTGAGCGCACAGCAGAATGCCGAGAATGCGTTCCAGGAAGCCGCGCTTGAGCTGGACCGGCTCCGGTTCGAAGTCACGCGCAAGGAGCAGGAATTCCGCATGTTGCTCGCACAAAAGGAGATGGCCTATGAGAAGCAACTTAACGACAAGCAGGCAATGCTCGTCATGGCGAACACCCGCCTGGGGGAAGTCGACACTCGCCTGCAGATGGCCATCGATGAGCGTTCGAAAGCCGAGATCGCAGCGCAGGAGGCCGCCGATGTTCTAACCCAGTTGCGCACGGAGAAATCCGCCCTCGACCAGCAGGTCAGAAATCTGAGTCAACTCGTGGAAGAAGAAAGAAATGCACGCGTCTCAAATGCAGGCGAACTCGAAGATCTCAAAAAGCAACTGGCCGAAGTGAAGATGGAGCGCGACCGGATCGATCTCGCACGGATCGCCGCAGAGAAGAATGCTGCCTCGATGGGGGAGATCATGGCAAAGCAGAGCGTCCAGATTCAGAATTCCCAGGAGCTTGCGAACGAACTGTCAGCGATGAAAGCCGCGCTGGACGCCGCGAATCAGGAGCGGGATCAATTGTCTGCGGATCTGGAAAAGGCAACGGTGCTCAATGCCGAAACGATCGCTCTGAAGGAAGCGCTCGCAGCAAAGGAGTCTGACTGCCAGAGCCAGATGGAAGAGCTGCTCGCCAAGATGGCAGAACGCGAAGAAAAGGTACACGACCTCGAATCCGCTACCAATCAGGTGCGAGTTCTCCAGGCGGAACTTGCGAAACTTCAGGGTGCTGACAATGCCACGCTGGAGCAGGCGCTTGCCAGGGCGGCAGAATTTGAAGCGAACGTCAAAGCAGAACAACTGAAGGCCGCGCAATATCAGGAAGCACTCAAAGAATCCGAGGGAGCCGTCGCCATGCTGGCAACGAAGGTGAAAGAAGTCGATACCGCTTACGCTGGAGCGCTGTCCCGTATCGATGAACTGGAAGGTGCACTCGACAAGGCGAAAGACGACAAGGCCAAAGCCCTGAAAGCGGCGCTGGATGTCAAAGAGCAGCTCCTACGGATCGATCCTATCTGGTATGCGCTCAATTCCGCATCGATCGAAGACGAACAAGCGCGCATCCTGAAGCAGGCAAAAGCCATCATCGCCCAGTATCCGACCGCAAAATTCGACATCACTGGACACACCTGCACCATCGGCTCGCTCGAAGCCAATCAGCGTCTGAGCGAAAGCCGCGCCAAAGGTCTCGCCGATTTCCTCATCAAAAACGGAATTCCCAAAGACAGCATCACCTACAAAGGCGTCGGCCCCGCCCGCCCCATCGGCGACAACGCCACCGAAGCCGGCCGCCGCCGCAACCGCCGCGTCGAAGTAGACGCTGTCTTGCCAGACTAACCCAACTTTCACGATTCGCGAGGGT
>JAGROY010000373.1 GCA_020439995.1 Verrucomicrobiia bacterium
CAGTATTTCCTGATCTGGTATGCGAACATTACGGAGGAGACGCAGTTTTATCTGATTCGAAACACTGGCGGATGGCAGTATGTCAGTATGTTGTTACTTGTGGTCCACTTTTTGATCCCATTCGTAGTCCTTCTTGTTCGCTCGGTGAAGAAAAACGTTCTCAAAGTAAGTATCGTTTCCGGGTGGCTGATTGGTGCACACCTTCTTGATCTCTATTGGATCATCATTCCGATGCGTGGGCGACGGATGGCTGCGCAAGGTTTGATTGAGGATATGGCGAATCCGTTAACTGTGCCGCACGCATGGATTGGCGACATTGTTGCGCTGGTTACGGTGGTTTCTATCCTTGCTTACATTTTCCTTCGATTCATTTCTCGTTATAGCCTTTACCCTTGTGGAGACCCGCGGCTTGAGGAATCCATTAAACTCACCAACTGATTTTCAAAGTCGAATTCACCCACAAATCCACCATGGCTGCATCTGAAGATACTCCGCTGAACCGCTTCGTGACCTTTGCTGTCACGGCTGCACTGTTCGGCAGTTTTGGACTGGCTACAGGTGCTATCCTGTTGGTTGGGACTGACGACGCTTGGACGCAATTAGAGGAACCGGCAGCCGAAGCTCGGACAAAGAAGCTTGAAGCTTTTCGTAAAACCGCAACGACGGTTGCCGACATCGATCCACAAACTGCTGCCAAAGGTCTCAGTGGTAGTAAGGCTGCACAGTCGGCGATTGTGGTGCCCGGAAGTCCTACTGCCCTTGAGCAAGCTCAGAATCCCACTGAGAAGAAGCACGATCCTGCCGAATCAGAACTCCTCGAACTGTAAATTATCGTTACGACTTCTATTAAAGTCATCCAGACACCCGAATGACATCTGAATCCACAGTTGTAAACCAATCGAATACCGGAACGGTCGAGGATCATCTCGAGCGGGCTGCTATCGACCGCAGCACACGCTTGCCGGTGGTCTTTTTCCTGACAAGTGGTGTTGCCTGGCTGGCAGTATCGATCCTGCTGGGAGTGATCGCATCGATTAAGCAACACAGCCCTGGCTTTCTCGACTGGGATTGGCTTGGTTTCTTGAATTTTGGTCGAGTGCAGCCAGCCTTCATCAATGCCTTCGTTTACGGATGGTGTTTCCAAGTTGGCATTGCGGTTGCCATTTGGATTATGGCCAGGCTTTCGAGGGTGGAATTGAAAAATCCTGTCACTCTCATTGTTGCAGGGCACCTGTGGAATTTAGGTGTTTCTCTCGGTGTGCTGGGGATTCTTGCAGGGCAGGGATACAGCCTTGAATTTCTGGAATTTCCAAAATTTGTCTGGCCGCTGCTGTTTGTTGCATACAGCGCAATCTCAATCTGGATGGTGGTAATGTTTCAGGTTCGTAAGCGCAGCGATGCATATGTGGCCCAGTGGTACATTGTTGCTGCATGCTTCTGGTTTCCTTGGATCTATCTCACCGCCAACATGATGATTCATGTTTTGCCTGTGCCTGGTGTGATGAAATCTGCTGCTGGTGCCTGGTATAAGAGTTCACTGATTTACCTCTTCTTCGTCCCTATTGGTTTGGCATCGTCATACTTCATGATACCCAAAATCGTTGGACGCAGTATTTATTCTTACGGTCTCTCGATGGTAGCTTTCTGGACGATTGCAGGAGTGGGGGCCTGGACGGGGTTGCAGAAGTTTCTTGGGGGACCGCTTCCTCCTCTTTTGACAGCAATAAGCGGTTCTGCTGCGATCTTAATGCTGATCCCGGTAGTCGCAATTGGTATCAACCACTTCATGACTGTCCGCGGTCACCATGGATTGATACAATATAGCCCAACTCTTCGGTTCACCTTTTTCGGCGCCATTGGCTTTTCCGTCACCTGTTTGGTCGGCGCATTCAACGCCATCTTCGGAAGCACCACAAGTTTCACCATTGCGGAAGATGGCTTCAACATGATCTCGCTCTACTTCTTCTTCTCGATGATGATGTTTGGCGCGATCTACTTTATTCTTCCACGGATCGTTGGTTGTGAGTGGTTGTCACGCAGGATGATTCAACTTCACTTCTGGCCCTCCGCTTACGGAGCCATCGGTTTGGGACTGTGGCTGGTAGTTGGTGGAATTTGGCAGGGAATATCCCTTGAGGCTTGGGACAGTAGTACTATAAGCGCCGCGGGCACCAGTGGATCTTTCCTCGTAGGCAAGAGCTTCATTTGGACCACATTTATCCTGTTTTCGAACGTCGTGTTCGTTCTTCATTTTTTGATGATGTTATTTAGACTCGGTCGCCGCACACACGAACCAACTTTACTGGGGCATCCCCAGGTTCATCACGCTGGTCAACAACTCGCAGATGGAGGTGCAGGAGCATGAATAAGTTTCGCGTATTTTTAGTCGGGCTTGCCCTTACCTTTGGCCTGCCTTGGTTCTTCCTGCTTATTGTTCCGACGCTTCAAATGAGCAGGCTCGCGCCTCTCCCTGTTTACGAACTTGATGAGAATGGACAGAAGGTAATCGGCGAAGATGGCAAAGGCAACATCGTCAGCTACTACCCGCCATTGTCCTCTGGCAGTAAAACAAAAGGGGAAGAGATCTACGTTCGCGAAGGCTGTGCTCAGTGTCATTCCCAGCTCATCCGTGATCCCAGGGTAGCAATGGATTCTTACAAGAGAGAGTGGGGATCAGTTTTCGATTCAATGGCACCGTTGCAGACGCGGCCAACGAATCAGCGTGACTATTTGGCGGGGCACTATCCAGTTCTGGGTATTCGTCGCCTGGGAGGAGATCTGAGCAACGTCGCATACCGCTATGGCTCTAGGGAGCAGATGCACTTGATGATCTATGATTCGAGGATTGCCCAGCCATCTTCGATTATGCCGCCCTACCGTTTCCTTTACAAAACTCGGAAAATAGAAGGGAACGGCCCGTCAGTGCGGGCACTCGCTCTGACTGGCGACTTGGCCCCTGAACCTGGCTATGAAGTCATTCCCACTGGCGATGCAGAAGCTCTGGTCGATTATCTGATGGCTCTCAAAAAGAATTACACCGATCCTTCCAAGCCTGTCGTCGCAGATGCCGAGGCGAAATAGCCTCTGACGATATTGTTTTCCAATTGAACAAAACGATTTTTCCGAACGAACCTTCTACTCATGAGTGATCCATCGACACCAACGCTGAGGAACATTGACTATTCTGAGTCGATGAATGTCGGTCGTGTTCATGAGTCGGTTAAACGCGAGAAGGACATTCGCGAGCCTGGCAATGAACCCGTATCATTGGGAGTTTATCTCCTTTTAACGCCACTTTTGCTGCTGGCCGGAGGCTTCTTTGGTCTTTATCACGATGGTGGTCAGGCCCCAAAGGCGCCGGATTTTGACGCTAGCCTGATCCCCGCAGGAGGTGGTGGAGAGGTGGATCCAGTTGCGGAGGGCAAGAAGCTGTTCGGCAGCGTTGGCTGCGCGGCGTGTCACCAACCAGCAGGGCAGGGGCAAGCTGGAATTTATCCACCTTTAGTCGATTCCGAATGGGTTAAAGGATCGGACAAACGTATGGCGATGATCATCCACGGTGGTCTTGTTGGTCCGATTACGGTCAAAGGGAATCTTTACAATAATAACATGCCAGCCCAAGGACCACTGCTGACTCCCAAGAAGATGGCCTATATTATGTCGTTTATACGGCATACTTGGGGCGGTGGTGCCAGCCTTGTCACTCCAGAACAAACTCAGCTCGTCTACGATGAATTTAAGGATCGTACTGCACCATGGACAGTCGATGAACTCGAAAAGACTGTACCTGAAGGGGAAATGCTTCCCAAGGTCGGCGGCTACGGGGGCGACGACGAGCAGGCGGCTCCCGATTCGGCAGGTGCAGCGGCTCCTGCTGATGCGCAATAGATTTTCTCTTTAACCAGAACCAAATGTGTCTTCTGAATCATCCTTTCTTCCAGTTTAGAGCATCCGCAGTTGCGGGAGCTCTGGCTGGGTTGGTGTGTGTCAGTTGCGATGGAGCCCAGCAATCTGGATCGAGTGATTCTCCAGTTGCACCAGTGAGCGAGCTGGTCGGATTTGAGAAGGGAACGGTATCCATTACAGGAGTGGTAGTTTTGTCAGGCCAGCCTGTGAATCCAGACACTCAGGTCAAAGTAGGAGGAGATGCTTTTTGTAAATCTCACGGTGAAATCATGACGGAGCGTTGGAAGATTTCGCCGACTGGTGGACTTCAGGATGTCGTGGTAAATGTGGTTAACGCCCCGTCTACTCCGATTCCTCAGACTCCAATTGAAATTCGGCAAGCAGGGTGTGTATATCTTCCTCATGTTTCTGCGATGAGCGTTGGGCAGAGTGCATTGATTGAGAATGGGGATGAGACATTTCACAATGTGAGGGTCGTCTCGCACAAGCTCGGCACTCTTAACGGCGGATCCAATATCGAAAATTACGGACAGCCGAACAAGGGCAGCCGCCACATTCACCGCTTTGACCAGTCTGGCGTCTATCGTTTGGAGTGCGATGTCCATCGCTGGATGCGCGCCTGGGTTTTTGTGCTGAGGAACAATCATTTTGCGGTGACTGACAGCAACGGTCGATTCGAGATTCCCTACGGGCTTAAAGATGGAACCTACAAGCTGGAAGCTCACCATCATCAATTTGCCAATCCAATTACAGTTGAAATTGAAGTGATTGACGGAAAGGCAGTATCGAACTTTGAATTCGACGCCGCCAATGCTCTTAAATAATTTTCTCTCCTCCCGAACCGAACAACGTAACCATATCTGATGGACGCGAACCCTACCCACCCCGAGGCACATGACGATCAGGATCACCATGGTCACGATCATCACAATCCGACGTTCCTCGAGAAATATGTCTTTTCCACCGATCACAAAGTGATTGGCATTCAGTACGGGATATCTGGACTGGTATTCCTATTATTTGGATTCTACCTGATGTTGGTGATGCGTTTCTCTATCGCCAACCCTGGGGAGGAAATGCCGCTAGTCCTGAGGATGCCACTGATGCCGGTTGAATGGCTTGGAGGGATTCTCCAGAATCTCGGGATTTTTGATCACAAGCTGTGGAGCTGGGATCGCTGGGCTCCAATGACTGCTCTCATTGATAGCTCAGGAAATCCGATCACGGATGCGACTGGTGCTCCTGTGTTTGGCCACGTGATTAGCCCGGATCTATACAATATGTTCGGTGCGATGCACGGGACGATCATGGTTTTCATGGGTGTCGTTCCGCTAGGATTTGCGGCTTTCGGTAACTTCGTCACGCCTTTGCAAATTGGCGCTCCAGACATGGCCTTCCCACGACTCAACATGTGGAGCTTCTGGGTGTTTGCCATTGGTGGCGTAATCATGATGATGAGCTTCTTTATTCCAACGGGCGCCGCTCAAGCGGGATGGACAAACTATTCACCACTTGCGACAACACTTCAGGTTGATGGCAAGTCGATCTTCTGGACTGGGCCCACTCAATGGCTACTCGCAATGGTGTTTGTGATTTCGTCATCATTGCTGGGAGCCGTCAATTTTATCGCAACGATTATCAATCTCAGGGCCAAGGGAATGACCTGGATGCGTCTGCCCTTCTTCGTTTGGGCGATGCTCGTCACCGGTTTCCTCCTGCTCCTGGCGTTCCCTCCCCTTGAGGTCGCCGCTTTGATGCAGCTTTCCGACCGTTTGATGGGGTCAAGTTTCTTCCTTCCCACCGGCCTCACTGAAGGAGGAGTCCCTCTTGATATTAGCGGGGGAGGTAGTCCGATCCTTTATCAGCACTTGTTCTGGTTCCTTGCTCACCCAGAAGTTTACGTCTTGCTTCTGCCCGGGATCGCAATCGTCTCGGAGATTTTGCCAAACAACACTCGAAAGCCGCTTTGGGGATACAAATCGATGGTTTACGGTGTGATGACCCTCGGGTTCCTGAGCTTTATTGTATGGGCTCACCACATGTACCTGACGGGAATGGGAACAATGATCTCGACTTTCTTCCAGACGACCACCGTTCTCATCTCGGTTCCGTCAGTGATCCTTCTAACGTGTTTGATGATCTCTCTCTGGGGAGGTTCGATTCGCTTCACCGTGCCGATGTTATTCGCTACGGCCTTCCTGCCAATGTTTGGATTTGGAGGTCTCACCGGCTTGCCGCTGGCGTTCAATCTCATTGATTTATTCCTCCACGATACTTACTACGTCATCGCTCACTTCCACTACATCGTTGCGCCAGGGACGATTTTCGCTTTGTTCGCGGGAATTTATTACTGGTATCCAAAGGCCACTGGTCGGATGATGAGTAATGTTCTGGGCCATCTTCACTTCTGGCCATCACTGATTTGCATGAACGTTATTTTCCTCCCAATGTTTGTGCAGGGCATGGCAGGTTTCCACAGACGTTGGTATGATGGCGGCAAGTTCTTCGAGCAAATTTCCGCTGATTACATTCATTATAATGACTACATTAGCATCGGAGCTTATGGTCTTGCGATTGCCCAGGTATTCTTCATTGTGAATTTCTTTGGAAGCCTGATCTTCGGTCGCAAAGCGACTACGGACAATCCTTGGCAAGCAACAACTCTGGAATGGGCAGCACCCAACAAGCCACCGCATGGAAACTTTTTAAGTGAGCCAGTGGTTTACCGCGGCCCGTACGAATACAGTGTCCCTGGTGCTGAACGGGACTATACCCCTCAGTTTGAACCGGATCCCCCGGTAGACCCCGCGAGTCTTCCGGCGAAAACGCCTTCATCGTCACATTGATCCGGTAGGCATTTTTCCGAACCTTCTCTTACCCGAATTCTACTTACGCATTAATCCACGCCGCACATTGCGCACTAGCTGATGGAAATTCCCTATACCGTAACTGCAAGATCTGATACCGGACTTTGGAACGCAAAGATTGGTATCTGGCTCTTTCTCGCATCTGAAGTCATGCTCTTCGGCGGCCTGTTCTCATCCTACGTTTACCTTCGTATGGGTGCGGATTTTCCATGGCCAGTTCATGAATTGAAAGTTCTGCCAGGCTTTCTCAACACGATGAACCTCATTATTTCGAGCGTTACCGTGGTGTTTGCGTGGGCTTCGCTGAAAATGCGGATGTATACCCGCTACAAGATCTGCATGTCGATTACGCTCGCTTGTGCAGTGATCTTCATGTGCATCAAGGCTTATGAGTACTCGGGCAAGTTTGCACACTATGGTGTGACGTTGAACGATGGAACCGTTCTCGAGGGACACCCTGTCGATGACCTGATTTCATTCGACGATGTCACTGCAATTACGGTTACCACCGCCACCTCTGATCTCAAGTTTCTCAACGAAAGGGATGGTGACGATGCTCCTGTGATGGTGAAGAAGCCTCTGGAGTTGGATGGAGCAGATGCGGCCAGTGATCTTCCCGCGGAGTTTGAATTGGATTCTGGAAATTTGAGGTCGATCAAGAAAGCGGCTCGCCAGAAAGAGTTGGCAGCAGTTCGTCTCGAGCTGACGAGTGCTCCTCTCGCGTTCAATGTCCATGAGCGTCGGCAAAAGGGATACAATGACACGCAGTTGACCTTTCGAGATGGGACAACCCTTGAAGGTAAGATGACCAATGACAGTATTGTCTTCGGTGTTGACCGAATCGACATGCGGATGACGAAGGACATTGAGAATTCTCCCTTCTTCGGTTTATTATCACCCGAAGGTGAGTCCTGGGAGGAATGGAAGGGGAAATTCCTTAAACACTACGGCAGCACGATGGACGAGTTCCTTCGCGAGCATGAAGAGTTTGACAAAGCGAAAGCGCTTGAGAATGTGGAGTTCCAGCGCGTGGGCCTCCGACTCGCAACGGTCGAGCCTGGCTCTCATCATTATCCTGAGGTCGTCATCCCTAGAAGCGAAAAACGTTTCTACTCGAATTTTACGCCTCGATACAATCCTTACTATGCGATCTACTTTCTAATGACTGGGCTTCACGGTCTGCACGTGATCGGTGGTGCTCTTGTAATGGGGTATATGCTGTTCTTTAACGGTTGGCTCTACAAGAAGAATCCTGAACACCTGGCCAACCGCGTCGAGGTCGCAGGCTTGTTCTGGCACTTTGTTGACTTGATCTGGATTTTCCTGTTCCCGCTCTACTACCTGTTCTAGGTTCTATTATTTAATCACCTGTAATTCCGCGTTATGGCAAGTAATCCCGAAGAAATCCGTAAACATCAAAAGCTATACCTTTTCATTGGTTGTGTCTTATTGATCTTTACAGGTGTCACCGTTCTGATGACCACAATAGATCTCGGAACCCCTGGTGTTGGGCCTTCTGACATTGCGGCAGGGCTTGCCATAGCAACCTTCAAATCGAGCCTGGTCGCCTTGATTTTCATGCACCTTAACTCGGAGAAGAAGCTGATTTATAAGTTTCTTCTATTTACCATGATCTTCTTTGCCGGGATGATGACATTGTTCGTGCTGGCCAAGCTGGATCCAATCACATTTTCCTTTTACCATTAGCAATTGGCATGTCGCTCAAGGGGTTTCACATCGTATTTATCGTGCTGGCTGCGTTATGCAGTTTGGGGTTCGCTGTGTGGAGTTTTATGGCTCCGCCCTATGTCGTTACTGAGCCTCTCCGAATTTCCGGATGGATTAGCGCCGTGGCGGGTCTGTCTCTCGTGGTTTACGGAGTTTGGTTTGTCTTTAAGAAAAGCCGCAAAATTATCCTCTAATCGCAAAGAATATGATGCTCGCTACGTTTCAAAATATTCTGGGATGCGCCACTTGCATCCCGAATGGTGATGCCAGGATCGCTATGGCGGGCAATTCTGCGATTCTTTTTATGCTTCTGATGCTTGTGATCGTTCTTGGTAGCATTATTAGCTTTATTTTTTATCTAATGCGCCGGGCCAAGTGTGCTGAAGGCGCTCTCACTGAGGGCATCGCCGAATCCAATTTTCCGCCAAATCACCAATAGGACTATTTCTCCATGGGTATAATTAATCAACTGATCGGAATCCCTGAACTAGCTTCAGAGCACGGTGAACTTGTCGATCTCATGCTTGAGGTAGTGCACTGGTTTATGCTCCTGTTATTTGTAGGGTGGTCCATATTTTTCTTTTATGTCTTGATTCGCTACCACAGGTCTAACAATAAGGTGGCAAACTATGAAGGGGTCACAGGCCATGCATCGACTCACTTGGAGATTGGTGTGGTGATTGTTGAGGCTATCCTGCTGCTGGGTTTTGCGTTTCCGCTTTGGGCTCAGCGCGTTGATCAGGTGCCAGTGGGGGATGATGTAGTGAAAGTGAGGGCAGTAGGTGAGAAGTTTGCATGGAGCTTCCACTATCCGGGCCCTGATGGTGTGTTCGGGCTGGTTGATCACCATTTGATCAGTGGAACGAATCCTGTTGGATTGGACAAGGAGGACCCAAACGCCGCTGATGATTTCATCGCGAGAAATGAATTAGTTCTTCCGTTGGGAAAGAAGGTAGTCATTTCGATTACCTCAAAAGATGTGATTCACAATTTGGCGTTGGTTCCGATGAGAATCTCTCACGACGCGACCCCTGGCGTTACCACAACAATCTGGTTCAAGCCTACAAAGATGAGTTCTCCAGAGGGCTGGGACATCATTTGTGGTCAGCTGTGCGGCCCCGGACACGCTCTCATGAAAGCAAAGCTTCACGTGCGCACTCCCGATGCCTATGCTGAGTGGTTCAAAGAAAACAGTCCAACTCCCGCCGCGCCTGCAGCTGAAGCGACTGAGTCTGCTGCACAGTAAGGTCTGCGCAGTAAGGTTATTGCGCGTTGAAAGACGCGGGCAGAAGCACCGTTGAGGGAAGAGTTGTTTCCTTTCGGCTTTGTCCGCATCGATTCTGGTTGCGGTTCAGCCAGGGATCGTGTCCGGTGCGTATACTAGTCAAATGCGTTATTCACCTTCAGCCTTGCGTGGGCCCCATCGGCTGTCCATCGTGGTTCTTGCCTTTGCTGGACTGCTCGTCTGGTGGGGAGCAGCCGTCACGACCAAGGATGTAGGACTCGCTGTTCCGGACTGGCCGCTTAGTTTCGGCCAGGTCAATCCCGACGGCTGGCTAGGCAAGGAAGCGCTCTTGCTGGAGCACGGTCATCGATCGATTGCTTCGTTTGTTGGAACACTCACAGCTATTCTCTTCCTTTGGATCTGGCTAAGATCTTCCAATCAGAAAGCATGGGTTTTCGCCGAGTTCTTAGCATTGTCAGTTGGACTGGCCGCCATTGTTGTCGGTGTGTCACGGGGGTACACTTTTGAGTCCGCCAATTCCCAGGCTGCGGCGGGAAATATTGATCGAGCTACTGGAGATCCCACTCCGTGGTTCGCTTTGGCGGCGATCGTCGGAGTCGGAGTCGTCGTCTGGTTTGTCTGGAGCTGGGCAAAACGTCGGTGGTCGCTACCGCTCAAGCTTTCTGGTCTTGCATTGATCTGTGTGGAGCTTCAGGCGGTGCTGGGTGGCCTGCGTGTTACCGAAATGTCTAATGCGTTTGGAGTGATTCACGGTTGTTTCGGGCAGGCATTTTTTTGTTTGTTGCTTCTGATGGTCCTAGTGACTTCACAATCGTGGGAGTCCCGACCGCTGGTGCCCCAAAAGGCCATCGGCTGGTTGCGTATCTGGGGATGCGTCCTTTTCGCGACGGTTTTCGGCCAACTGATTGTAGGTGCGACGATGCGGCACACCCACAGGATAGGTCTGGCGGCGGATGATATCGTCACGACTGGTGGGACATTTCTGCCGGACTTCAGCAATTTCGATCTGACGATTCTCTTCACGCACAAGTCAGGGGCCGTCATCGTATTCCTTGTCGTTTTTGCCTTTGCTGGATTCGCGCTTCGGCATCTATCCGAAGTGACAGCTCTGCTTAGGGCTGCGATCACGCTGGTGGTTCTTGTTTGCGTTCAGGTTTGTCTGGGAATTTTTGTGCTCGAGACAGGGAAGAGTTTTTGGGTGACCAATTTCCATGTGCTCACCGGGTTGTGTATTTTGTCGTGTGCTTTTTTTATTCTAGCGAAAGGCTTCAGCGCTGTTGAGAGGAGTTCGCTTCTCGCTGCGGAGCCATCGTCCGGTGCTGTGCAGAGCGGTTTATCCACTCATCAAGAATCCTCGGCGCGCCATGTCTGATTCCCCAAGTAAATCAAATGGACTGGCGACAGAGGTCGTCGATTCCGACACGGAAGCAGCTAGCTTCACTCGCGATGACTTCATGTCGCTCACGAAGGCTAGGCTTAGCATGCTGGTGGTTGTCACCACCCTTGCTGGATACATTGTTGGTGTTCGAACTGGCCTTGGCCCGTTCAGTGGATGGTTGCTGCTTCACACCATTTTGGGCACCACTCTGGCAGCTTTTGGTTCGGCGGTATTTAATCAGCTGATGGAAGTCGATGCTGACTCCCGGATGAAGCGCACTGCTGGCAGACCGCTGCCGGCGCAAAGAATTCCTCCGGGAGTGGCATTTGTTCTGGGATGGCTCTTGTCTGGATTCGGAGTGGTGCACCTTGGAAAGATGGTAAATACAGAATCGTCGGCTCTGGCTGCGGTGACCTTAGTGGTGTACCTGTTCATCTACACTCCAATGAAGCGCCGATCAGTTTTGAACACGCTGGTCGGCGCAATTTCTGGAGCCATTCCTCCAGTAATCGGTTATGCCGCAGCCGCTGGGGCTGGCAGCGATGGAATTCGCTGGGAGCTGTTCATCGAACCGGGTGCATTGTTTCTGTTTGGACTGCTGTTCTTCTGGCAATTGCCACATTTCCTAGCCATCAACTGGATGTATCGTGAGGAATACGTGAAAGGCGGGTTTGTGATGTGGTCGAACAGTGACGAGACCGGTGCGGCTACCGGATTCCGTGCTGTTTATTATAGTGTGGCTCTTTTGTTGACGACAGCCGTGCCGCCATTCATTGGACTGAGTTCGTGGTGGTTTCTTCCTCCTGCGCTTCTTACTGCGGGATACATGGTGTTTCTATCTTTCCGATTGTGGAAATTCCCTGATCGCCCCACCGCGAGGAAGCTGTTTTTTTACACGCTCCTGTATCTGCCTGTTGTGCTAGGTGCTTTTCTTGTTTTTGTGACGTAACCAGTTTTAGAACTATGAGTGATCCAAGTAACTCCGCTGCCTCGCGTAAAGTGAACCCATTGACCATTTGGGGCATCATTATCATCATCGCCTTGGGGATGGTCGTGGGCTTCAACTACATCATGTTCAAGCTCAGGGCGGAGCAGGAGATGCAGATGTCAGACAATGCGCCTCCGCCAAAGATAGGTCGGCTCGAGGATGATTTAGAGGCGGTTGAACGGTCGGGAAGAAAAGTGAAACTTTCCGAGCTTAAGGGGAAGATCATGGTGATCGGCTACGTTTTTACCCGGTGCCCGAGAGGGTGTGCCGGAGTGGTTGCCCAGATGAAGGTTCTTCAGCAAAAATTTGGCAAAGATCCGCGATTCCATCTCGTATCTGTCAGCCTTGATGGTGACTATGATACTCCAGAGACGCTTACACAATTTGCTGAGGCAAATGAAATCACTGGTGACAACTGGTGGTTCATCACTGGAGATAAGGATAAGCTGCGGGCATATATGTCGAATCCCCACCAGATCGGCTTTATGCCAGTGCAGTTCGTGCCCGAGAAAGACCGCATCAACGACTCCGATCTTTACATACATGACATGCGCTTGGCTATCATTGACCATTTGGGGCTTGTGCGCGGACGTCATGAGGTCCTTCACCCTCAGTTGTCTGATGTTGTTTTCGAAAAAATGGTCTCAGATCTTGAGAAGGTTTTTAAGGAAGCGGACGCGCTGGAAGAAAAGAAGAATAAAAAGAAATAGGAGGGGATCTCACATCGATGGATTACTCGGATCTCCCAGTTCTTAACGCATCCTTCAATGCCACTGCCACTGTGTTTATCGTGTCCGGCCTGATTTGCATCAAGAGAGGAAACAAGCGGGCTCACGTTGCGTGCATGGTGACCGCGCTCACGGCCTCGGCAGCCTTTCTCGTAGGCTATTTGATCCATCAGTATCACAAAGGGGAACCGATGACCTTCAATGGGCAAGGGCCGATAAGGACGGTGTACTATGTGATGCTTTGGTCGCATATGTTCCTGGCAGCAGTGAATCTGCCATTAATCATCATGACGGTGATTCCTGCTGTGCGACAGCGTTTTGACCGCCACAAGCGGCTCGCCCGGTGGACACTTCCAATTTGGTTGTATGTGTCGGTTACGGGAATTCTCGTCTACTTTTTCCTCTACGTCTGGTACCCCGCTGTGCCGACGGCTTGATCGAGCGCTAACGTGATGGAGGGGCAAAGTTCTTCACTGAATCGCGGAGTTGAACCTCGCGGGCTTTGTCGCGCGTTCCACCGCAGTAGTAAACGTTGTAGTGGTAGTCGCAGAGCGAATCGAATTCACTGCCGATTGCTCCTGCACGTTTGAGTTCATTGATGAACTCAAGGAGGGTTTCAGATCGCAGTTTTTGGACTCCAAATCTCCTGGCGCACAGGCGGTAGAGATCTTTCAAGTATTTAGGGTCTTCCGCGTCCTGAGCCTTGAATGTGAGAGCGCTGCCATCCACGGACTCATCCGGTCTTCTCTGCTTCCGGGAGATCACGAAAGCAATCAGAAAGATCGATCCCAACATTGCCGCCGTGATGGTGCCCCACGGTAGATCGCGCAGCTTCCTGAGCCACCGCGAGACAGAAGCGCCGCTGTTTTTAGATGGGGGCTCCGGGGCGGTCTGCGCGATTTTGTCGAAGTAGTCATCGGGTGCAGTGGTAAGCATTGGCTTGTGAGCCGCGCCTTTATCGATTGGTGTTGGATCAATGGCCGTCCATCCGTGATTATCGACGAGCACCTCAACCCAGACATGCGCATCGTGTCCCCGGAAAGCGAACAATTCCTGGTCGGTGTAGTATTCTCCACCAGAGAAGCCGAAGGCAACCCGTGTGGGCACATCGACGATGCGCAGCAGCAGGGCAGCGGCAGTGGCGTAGTGGATACACATTCCCTGCTTTTCGCCGTAGAGAAAGTTCTGCAGCGCGGAAAAGTGACCAGGATTGGTGATCTCGGTGCTGTAGGTGCAGCGCTGCCGCAGTAGCCCTAACACTCCATCGATTTTCTCATCGAGGGTGCCTCCCCGAAGCCGCTCGACCAATTGATGCATGTCCTTCGAAAGTGGGCCGTGTGGAACCGCAAGGAACTGTGAGCCGACGTTTTCCGAAACACGCAGATCGCCATTTTTGATCACGTCGTAGATGCTGGGCACGGACTCCGCAGTGTAGAATTCGGCACCGCGGGTGACACTGGTGTGCCAGTCACCGGGCTTTCTCCCAAGCAGTTTGAGTTGATAGGCCATCACTCCCTGGATGGCTGGCAGTGTCTGTTGGAACGGGACTAGCATCCTGAGGCGATGCAAAATAACTGACTCAGGGGGAGCGTTCTCGTTGCTAACTTGCACGCGCCCGTCCTCTATGCCATCGCTGGAGTCGAGGAGAATTTCACCTTCACCGTCGGGAGGTGTCTGCCATTCGTCATCTTTAAAGGCGTCGAGAGCGTAACCACGGATGTAGATTCGTGAGTTCACAAGCGCGTCCCTCGCATTGGAATCGGGGACTTCCATGGCAAGCAAGAGGCTGGGATCTGTGCGGAAGTTGCCCTCTGCAGGAACCTTGTGCGGTTGAGATTCGCGGTTCCGATCTGATTGCCATCCTCCGAAATCAGGAGTGCGGTCTCGATCGGCTGCGAGTGGTGATTTTCCATGGGAGTTTGAACCTTTTCGAAATTCCGAGGACGTCTGGTGAATCGCGTAGGCAGTGGCCGGGATAGCGCGGCCGAAGAGGAGAAAAAGCGTGACGAACACTGCGGCGATCACCAATGCCTGCACTGCTCGAACTCGGAGGGGCTTAGCGGGTCTGCGGAACCGGGTGGCGCGCTGGAGGCGGGTGACGTAGCCGATGTCCCACAGTCCGAATCCGCAAAGGATCGCGACAAATCCTAACAAACCTCTAGCGAACAACGGAAGGTTCAGGCCCGATCCATCGAGGAACAGGTAGCTGAGTGCGACCGCGCCACCGAACGCCAGCGAGTAGATTCCCGGGCGCCCATCGAGCGGCAGAGGCTCGCCTTTTTTTACGGCGTAGCGCCGTGCTCCAGTGAAGCCTTCGGTCAGAGTGAAGTAGTGGATGGCTGTGGCAACTGCCAGAGTCACTTGAGCGAACGATCCCTTGTTCGTCGCGGCTGCAATCAGAAAAAGAAAGAAGGCGTAAATGT
Source organism: Verrucomicrobiia bacterium (assembly GCA_020439995.1). Taxonomy (GTDB): domain Bacteria; phylum Verrucomicrobiota; class Verrucomicrobiia; order Verrucomicrobiales; family DEV007; genus JAGROY01. Next base: position 15,265 of record JAGROY010000373.1, read on the forward strand.
AGCGAAGCTTCCGGGCATTGTCCCGGCTTGCGGCCAGTGTGCCAAGAAAGAGCAGGATAAATCCAGCTATTGTCGGCCCGGCGACCGGGGTGCCTGGCAGTTGAAATGCCAGCAGCACTTCGAGAGCGAGTAAGACGCTGCAGTAGATCGTTTCGGCTCTCATGGCGATGGCGGGGCATTCCTGAATTCCTCCGATGGTCGCACATTCAGCAGTCTGGGCCGCCGCAGGCGCAGCTCACGATTGTCGAGGCAGACGACAGGGTGGGGGAGGTCGGGCAATTCCTTTGACCAGTATTTCAGGGGCACATTGCTGATGATATAGATGCGATGGTGGCCTGGGATTCCCTCGATGGCATCGATCAGCGGCTGGGGAGAATGCTCTGCACGCATTCGGGCCCGGGCTAGCAGCGCAAGCATCGATTTGAGTTCTTGCGGGTCGGGGAGATCGATCGGCTTCCAGTCGGCGAATGATGCGATTAACTGCATCGGAATCTGCAAATCCCGGCAGTGGAAAAGCAAGCCGCTGAGCAATTCCATCGCATGGTCAAACCCTTCTGGAAGCACTGGCTTGCCTGCTGGAAAGAAGGAATGGAAGACGACGGAGAATTTCTCCGGCTGCGGACGGTCCCATTCGCGCACCATCAGAGTTCTACGGCGGGCTGTTGCGGGCCAGTGGATCGAGCGGCATCGATCACCGGGCTGAAATGGACGAATGCCGTGAAACTCACCCGATGAGTCGCGTTCGTAGCGTGCGATGTTTTCGCCTTCGAAGAGTTGCGTCTCCAGCTGTTGCCGCAGCCGTTTAGGGAGTTCCGGGCGCGGGAAGACAAGAATGCCAAGTGATGGACGCAGGCGAAGTTCAGACCGGAAAAGGCCGAAAGGGAACGTCGATCGCAACTTGCACGACTTGCTCGGGAAATCGCCGCGAGTCACCATACGCGTGGTTTCCGAGAGGTCGGCACTTTCGCCGCAGCGCAGCTGCCGCACCAGCATTCCTTTCCTCCAGAACGGGAGCGCGGCATCTTCCAGCTCCAGAGCAAAGGCATCGAGCCAGCGTCTGCTATTCGTGACCGTGACCGTGATTCGAAAATCATCACTGGCGACAACGCAATCCGGGGCCGTTCTGTGAACCAGCAAACCGCGCAGATTGTGCCTGCACACAAAGTAGGACCCTGAGGTAACCACTAAAAAAAGCAGTCCGAACTGGGTGACTATCGGGTCACTCGTTGCAAGCCCGGTTGCAATTGCGGTCAGTCCCGCGACCAGAAGCACCGCACCTCGGCCTGCTATGCGCGTGTTGAGGATTTTCTGCTTCTTGTCTCGTCTGGATGCCACTTGTGCTTGCGCCATGGGAGCCGAATGCCGTTACGGTACAGGGGTGGCCATCAGGACTTCTGAAACTGCCGAGCGGGAAGATGCTAGATTGGTGCTCGATCTGCTGTGCAGGCGGTGTCCCAGCACGGCTGGTGTGACTCTCTTCACATCGTCTGGATACACCACGTCACGACCATCTAGAAATGCCGCCGCCTGCGATGCCCGCATCAGAGCGATCGATGCCCTTGCGGACAGCCCGCTCCACAGCCCATCGTTATTGCGCGCCGATTCGCAGATTCCCACAATGTAGCCCTGAACCTTCCCGAGCACACCCACCTTCAGGACTTCCTTTTGCATCGCGATAATGTCTGCGGATGTTAGGATTTTGCGAACTGGCACACTATCATTGTCCACGCCTGCTGCGTGGAGGTTCAGAATCTCGATCTGCTTCTCCGGCATAGGCAGTCTCATTTCGATCGATACCAGAAAGCGATCCAACTGGGGTTCCGGCAGCGGAAATGTGCCCGAGGCGTAGAGGTTATTCTGGGTCGCGATCACCATAAAAGGTGCTGGCAGCGGATGTGTCTCACCATCGATCGATACCTGATGCTCATTCATCGCTTCCAGCAGTGCACTCTGGATACGGGGGCTGGTGCGGTTGATTTCATCAGCCAGAACGATGTTGTTGAAAATCGGCCCGCCAATGAACTCAAAAGAATCACTTCCCTGCCGATACATCGAGTAGCCGAGGATATCTGATGGCAGTAAGTCAGGCGTGAACTGAATCCGGCTGAATCGACAATCCACTGCATCGGCCAGGGTTTTCGCCAGAGTCGTTTTTCCGATCCCCGGTGCTCCCTGAATCAGAACATGTCCATTTGCCAGCAGCGCAATCAGCAGAAAAAAGGATGCGTCATCAGTGCCGAGGACGCGTTCATTCAACAGTTGCTGGAGTGCATCCAGCTTTTCATGGTGGCTATTCACTCGGGTGATCGATTCGGTTCCGGTTTAAGATTCCTGTTTCGGACTTCATTCGCTCCATCTTGTTCAAAATTAGGCAGAACTACCATCAAAATACCACAGATTGTCATACTGCCGATTTTGCCTCAGATGTCCCGTCAGTCACTTTCACGACCACCACAGGCAGCATGGCTGGTGTCGCATCCAGGAGAGGCATTTATCTTCAAGTGCAATGTGAGGATCGAGCACAGCCCAAAGTGCGCCCTCTCGCATATGTGTAAAAAAGCTTGACCAGACGGTGAGCCGTGTTTGTCTAAGACCGAGCAACCTGCTGATTTTACCTCTACCAGAACCAAAACCGGACTGGATCAATCCCTTTATTTCATCACAGCCTCCCCATTTTCGTTTTCGCTTTGTTCTTTTGCGGTGATGTCGTGGGCGCTGGTGATATCGAGTTTGTCGATGCTGCAGGAAGTCCAGTGCGCGAAGTGGCTTCCGATAATGGGACGGTAAAATTATCTTGGACCACCAGCGAAGACGATGTCTCGGTAATTGTTGAGCAGTCGTCCAGTGCTGACTTCTCGTTGGCCGTTGAGCGATACCGGGGAAAGGATACGGGCTCGGTTCTTACGGGATTGCCAGAGGGCGGGCACTACTTTCGGATTGCTGCTGAGGGAACGGCCGATTGGTCACCGCCGCTGCTGGCGACGGTCACTTTCTTTGATCGTGATTCGTTGAAACTGTTGCTCTCCCTTGGAGGATTGGTAGTACTGGCCACGATTGGCACCATTATTGGCGGGCATGTCATGACGATCGGGCGACCAGTTTCCGACACTACCACTACAGGGAAATCGATTCCATGAAGCTCCTAGATTTTTCCAGTTATGTGGCTGCCGCGACTGTTTCGATCTCTCCGACTACCGGATGGATCATCGTTGGTTTACTGGGTGCTCTGTGGATTGCGCTAGGCTTCTGGCTGGGGCGCAAGGCGCAGACATCCGAGGGCTTTATGCTCGCTGGTCGTAATGTAGGGTTGTCGTTGGGATCAGCGACGGCGATGGCTACGTGGGTAACGTCGAATACGACCATGCTTGCGCCAGTGATGGCTCTCACCCTCGGCGTGTGGGGAATGTTGGCCTATTCAACGGCCAGTTTTGGCCTGATGCTGTTCGCATTCTTTGCCATACGAATTCGCAAACTGCTGCCGCAGGGGTACACCGCCGGTGATTTTTTCAAACTCCGGTATGGCCGGTTCGGGTGGTCGATCTTTCTCGCCATCACCATGCTTTATTCCCTCTCGTGGCTGGTCAGCATGGCGATTGCCGGTGGCGATCTTATGGAGGCTCTCGCGGGGATCCCTTATGTGCAGGGCATGACAGTTATCCTGGCAGTGTGCGTTCTTTATACACTATTCGGCGGCCTTTATGCGGTCATTGGAACTGACTTTATTCAAAGTCTGATCATTCTCATTGGCATTGTGTTCATCGGTTCACTTGTTATTGCCCAGCTCGATTTCGACCAAGCTTATGTTCACATCTCCACTTACCAGCCGTCACTTCTAAAGATCATGATGCCAGCGGCACTCCTCGCTGTTTTCAATAATATGCTGTTCGGTTTCGGTGAGGTGTTCCATAACAATGTCTGGTGGTCACGCGCTTTTGCGATGCGGGAAGGTGTCGCTCCAAAAGCATTTCTGCTTTCGGGTATTCTCTGGTTTCCGATTCCCATTGCTGCTGGATTCATCGCTCTCGCGGCGGCTCCTTTAGGCATCAATATTGTCGATGAGAATCAGACCGGCCCGACTGTTGCAGCTGCGGTGATGGGCAATGCCGGATTCGGTGCTGCAGCGGGAATTGTAATTCTGATCGTGTTGTTCTGTTCGATGGCGTCCTCGATCGATTCCCTGCTGGCGGCTACTTCGGATCTCCTAATCAAGGATGTACACGGTGGGCTGTTGGGACGAAAGCTGAACGATCAGAGTTTTCGCAGAGTTGCTGGAATGGTGATTCTATTGGTAGCGTTGGTCGCCTGGTTGCTGGCTCTGCCCCATTGGCCGATCATCAATGCACTGTTTATTTCCGGTCCTCTTGTGGGGAGTTTGATCTGGCCAGTGATCGCTGGTCTCTACTGGAAAAAGTTAAACCGCCCGCTGGCACTCACGGGAATTCTTGCTGGCTGTATCCTCGGCGTGATCGCCTACTTTCAAATTGGCTGGCACACTGCGTCGCTCATCGGGGCGGGGGTGTCCATGGGGTTCACCATCCTTGCCAGGTTCGTCAAGCCGTCACCCTTTGGCTGTGAATCCTGATCCTGTTCATCACTCATGTTCTCTCTAACATTTATCCATATCCTCGTAGTCTCAGCTTTGATCTGGACCGCTGCAGGAGCGCTCACGCTGGTCGCGCTGCTCATTCACGACTGGAAACAAGGCACTCTCTGGTAACGAACAACCTGATAGCCGCCGCGACCAACGGAAGGCAGCAGGCAAGAAAACCAGCATTCTTAGGAACATGACAGACAAGAAAGAGCGCCTGAAGGAAAATGCGATCACTCCCAATATTGAGCCTCCTGATGGCTCGAAAGCCATCCGGCCGGAGCCTTCGGGTTTGTTCGCCAACAATCCAGTCGATCTCGGCATCCTCAGCGAGTTGGAGGGGATCAGCATTCTCGAAGCAGGGCAATTCAGTTTCGAGCAGGTCGTAGAGTTGTGTAAACTGGCGGCCATTCTCGAAAAGATCGAAATTTGGCCGTACCATCCACTCGATGGGAAAATCGCAGTGACGGCGTTCTTTGAAGCCTCCACGCGGACGCGCACCAGCTTCGAAAGCGCAATCCTCCGTCTGGACGGCAAAGTGATTTCAATAGCCGACGGTCGCACGACCGGGCAGGCCAAGGGCGAGTCTCTTGCCGATATTGGTGAAATGTTCAATGCCTACGCGGATGTCGTAATCATGCGTCATACGGAAACTGAGGCACCTGAGCAGATGCTCGAAAACCTGCGCATCCCGCTTATCAATGCTGGGAATGGAACCGGCGAGCATCCCACCCAGGCGCTCGCCGACTGGTTTGCGCTGCTCAAGTGGCGGCCATCGTTGATCGATAGCGAGCCAGTTCAGGCAAAATTGAATCTGGGGATTCTTGGGACGCCGGGGTCGATGCGAGCAGTGAAATCGTTCCTGCTGATGGCACTTCTCTTTAGATCGCACATTAGGAAAGTGACCGTTATCTCAGAGATGGCGGATCCTTTTGGCCCCGATGTCACTGAGCAACTCCGTCAGGCGGATATTGACTACGAGGTTTCCAATGACGTCCGCGAGCATCTACCGGATCTCGATGTCATCTATATGAATTCCATCGCATTTCTCGGTGATTCCTACCGCTCTATGGACAGCCGGTTCAAGTTGAACTCCGACAGCCCGATCAAGGAAAGTGCGGTCATCCTGCACCCGCTCGCCCGCCTTGACGAGTTGGACACATCGCTGGATAAGACCCGGCACAATCTCTACTTCTCCCAGGCGCACGGGGCTGTCTTTGTAAGGCAGGCACTGTTGATGTCAGTGTTAGGACGCCTTCACACACTCCCGGACACCTTTGACACCTGAATTCAGCGATCAGTGCTGATCTGAAAACTTATCTCATTGTTTATGTGCGGAATAGCAGGCCACTTCTCGGCAAAACCACTCAGTCCGGCCACTCCGGAAATTCTGGAAACGCAGTTGCGAAGCATCGTCCACCGTGGGCCCGATGGTATGGGGCAGTTCGTCCTGGCTGAGTCAGGCGTTGCGCTTGGGCATACTCGTCTGGCGATCAATGATCTTGAGGGAGGTTGTCAGCCGCTGCACGCGGTTGATGAGCGGTACGTGCTCACGACGAACGGTGAATTCTATGACTTTAAACGCCACCGCTCCACGCTGATGGCGGAAGGTGACCGCTTCCTTACCAAGTCAGACTCGGAGATCGCGATTGGACTCTATCGAAAGTTTGGGCTCGATTTCACTGACCATCTCAGGGGCGAATTTGCATTTGCACTGTATGACCGGGTAGAAGACGAGCTTTTGCTGATCCGCGATCGCTTCGGGGTGCGTCCGCTGTTCTACTGGCTGTCCCCCGATCGTTCGACCATCGTCTACGGTTCAGAGGTCAAGTCCGTGGTGGCACATCCCGATGTACCGACGCGCCTTGACCCCAAGGCGGCGCTGCACCAGCTGATGCAAACCATCGCGCCAGGCATGAGCGCGTTTGAGAATATCGTATCGCTCGACCCCGGACACTTTCTTCGCATCCGCAAGCGCAACGGGTCGCTGGAAATCCTGAAGCATCGCTACTGGGATTTCGATTTTCCCCTTGAAGCTGACAGACCAACAACGTTCGATGAACAGGAACACGTCGAGCGCATTCGAGACGAATTGATCCGCGCCATCGTGCTTCGGCTTGAGGCGGATGTACCGGTGGGATGCTATCTCTCGGGCGGCATTGATTCCTGTTGCATCCTCGGGCTTGCTACAGGTGCGATGCAGTCGCCGACAAAGGCGTATACCATTTCGTTCGATGATGATTCTTACGATGAAGCGCCGATCGCCCGCGAGATGGCCGAGTCGATGAACGCCGATCAGGAGGTGATTCATCTCAAGGCGGAGGATCTGTATGGGGAAAATTACATCAAGACGGTCTGGCACGCCGAGCGCACTTTCTACAACACTCTGGGCGTGGCGAAGAACCTCATGTCAAAGCGGGTATGGGATTCCGGCTACCGCTGCGTGATCACGGGTGAGGGAGCGGACGAGCTCTTTGCCGGATATCCGGCGTTGAAGCGTGACATGTTTCTTCACGGGCTTAGTCACGAAAGCGATGCCGTGCGCTCCGAGTATCAAGCCGCTCTGGAACGCACTAATTCCCTTTTCAAGGGAGCGATTCTTGCGGAGAACGAACGCAATCACCCCGCTTGGGATGCGCTCTGTGGATTTACACCTTCCTGGATTCAACCTTGGATGGACACTCTCGACCTCGCCCGCCCTCTCCTGTCAGATGATTTACAGCACGAGCTACAGGGCTACGATCCCTTTGAGGAGATCGCTTTACGTATTGACAAAGAGATGCTGGATGGTCGCCATCCGCTGGACAAAGCGCAGTATACCTGGAGCAAATGCCAGCTCGAAGGGCAAATCCTGAACTGGGGTGGCGACCGGGTCGACATGGCGAACTCAATGGAGTCGCGTCCCGCATTCCTTGATCATCATCTCGCCGCGGCAGCTGTACAAGTGCCGCCGAGTCTGCGCATCAAAGGCAACACGGAAAAGCACATTTTGCGCGAGGCTGTGCGGGGCGTACTTCCAGATGTTCTCTATCGCCGCGAGAAGTTCGCGTTCATGGCTCCTCCCGCGCACACCGATGCCTCGAAGCGCGCCAAGGTTGAGGAGTTGATCGGCGAGTTTCTCAGCAACGCCACCGTCACGGATGCCGGTATCTGCTCACCGGAGCGAGTGGATCGTTTCCTGAGTGAGTACCGTGCAGACACCGATGCGACGTCGCTGGTTCGCAAGGATACGTTGCTGAACCATCTCCTCACACTGCACATATTGCATCGGCAATTCGTCCAGAAGAAATGAGCGATGACGCAGACAGCAACGCCAGCTTCCTTCACCTGACGACTGACATTGGGCGGATCAAGGCGGACATCCTCGCTCTGGCAGACATTGGTCGCAATGACCGCGATCGCGGTATCTACCGAATGGCTTTTACGGATGAGGATATGGCTGGAAAGCGCTGGCTCCTGAGCCGCATCGACGAAGCCGATTTGATTTCCTCCTCAGATGGTGCCGCCAACATTTCGGGCATTCTGAAAGGCAGAACAGACCGCCCAAGGATTTATGTGGGTTCGCATATCGATACCGTTCCCTGCGCAGGCATGCTCGATGGTACTCTCGGCATCATTGTTGGACTTGAGTGTCTTCGAGTCCTCAGGCAGGCAGGCATTGTTCCCGAGTGCACGATTGAACTCATTGCCTTCAGTGATGAGGAGGGGCGGTTCGGTGGTACCTTCGGCTCCGAAGCCTTCACTGGGAGTTTGATTCCTGACAAATTGCTAAATGCGAGAGATCTGAGTGGAGTCAGGCTGGAAGATGCAATGCTCGGCCAGGGGTTTGATCCAATGAAGGCGCTGGAGGCGCGCCGCTCACCGGATGAGATCGCCGCCTACTTCGAGCTCCATATTGAGCAGGGCCCCATCCTCGATCAGCAGCAGCTTCAGGTAGGAATCGTCGAGAGCATCACTGGTCTGCAGTCATGGTCGGTTCGTCTGGATGGTGAGGCAAATCATGCGGGTACCACTCCGATGGATTATCGCAAGGACGCGTTCATGGGCCTGGCAGATTTTGCCCACGAACTGCCGCGCATTCTTGACGAGAACGGCGGCGAATACAGTCGTGCCACCATTGGCAAGGCCGAGATTCTCCCGGGTGCGCCGAACTCTGTGCCCGGCGCTGTCGAGTTCTCACTGGATTTCCGGGATCCGTCCTCTGACACACTTGGCGAACTGTCTCTCGCTTTCCAGCGCGCCCTCGCGGCCATCTCCAGACGTCGCGGACTCAAGTTTGACTTCAATATCCAGGGTGAGATTCAGCCCGTTCCATCTGCACCGGAGCTCGTTGATCTACTCCAGGCTGAGGCGGATAGGCTAGGGTTGCGATCGCGGAGGATGCTAAGTGGTGCTGCACATGACGCTCAGTTGGTCGGACAAATCGCCCCGGCGGCCATGATTTTCGTTCCCAGCAAAGGAGGCATGAGCCATTCGCCAGCTGAATGGACTGCATGGGAGGATATTCACGCAGGCGCGAACCTGCTGCTAGCTGCCTTGCTGTGCCGCAGCACTCGCCTATCACAAGACTAACATTACACCTGAAATGACATCCCCCTCACGAGATCCGCTGCGTCCGATCTACCGCGAATCGTTCATTGAGAACCCCAAGCATGAGAAAGATTTGCGCAACCGGGATACGGCTCTGCTCTGCATCGATATGCAGTATCTCGACGCCGCTGAGGGCTATGGCTTGTTCAGGGATCACCAGAACTCGCCCATTCCGCTGGACCAGATGCGCTACTACTTCGACCGGCTTAGAGACACAGTGCTGCCACGCGTCCACAATCTCCAGAACTGCTTTCGCGCCCACGGTCTGGAAGTAATCCATGTCAGGATCCAGTCCCTCACCCGTGATGGCCGAGACAGGGGCAAGGGACACAAACGACTGGAACTGCATGCTGCCCCGGGCTCGGGCGAAGCGTGTTTTCTCGAGGAAGTCGCGCCAGTCGGTGATGAGATCGTAATCAACAAGACCGCCAGTGGCGTATTCTCCTCGACTAACCTTCACTACGTCCTCAACAATCTCAGTATCAGCTCGCTCTACATCGTCGGCGTGTACACCAACGAGTGCGTCGAAACCACTGTCCGCGACGCCTGCGATTTGGGATACCTTGTAACCCTGGTCACCGATGGCTGTGCTACAGTCACGCCGGAGCTGCATGATGCCTCAGTCAAAACCCTCCAGAACCGCTACGCCAGAATTGTTTCAACAGACGAAGCGATCGACGACATTGAGCGGGAGCTTCCAGCTGTAGAATCCCTCTAGCTGAGAGCCAGGACAGGCCTCGGGTCGAAAGCGTGCGCGGCTGTGCTACGATGGCTCTGGCAAGGTTTGCGAATTTGGGAAACTCGGCGGCCCCTTTGCTCACGGCCATTTTTTCGAGTTACTTGCATGCGCTGTCGTAGTCTCTTTCGGCCAAACAATGGTCGCCGCGCGATGATACCAGTACTCCATGGTAGCACCTGCGTTTCCCGTATACTCTTCCTCCTCGAAGTCATAGGGATCGCCAGTGCCAATTGGCTCCGTCGAAAGCAAAAATCGCCACAAAGGAGGAAACAG
>JAGROY010000374.1 GCA_020439995.1 Verrucomicrobiia bacterium
CGGCTCCGGCTCATTTTCATCTGGCAGGGGGAGAAGTCTACTGCGGTGGAGAGCCGACGGGAGAGGGCGCATTCCTTTTTCTGCAGCAGCAGGGGATTCAGACCATCGTCAGCGTGGATGGGGCAATGCCCGATACTGATCTGGCCGCGAAGTACGGAATGCGCTACGTCCATATTCCGTTCGGCTACGATGGCGTGCCAGAGCAGGCGCAGCTCTCGCTTGCAAGGCTGATGCGCGACATTGAAGGACCAAAGTTCATCCACTGTCATCACGGAAAGCATCGCGGCCCGGTGGGAGCGGCGATTGCACTGCTGGCGGCCAATCAGCTCGATCCGGGCGGCGCGAAGCAGTTGCTGGAAAAATCCGGCACATCGCCTGACTACGCAGGTCTATGGAAATCGGTCGCCACGTTCATGCGCCCCGCAGACGACGCAGCGCTGCCCGCGCTGGTCGCCGTGGCAGAAGTGGATTCCTTCGCCGCAGCGATGGCACGTGCGGATCGATACTTCGACGCACTGAAGGCCATGAGTGAGACTGACTGGGCCACTCCCTGTGATGCTCCAGACATGTCAGCCGCTCATGAGGCCGTGCTTTTGTGGGAAGCATTCAATGAAGCCGCGCGGCATCTGGATTCCCAGCCTGAAGCAATGAAGACTGAGTTCGAAGAAGCACTCGGAATCGCCGATCAGCTCCGGAAAACCCTCGTCGGCGATAAGCCTGCTTCGCAAGAGGATGCGGGCATTGCATTCGAGCGGCTTTCGGTTTCGTGTAAGTCTTGCCACGTCAAGTTCCGCTAGCTGCTGCGCGCTGTGTGGATAGATTTTTGCTGCTTCCAGCTACGATCCAGCGAGTTCAGTGATCTTCAGCTGCAAGGCTGGGAGAGGGGGCTGATGCGTTGGCCGTTTCTTCAGTTGAGATCTCGATGCGCTTGATGATGAACTCGAGAACGTCTGCTGTATCGACTGCGACGCCCGAAAGGTTGAGTGAAACTGGGGTGAATCCAAGCGCACGGTTAACGTTGGCTAAGCTAAAGCCTGCTTAATCCCTTTAGCTTCGCCGATATACTGTTCAGGGCATCGAACTTCGAGGCAGATGAAGTCGTTGCCAGAAATTGTGCGGATGTAAGCGCCTTGAATCTCTGACCACGGGATGCGGCCTACGCGGAGAGTTCGGTCGAGAATCCCTTCATCGTCGATGATGAGCCTGGGGCGTGAGTCGATGATCTGTGCGATAGCCACGAGAGCGCAGCCGCCGAAGAAAATGATGCTCAACCAACCCGCCATAGGGCCACCAGAAACTCGATGGAGACCGGAGGAATCCATAACGAGGATGAAAACTCCCGCCACGACAAATGCCGAGCTCCCGAGAAGCAGAGTGATGTACCGCCATCGCGAATTTTGATTTCGATTTTCATCTTTCACCAGAGGCTTGTAATCCTAACGCTAGAGTCATTCGTGGCACCCATGCTGGTAAATGGGAGCGATCACAGCGCGGCTAGCTTCTTTTCGTAGTCTTTGACGAATGCCCGCTTGCCGCGAATTTCGATTTGATGGCCTTCGGCTTCGAGTTGGTCGCGGATGGCGTCCAGCCCTCCGGGGTACTTGGGATTCAGTTCGCCGTTCACTTTAAGTGTGCGCCAATACGGGGTGAAATTCTTCCTTCCCTGTGCCTGCTGCTCTGCTGCTGCATTGGCTGCAATCCAGCAAAAGATTCCTGTGGTGATCGGGCATACGACATCGACAGCTTCAGCCGAATGGTGCTGCAGTGCGGCCCGAATCTCGGTGCTGGTGACCACTTTGCCCTTCCGCACCCGCTTCATTTGCGCATCGACCTCCTGCGGGGCAGGGATGAGCATTCTGCCAGTGCCCCACTTGCCAGCAGCTTTGCCTTCGAGCTGAAACGTACGCGGCAGATCCTTGTCATCTGCAAGTTTCTCGGTCCAGGATTTTTTACGCCGTGTGGTCATGCTGAGAATCGTTGCTGATGCTGTGGATGCCGTCAAGCGGTGTGGCTCCTCCGGTGCAGAAAACTGGCTCACAGGCGTCGGCCTTTGCTTCTTCGATTTGGTTCACTGTTTCTGCCCGGACGGATTCGTCTGTGAGGAACTCTGCCATTCGCCCAGCAGCATCCAGCGATACGGGTGTAGGGTTCGAGTTGAGAAGGGTCGAGATGGTTCGGGTCAGAATTTCCTGATTGTTTTTCTGCGGCAGGAATTTCATCAGGGATACGGCGCGTGCGACTTCGCCATTGCGCAGGAGCGGCCGCAGGCTTTCCTCCGCCACTTTGCTGCGTATGTCGCTGTCGGCACCGGGCGAGAGCCCGTAGTCGATAGCGGCTTCGAAGTCTGTTGCCAGCCATTGACGGGTGAGTGGATCGATGACGGCGCTTTTCAGTTCTCTATTCCGAATGGCGGAAACGGTATCGAGCATTTCGTCGGGTTCTTTTTGCAAAAGCGCATTGGCCAGTGTCGAGGTGGTGTCGAACAGGCCGATGGGCACGCGCGGATGACCAGCAAGCCAATCAAGTGTAGCATCAGGATCGTGCTTTGCCCATTCCGATACGATCGCAGCTTCGGCGATGCCACGTTTCGTCAACGGCAGTTCATCGACCTCGGCCAGCGCATCCAGCACGTTTGTCTTGGCTAGTTCCTTGAATATTGCTTCGCTAATCTCGTGGCTGTTGGCCTGTGGGTCGATTTCTTTCCAGAGAGAAAGCGCGTCTGTCGGATCGCGCCGCGCCATTGGCTCCAGCATGCGCCTGAGCAGGAAGTCTGCGGATTTCCTGGGCAGTGTTGCGAGTGCCCCAGCTGCTTCTTCTGGTGCGAACTCACTCCAGACTTCAACGAGATCCCGCAGGAACGGATGAGGCTCGGGCTCGTTCAGTGCTATGCCATGCTGCCATGCTTCGTCGGGAGCTTGCTGTGCCCAGGCGCGAAGGATAAGCAGGCGTGCCGAGCGGCGGACGTGTAGCCCGCCGAGTTTGTCAGCTTCCGCGAGCAGGTTCGAAAAAGGTTGCTGCCCCTGGGCCAACGTGCGCCGGAGTGTGTCAAGAGATATTACCTGCTGGAGAGGCGAGATTTCATCCGCAAGGGCTCTTGTCAAACGCATGGAAGTGGCGTGGGCTGGCATTGGCACCGAAAAAATCCGTTGCTTTGGCTCGGGTGTCAGCTTGTCCAGGTGGAATGCGGCGTGCAATCCCCAGCCTACGATGAACGCGGCAAATGGTAGCCATGCGTCTTTCATGTGCATCAGGTTTAGTTGGGGTTGTTAGGAATGCGAACCTGCAGGCTCAGGATTTCGCGGAAATCAGCCGACAAGGTCTCGTCGGCCACCGCCTGGACGAGCGACTCCGGTGCTTCGACCTGCCATTGCTCGAAGAGTTCGGTGGCGACACTTCTCCGGGTGCTGGGATCTTCGATCAATTCAGCCAGGTCCAGTACGGACGAGAAGTTTGTCTGAAAATTCAGTGTTCGTATCTCTGAAACGAGAGAGGAAAGAGCGACGTCCCGCTTGATCCCAGGCGGTAACGTGGACACCCAGGCAGTGGCACCAGTGAGGTCAGCTCTGCTCCAGTCTCTGGTAATTTGCCGGAAAACCTGGGGAGAAATGAGGCTTTGCGTCTGCGGGTCGAGTTCGGAGATCATTCCTGCGGCAAGCTTCGGAGCCGCCATTGCACCCAGAGCAGTGTCAAAGGCTGCTGTCGCTGTGGCTGTCGGAAGGTCGGCTGTAATTTCTTGTGCCAGATGAAAGGCAGTTTCCGGATCCTCCCTCGCCAATTTTCTGAGCAGCGTCTCAAGTGGGGCAGTCTCGCCCTGTTCGGTGGCTGCTACGATAGCCATTTCAGTAGCAATGTTAGTGTTCCCTTCGACTATAGTTTCCCACACACTCTCCCTGGCCTCCGAATGCAGGTCAATGTCTGAAATCTCTGCGACGTATGCCATGGCAGCTTCTGGATCGTGGCTGGCCAGTTCCCGCAGGACGGCGATGGCCACTGACTGGCCGTTGCCAATGTGATCGGTTCCCATCGCCGTAATGTAGCTGTCTCCTCTCCAGATTGTCTGAGTAACGCCTCCGATTCCCGGAGTATCTATGACGTGCCAGTTGATCGATGCTAATACCTTTGCTGCGCCAAACGGATCCGTTTTTGATGTAGCAGAAGCGACGGCCACGAGTGCATCCCTGCGCTGCTGTGGATCGATCAAGTCACTGGCCCAGGCCATTGCTGTGGATGCATCCTGGAGCGCCCATGCGGATGCGAGCGCTGCGTTTAGTGGGACGCCTTCGGAATCAGTGTGTTGTTCCAGCCATGCTGCTGCTTTGTTAGGATCTGATTTTGCAAGCGCCTCGATTGCCAGAATTCTGCGATCGGTGGAACCGAATATCAGACTCGCTCTAAGCCCAGGCAATCCAGGCTGCTCCGCGAACGCCCAGCGCATCATCGCTTCGGGGCTGGTGGTGGCCCAGCGGTTCAGCACCGCATCCAGCGCATCCGGTCGAAATTGTGACGCGCGCTGTGCGGCCGACTCAGGGTCGCTGGCGGTGAGATCCAGCAAGGCTTGCTCAGGCACTTCGATGGATGCACCCCATGGCGACCACATTCCAGGAGCCATCACCATCTCCCAGAATTTCGCAGGGTCATCTCGCCATACAGCATAGCCGATATCCAGGGGGCGCATCGGGCCCAACCTGCCAAGGCTGTTGCGGAACTGTAAACCGTCGACGACGGCACCCATCGCAGCGTCGGGATCTGTTGCTGCCCATGCCTCGAGGGCAAAGCGCTTGAGTATGGAGTCGTCTTTCTCGAGAGAAAAGGCGTGAGCAGCTTCCGCATCCAGTTCGAACCAGCAGGCGAAGAGCAGACGCCACTGGAGAAACTCTGGCGCAGCCGACAGGTCGTCGTTAAATCTGGGTATCGGCCATTCGACCGGCAGTGCCTCGGCAAGCGCTGCCATTTCTGTGCCGCTGGCTTTTGCGAGAAATTCGATGAGCAAATTCAGCCGGTCCATTCCCGGTCTATGCGCCAGAATAGTGGCAATGTCAGTAGCTGAGCCGTCTGGATCGGATGGTGTCCAATTTTGCTCGTGATCAGCCGTTGGAATGATCGGCGGGGCGGACTCAGCAACCGTCAGAGTGACTGCTCTTTTTGCGGGAATCGTCCTTTCTCCGGCTACCATTCCGCGCAGCAGCCAGCCTGCTGTGAGGCTGCCGACCACTATGGCGATCGCTTTCAAACGAGAGTTCATCGGGTTACCGAATTCTGAAAACGCGGGCCCTTTAGTCTCCTCCGCATCCACCGCCGCACCCTCCGCCACCGCATCCACTGCTACACCCACTGTCTGAGCTGCATCCACTGTGGGAATCGCCGCCTGCTCCGCATCCGCTGTCGAACCACGATCCGCTGCCGCGCTCTTTCCTTTTGCCCCTCCGGCGACCGCGACTGCCTCCACCAAGTTTTCCGAGGATAGTGACGGTCACCAGAACAAAGAATACCAGTAGGATCACCGATGCGATGGCACCAGTGCCATCACTGGAAATGCTGGCTGTGCAGCCAGCAACGAGAACTACACTGGCGACAGTGCCAATGGCCAGCATTGCTGCCGATCGCAATCGTTGTCTGGGAATGACAAAGTGGTTGGTGCAATCGATGCGCCGAAAATCTACGGGCGAAAATCTTATCGATGGCGCGGGCCAGATCTCCTGCGGTGCAGGCTCGCCGAATGCTTCATGATAGGATGCCAGGGTTCGTTCGTACCAATTATGAAACTTTGCGTTTTCATCGGTGCCGCCTTTGGTCGGGCCGTGGTGCAAATTGCAACCCAGCACGCCATCGCATAGATCCTCCCAGTAACTGCGCGTGTAGCACATGTGCAAGTGCCATGCCTGGTCGACTGCATCAGAGGGTGTCACTGGATGCCTAGCTTCCACACACAGGTAGAGGAAGCGCCGATACTCTTTCAGAACGAGTAGGCTGAATTCCCTGCTCCAGCCATTCTCGTGAGCAAGCCGATGCGAAAAAGGCAGCGCAACACCGGGGGTATCCAATTCGAAGGCTTGCAGCCGACTCATGAGTTCCAGATTCATTGCGGTAGAATTCACGAAACGGGAGCGAATGGGAAGGATCAATGTACCGGGCTACGCGAGATTGTAGAGGCGAACCGCATTTTCGTTTAAGAGCTTCTGCTGCTCGGTGACAGGACGATTGCTGATAACTTCGTGCAGGGCGGTGACCCATGCTTTGAGTGGGCCGCCCAGCAGGCAGACTGGCCAGTCGCTGCCGAAGACGACGCGATCTGTGCCAAACTCATCGAAGCAATGGTTGATGACAGGGGCGAGGTGATCGGAAGTCCAGCCTTCCGGGGCGCGTGCTACGATGCCGGAAACTTTGCAGACGACGTTGTCGAGCGATGCCAGCTTGCTCATGCCAGTCTTCCATTGATCGGCTGTATGCGATGGCTTTTCCTGATCGCTGCCAGCTGAGGGAAGAAACGCTTTTGGATCTGCGTTGCCGCAATGGTCCAGGATGAACTGTGTGTCCGGGCATGTCCGGGCTAGCTCAAAGGCGTCTTCGAGTTCGGTGGGACGAATGCAGATATCGAAGCTCATCCCCAGTTCTCCCAGTAGCTGCATGGAGGCGATGAACTGCTTGCCCAGGCAATGCCCTTGTCTGGTATCGCCACCGTGGAGCACTCGCCGCACTCCTTTGATGTAAGAGTTGCCTTTGAATGCATTGATGTACTTTGCAAAAGCTTCCGACTCGGGCCGCCCGGAGATCACTGCGGCAGAAGTTGGATGGTCGGTGCTCTTACAGAGTTTCAAAATGTGCTCGGCCTCCTTCTGCTGGTCTGTTGCTGCGACGTCCACCTCCATGTAGATTGATTTGGCAATGTTGAGACCTTCGATGGCCGCGAGATAGTCTTTGGTGACGTAGCTTCTTGCCAGCACCCCGGAGGCAGCGGTTACCCAGGGCGGCGGCAACAGCTCAAGATCCCAGAGGTGCTGGTGGGTATCAATGATGGAAATGGACTGGTGGGGCTCGGTGTCTTCAGCCAGTGCCGGAGCGGCGATGACCCCAAGAGTTGCGGTGGCTGAGGATTTCAGGAAGTCACGACGGATCATGGGCGGAGGCTATTCGACTGGACGGGGTTGGAGCAAGCCTGCTCTCTGATTCTTTGCTTGAACCCGTTCGAGTTTCTGCCGACACTCTTCTCCACGGTTAATCTGTAAACGGGCAATGAAAATGAAGTCCAGTGTCGAGATTTGGAGTGGTTTGTTGTTTTTACGAGCCGCGTTGTTGCTTTCGGCACTTACTGCACCGCCGGTAGCGGGGCAGGAATCCAGGATTTTATACAGCCTGGCAGGCTACTGGCCGTTGGACGGAAATCTCAGCGATGCTCGTAATGTGAATCATGGCGCTGCCGTAGAGGGAGGGATCGCATACGTTTCGAGGGGGATTGATAGCGGGTTTGGGGGCGCTGTAGAATTGAGTGGTAATGAGTTTATTGAAATTGCGAGTGTCAATCTGGGGATCGAACTGAGTGTTTCCCTCTGGTGCGAGATCGATGATCAGAGTCCCGATCAAGTCCTCGTTTCGATAGGGAGTGCAAGCCCGTGGACCATCGGGGTGACCGCTGGCGGTGGAATCGTATTCAACGTGGGCGAAGAGCGTTTAGAAAGTGATGTTCTTGAGAAGGGGGTTCATCACATAGTGGTCACAACGGAGGTATACAATCGGGTGAGTCGGGCGAGTCGGCTGAGCCTTTTTGTGGATTCCAACTTCGAAGCAGTAGCCGACGTGCCCAACCTGTATTTTCCTGGAGGACGACTTCGGATCGGTGCCAGTGACGATGCAGGCGGTCGCCACTGGAACGGGATGGTTGATGAAGTTGCCGTCTGGAGGAGGGTGATCAGTGAACAGGAAGTCAGAATCCTCTGGGCGGATGGGAAGGGCAGGGTGTTGGGGATGGAGATGCCGGATGCGGATGGTGATCGAATTCCTGACTACTGGGAAATCGCGCACGGCCTGGACCCGAATGCTGATGATCGCGAGCAGGATTCAGATGATGATGGGCTCTCAAATATCGATGAATTTCGGTTTGGCACCAATCCCGAGTCAGTGGATTCGGACCGGGATGGCCTGCCAGATGGATCGGAAAGTGGAACCGGCAAATGGTCTGGAGAAAACGATACCGGCACCAGCCCACTGGCGCTGGACAGTGATCGCGACGGACTGGCTGACTCTCTGGAGAATCCGGACAGACCATCCCTGACTCGACCACCCACGGATCCCAATCAATACGACTCGGATAGCGACGGGGTGCCTGATTTTTACGAGGTGCTTCCCAGCTACAATCCTCCCTTCCGGGTGGATGGAATCCATGCTTCTGATCAGAGACGACTCCAAATTTCCCTACCAAGCCGAGCTGATACCTACTATGTGCTTTTCAGAAGTAATTCGCCGCAGTTTGATGGTGGAGGGACGGCCGTAAGCGGGGCGCTTGGGAACAATGACCTGCTGGAGTTTTATCCTGGAAGGCGCGCCGAGGGTGTGTACTTCTATCGAGTCGCCAAGTTTACTCCTCCGGTGGATCTTGATTCAGACGGTGTGGATGATTTCATGGAAGCGTACTCGGGCAGCGCGCTGGCGCCGCTGAATCCGGCGACAAAAATTCGGTATCTTGATGGAGTGGTCAGGATTCCAGACCTGGCGACTCTTGAAGCCATGTCGAGCATCGTGCCCCCCGGGCCAGAGGTTCCTGATGCGAGGCAGCATGTTGTTAAGTTTGTGGTAACGGATTTGCCAGATCAGCCGCGAGAACTTTACTTTTTAAACACGAAAACCCACAGCAATCATCAGCTGTTTGTGAAAGCGACCGGACTGAAATGCCTGGAAATCTACCAGTGCATCAATGCTGAGTTTTCCTACTTTCCGAATCTGCAGACTGGCGCAGGCGAGAACGGGCTTTTTGCGGTCAAGTTTGATGGAGGCCTGAGCTCGGACGATGCGATGGAGGTATTCGACCTGGTGGCTGCCAATCTACCCGTTGCTAAAGGAAACATTGCTGTCAGAGACAAGAATTTGCGCCCGAACAACATCAGCGATCTGCGAGCGGCTGGCATTCAAGTGCTGACGGATGACGAGATCGGTGCAGACGAGATCACTTACCTTGGTTTGAACGAGGGGGAAGCATTCGGTCGCCTGCGTGTTATTGAGCAGGGACAGCGGCCATCGCTGCGGGACATTGCTATCTACAAGACGATCCCAAATGATGTGCCGCACATCGCTGGTACGATTACTGAGCAGGAGCAAACACCACTGTCACACGTAAACCTGCGGGCGATTCAAAACAGGGCGCCCAATGCCTACATTCGCGACGCAAGCACCTCGGAGAGAATTGCTCCGCTCATCGGTCAGTACGTTTATTTTCGCGTAAACAACACCGGATACGAAATCCGAAAAGCCGATCAGGCAGAAGTGGATGCCTTCTTTGTAGGAATACGTCCTCTGGCCAGTCAAGTTCCGCCTCGGGATCTAACATTCACCG
>JAGROY010000375.1 GCA_020439995.1 Verrucomicrobiia bacterium
GTTTCAACGACGTCGCTTTCCATCACATTCCATTCCTCCAGGTCGCTTGAACATTCCGGAACATAAACGGTAGTCTGCACTTCAGCCGGAAGCCTCCAGCGACGATACTGATAAAGGATGGCATTGCCCTGCATTCTGATTGTGGGGAGAATCTTACTCGCATCGGCGACGTAGGGAGAGCCTCCAAAGGCATACTCCAGCCAGTTCGTAACGCCATCTCCATCGGGATCCGCATCGGTGCCGCTGATCACATCGTCCAGATAATCCTCGTCGCCACCACTTGTGATCAGGTGATGAAACATGGTTTCTCGCCATGCCTGATACGAGAGCGGTGCCCAGTTGGCGACGATCGAAATGTCTCCGTCGGCAAATTCATAATTCACCGTTCGCTCAATGCCGCCGATCGGAGCCGCCCAGCCAGCGAAACGATACGCTTCAGGATCGCTTTCGGTGACGGTGATCTCCGCCGTTTCTCCGGGGCGGAAAAAGCGTGACTCGCCAGTGGCGGGGTTACTCCAGGAAATGGTCAACGGTCTTCCAGATTGTGGTGTCGGCGATTGGCGCGCATCCAGGAGATAGCCTAGCATTCTTACATAGTCGGCTTGCGTGCTCACATCGAGCTGCGCGGCATAGACCGGCATCGATGGCCCAGGCGAATCCAGATGAATCACGAAATCACCAACAGGTGGGTCTTCAGCAGCAATGACCCATTCCGCTCCCGAGGCAACGCGGTCACTGAAGCCGCCGCTGCCCGGATCATGGTAGGTATGGAATTGTCCGGGACGGCTGATTTCGACTGGCTGCCCGTCGGCATCGACGCTTTTGTATGTCAGGTGAATCTTGTCGAGCTCAATCGCCGCGCCACCGCTCTGGAACTGGCAGACGATGCCCGTGACAGGGTCATCACCCTCGTGAAAATACTCAATGACGAACTTGGTCGCGCCACCAAAGCTATAGATGCTTCCCGATCCGGTAACGAAAGCGCCGACGTCCTCGGTCTGGGTGATCGTGGCGTTGTCGTTATAGTTTGACGCATTACCCTGCGCGTCCACGCTGTCTGCCCGGGCGAAGTTCGCAGCGGCATAAGGTTGAGTGAAGCTTTCCCAGTAGGTAAATCGATGACCTTCATCACCACGTATCGAAGGCACGACGAATTCGCCATAACTTGTCTGCGCCGGTAACGAGGACGCACCGCAGGCGAACATTGCAAATGCTCTCAGCATTCCTCTCATGACCGTCTCCTTCCTCTGCACATTGTTAGACCAAGACCACCGAGCAACACCATGACTGCTGTGCTCGGCTCCGGAATCGCATTGGAATGACTGGAGAAATCCGCAGTGACACTGTCAAATGAAAGGTGACCTATCGCATTTTCATTCATGAGCACTTCGAGATCACCCGCCGCCAGCCCGCCTCCGAGAGCAGCCGTATCCCATCCGTAGCGCCAAACCATTTTGCCCTCAGTGGCGAACAATTCCGACGACACAAAGGATGGCTCAAATCCGCCGAGACTCACCGAGTCGAAGCCGTTTGGCCCACCGTGTTCAACAATCTGCACGAAGGCGTAATTGGTAGGGAACGGCACATTGATCGCAAGGCTGAAGAGCACCGGTTCGTCAGCGGTGTAGATTCGGTTGTCGGCTGGTGCCGCATCGCCGAAAAGCAGCGGCCCGAAAGCATCCGTGTCACCGCCGACAATGGCCAGGCTCGCAGTCGCAAGACCGCTGGAGGAAAAGCCATCCGTCGTGCTCCCAATGGCACCTTCGGTCGCAGTGAACACATCGAAGGAAACGTGAGCGGTGTCAGCTTCGCCGCGAGTCCATCCATCAGGGGTGGTGACGCCAATCGTAGCGGCAGGTAGGGATAGAGGGAGGGCGAGTGATAGAGCGCAAGAATAGAGAATAGATCGTTTTGTCATTGAGAATAATATTGTGTTCGGAGGGTTTGTGTTGGCGTCCTCTACGCGGCTCCGACGGGTGCCGCTCGCGCTGGCTTGCGGTGGACTAGCGCTGGCTTGCGAAACCAGCCTGCAATGGCAAGCCGCCGCCAATGGTGTGCAAGCCACCGCGCACCAGGCCGGAAAAGGCGTGTAGAACGGGGCTATGCATTTGCCGACCTTTGCCACTGCCTCGCTGTTCGTCGCCGTTTCCGTTTCAATTTCAGTAGCTTTGCCGCCCGCTGCCTGCTGCAACAACCCGGAGATTGTCGACGGCCATTTCCGACTGCAATGGGAAGCTCCCGACAAAGTCGGCGTCGCCGTTCTGGAACGTTCGATTGATCTGAGATTATGGAGCGAAGTGCGGGCGGCGGCATTCTCGCCGAAAGAGTCAGTCACGTTCGGTGACAGCGCTTCACCGGGCCTGAGCGGACACTATCGCGTCCGCTGGACGACCGCAGCAGCGCCCGATTTCGATAGCGATGGCATTGATGATTTCGAGGAACTAGCCGTATGGCCGTCGCAGCACCCGCTCAATCCCGCCACCTCAATCGATGAGACCGATGGCTCGGTTGCGTTGGCATCCGACGCGCATTTCCAGCAGCTCGCGTATAAAGACATAACCAATCCTGAATTGGATCTGCGAGAAGTGAAATTTCTCGTTGCCGGAATCGACACGGAACATCCGAAATTGTGGTTCATGAATACCGCCATTCATCGCAGTCACTCGCTTTTCGCACAAGGCGTTCTCGGCATTCACGACTTTCTCGAGTTCGGCTATGCGGGATCGTCACCGCGCAAGTACTTCGCCGGAACGCTGGTCTTTCGGCCAAATTACGTCGACTCCGACGGTTCGACGGGCGTCTATCTCATCGAGTCCTTACCGAACGATCCCATCGATTTTGCATTCATGGGCAGGATCTCGGACTTGGTCTCCCTGGCTGCGCCGGATCTCGGAGCGCCGCTGGCCTACCATCCGGCAGGGGATATTCAACGGGCGCTTTGGAAGGAGGATGCGGACACGTTTGCTCGATCATTCGTTCGCGTAGTCAGCGATGAAATGCTCTATGCCTCGCAGCCCTATCAAGCGCTGAACACTGGCATCGCCTTCGGTTGGCTGCGCCTTGCCAGCGGCAGTGCCATCGATCATCTGGGCCCCGGTGACATTACTATCTTTCGTTCGATTCCCAACGAAATTGGGCGCCTGGCAGGGGTGATCACCGAATCACCTCAAACACCACTGTCACACGTGAACCTCCGGGCCCGCCAGGACGGTGTGCCTAATGCCTACTTGCGCGATGCTTCTAACATAGACGCTATATTTTCATTGATCGATAAGCCCGTGCGCCTGGAAGTAAAGCCATCTGGGCTAGTGGTGACCGAGGCCTCTGCCAGTGATGTGACCACTTGGCTCGACACGCTGGGGCCATCGGAGACAACCATCCTCAAAGGCGATCTAGTCACCAATAGAGTCCGCTCGTTGGACGCGCTCGGGCAGACAGATTTTGTTGCTTATGGAGCCAAGGCTGCCAACCTTGGTGAGCTGGGGAAAATCATTCCCGAACACGCGATGACCAAAGGGTTCGCCATACCGTTCGCATGGTTCCACGAAGCGATGCGTGAGAGTGGTCTTGATCAATGGATTGCGGGACAGCTTGCTGATACGCGAATGACAGAGCGAGATTGGCGGAACGCCACGCTGAAGGAAATCCGCCGCCGGGTGAAACGGGTCGAAGTGCCGCGCGCGCGCATCGATGAACTTGAGCATTGGCGCTCTCAGTTTCCCGCAGGCCAGCCTTTGCGCTGCCGCTCAAGCGCCAACAGCGAGGATTTGATCTCTTTCAACGGTGCCGGCCTCTACGAGTCCTACACCCATCGACCAGACGAGGGCGAGCTTGTGAATTCAATCCGCCAAGTCTGGGCCAGCATGTGGACAGCACGCGCCTATGAAGAAAGGGAGTTCTATCGCATTGATCATCTCAGCGCCAAGATGGGTGTCCTGGTGCATTCTAACTTTGATGATGAGCTCGCCAATGGCGTTGCGGTCGCGACGAATCTGTTCACAGCGGGCGCTCCCGGCTACACCATCAACGCGCAATTCGGTGAGGAGTTGGTGACCAATCCAGAAGCTGATGCGGTGCCCGAAGAGTGGCTGACGACACCTTCAGGCGAAGGCTTCTGGCAGGCACTGCGTATGCGCAGCTCATCGCTCGCCACACCTGACAGGCACACCGTGATGACACTGGAGGAAACAACCACTGTGGCTGGGATTTTACAAACCGTCACAGCGCACTTCAAATCCGCCACAGGAGCCGTGTCGCCTCGCTTCGCTATGGAGATCGAGTTCAAGATCACTCTCGATGGCAATCTCGTCGTCAAACAAGCTCGCCCGTGGGTTCGATAAGAGAAGCAATTCCAACCTCTCCCTGTGACCATGAATCTCGCATCCTTGGAACTACTGCTCGGCTGGGCCCTGACCTTTAGTGCATTCGCCTCCATCTACTCCAAGCCTGCAAACCTGCTCTTCATTATAGGAAAAGGTGTCAGTCTCGCGATCTTGGTAGCCCTCACGATGACACTGGCGATTAGCCTCAAAAATCAGATCGCACGCCCGCGCCCAACGCCGACCACCGAAGTGGCTCTCAGCCAAGGGAGCGAGCGCAGCCTGTATGGCATGCCGTCCTCCCACGCGGTGTTTTTCGCCCTGATGGCGGGCGTAGCTGGAGCACGCTGGCATCGCTGGGGAGTGCGCGTGATTGCAGCCAGCGTTGCATTGGGCTTGGGCATGATTCGCGTGGCGGAAGGACTGCACTATCCGACCGATGTGCTCGCTGGTTGGGGACTCGGACTCGCCTGCGGCACTCTCGGCTG
>JAGROY010000376.1 GCA_020439995.1 Verrucomicrobiia bacterium
CGAGGCGACGTGAGCTTCCGTGCGAGGCACCTCAATCAGCGTCGTATTCTGATGGGAATCGTTCAGGATGGAAGTGAGGGACGCCCGGCGATTTGGAAACAGCGAGAAACATCTCCAGAGATTGTCGATGAGAACCTCGGCTCGCTTGAAGGAGCCAATGATCGGTTGATTCCTGATCTTGTAGGTTTCCGCATCGAGTATGGCAGGCCCTTGCCCACGGCCTGGTCGAGAACCGGCGAGGGATGGCAATCGCATCCTCTCCCTGTGGAGCGGCTGACCATCGCGGGCAGAGCCCTCGACATCAATGACCGGCGAATCGCCTGTGGCTACATCGACGTTCAGCTTCATGATCTGCCAAACAAAGTCCCGTGTGTATGGCGGCTTGCGGACGCCACCGACCCCCAGCTAATTCTCCTGCCCTTACCGACCGACGCAGTAAACGCCGCCGCTGTCGCCATCAACAATGCAGGGACAATCGTTGGCTACTACGAACCGGCAGATCTCAGATCGCGTGCCTGCCTTTGGGAGGAAACCGAATCAGGCTTCGAATTCAAGAATCTGGAGACCTTTGGCGTCGCGCGCGGCATCAATAATTTCGGACAGATCGTCGGAGGCTCCGATCGGACTTCCTACCTCTGGCAGGGCGGCGAACGTCACAACATCGCCGAGATCAAGGGAGGCCCCGAGAGTAGTAGAGCGCTCGGGATCATGTTCACTGGAGAATTGATTCTGAGAGATTCCCATTAGCGAGCGACGATTTTGCAGCCAAGGACAGCGCTAAATTGGTAAAGCTGTGCGCGACCGGAGGCCAAAAACGGAGATCTCCCTAGCCCAACCGCGATCAATTCTTGAGGCTCAAAATGCAAATCGCCACAACCACCGGCATTTCGTGACCGTGCCGCTCAAGGAAATAAATAAAAAATCGGAAGGAATGGAAGTGAGTTGAATGAGCAAATAGTGAGCACGATGGTAATGGGGGCGCGGAAGATTCTTAGCTCAGCTGCGAGGCAGTCGCTGGAGCAACACGAGGGAACGATGCGGCGGCCTGCTTGAGCGCAGTGTCCCCAACAGAAACGTAGACTTGGTGGATCGCTTCGGAGTCATGGCCGATGAGAGCCTGGGCAACCGACGGTGGTACTCCCGCTTCATGTAGAAGCGTTGTCGCAGTATGACGAAGACTGTGGAAACTGAGCGGGTTGGAAGTGCGCTGGGCGCTTCTGCCTTTCCCGGTGCTGTTGTGATCCTTCTTTTCCCTCAATCCCGCAGCTGCGAGAATTCGGATGAAGCGCCCCGAAAGCGTACTCGTCTTCTTTCCGGCGGCCAGAACAGCGTGCGACTCTGGATGAATGGGATCATTGGGATCTTTTGGAAGGCTCACCTCTTTGAGAAATTCGAGTAGCGGCGGGGCAAGAGGGATCACCATGAGACGCTGCGTCTTTCGTGTGATGATTTTGAAGGTACCGCGATCCATGTCGATATCGCTTCTCACAATGGTGGCGATGTCGCCAAGCCGCTGACCGGTGTAAAGTCCAAACAGAGTCATGCTTTTCCACTCCTGATCGCAGTTTTCAACGACCTTACGTAGCTCGTCCATCGTGAAGGGGCGCCGCTTTGGCACCGGTTTCCTCTCCGTCGATCGAACGGTATCCACGAATTCGGTTGGGTCCTCGCTGATAAGCCCTTCGCGCCGGGCGGCTTTGAAGAGCATTCGGAGGCACTTTAAGTCGTGATTTACCGTGGGAGCGGCGAGAGTCTTCGCCTCCATGTTTCGAAAACCAAGTATCTGCTTGGCCGTGACCGTCTCAATATGCTTGTCTTTGGCATCTCCAAGGAATTTCAGGAATTTGGAAGTAGCACTCCTATAAAAGTCTTGGGTGGCCTTCGATGTCTCGGGAGCTTTTCTCTCAAGCCATGAGGTGACGAAGTCCGCCGTCGAAAGTGATGGCAAATCCTCGCCAGTGATCTCTTTGTGCATCTCAGAAATCACCTGCCGCACCTGACGCGCCGTTCTGTGTTTTCGCGATGCTTCCTCAAATGCATCGGCCACTTTCTGTGCTTCTTTGCGATTTGTTGTCCGCGTGCTTCGGTTCCGCCGCTTTCCGCTGAGATCGATGAATCCCGCATACCAATACCGACTTTCGGTGTGCTTATAAAGAAATGCCATACCTGATACTCATACTGGTACAATACACCGACGTCCAGAGGCATCCTGCCCAATATGCGTTTTTTACAAAGTCTTTAAAACCAACAAT
The DNA here is from genome assembly GCA_020439995.1 of Verrucomicrobiia bacterium. Classification (GTDB taxonomy): domain Bacteria; phylum Verrucomicrobiota; class Verrucomicrobiia; order Verrucomicrobiales; family DEV007; genus JAGROY01. Next base: position 2,253 of record JAGROY010000376.1, read on the forward strand.
ATAGCATTTAACTGAACTTTACCGAATTGCCCTCGGAGATACGAGGGTTCGATTCCCTTCACCCGCTTCTTTTACAATCAACGCCTTACAGTTTGTTCTCCCTCATTCGTCGGATTGTGGCAACAAAAATGGCAACATTGTCACGCCAGTTTTTCAAGATAATCCATCAAGCTTTGCAGGTCGATCAAGCGCACACCGCGTCGCTTTCCAGGTGCACACACGACCTTGCTGCGAACCTGAGGCGATTGGCCATTGCGATCGCTCGGTAGAATGAGTTGATTGAGCTTCGAACGGCTTAATCCGCAGTATGGGCAAACCTCACGAGACTTCGGTAACCTGACGAACTTGGCCGAAAACGGCGTCCCTGACTCATCGCCCACTACCTGAGGACTGTTGCAGTCAACCAGATCCACCTCCACAAACGGCATCCTTCCAGAGCCTGGCACGCCCACCCTCCTCGCTCTGCGACGCCATACCATCACCGTGCCGTAGCCCGACTTTCACGATTCGCGGG
>JAGROY010000377.1 GCA_020439995.1 Verrucomicrobiia bacterium
CTCAACGATGTGTACAAAATCGAGGGAACGGATGCGAATGGCGGCGAAGTGGAGTTGCTCATTTCTCCTGACGGCACGGTGGTTAAGCATCAGGTAGACGGAGTCCACGTCGTCGGCGAGAACCACACGATCGACTTGCCTACGGCTGTTCAAAGTGCGTTGGAAAGTGCCTCGCCAGGTCTATCNNCGGTTCGCGAGTCACGTTTCGATGAACTCAACAATGTGTACAAGATCGAGGGAACGGATGCGAATGGTGGCGAAGTGGAGCTGCTCATTTCGCCCGATGGCACAGTGGTCAAGCATGAGGTGAACGGAGTCGATAGTGGAGGAGCCAACAGTGGTGGTGGAAGCAGCGGCCTTCCAGATGCCGTTGCTGCGACAGTCGATTCGATGGCCCCGGGACTCGTGATCAGGGAAATCAAACTCAAGGAGAAGGGGGCGACTTACTACAAAATCGAGGGAACTCTCAATGGTGTGGAGATTGAATTGAAGATCTCATTGGACGGAACCTTGCTTAAGCTGGAAAATGGAGACGATGAATCGAACGATGACAGGAGAAATCGTCGTAATAGCAAAGGGTTCGATGACAACGTCAGTCCCGGCGCTTTGCCAGAGGCAGTTGTCGAAGCGCTGGCGACTGCTGCAGCTGGACTTGAAATTGCCAGAGTGGAATCGTTTGGACTTGCCGACGGGTTGCACTTTGAGATCAAGGGCACGCTCGCTGGAAAGCCGGTTGAGATCAAAGTTTCTGCCGACGGAACGATTCGAAAGATCGAAATCGATTCTGATCGCGATGGTCTGGGTGACGCTGACGAATTTGAGAGCGGCTCTGATCCGCACGATTCGGACTCAGACGATGATTTGTTCCCGGATGGATTCGAGAAGTCGCATGGTTGCAATCATCGGAGCAGCTCGTCTCGCCCCGATATCGTCAAACCCTCCGTTACCGCTGATGGAATCAAACTCAGCGTCGATACGGTCAAAGGCCTTCGTTTTCAACTGGAGCGCTCCAACGATGGCTCTATCTGGGAGCCGGTCGGAGAGCCTTTCTCTGGCTCTGGCACCTCGGTCGATTTCCTGCTGAACCACAGTTCCGACCTCGGTTTCGCAAGAGTCAAAGTGATCGCCGAATAGAGCTCTTTGACTGCCGTGCAAAAGCGGGAAGTGGCGAGTGCTGCTTCCCGCGTTTTGCATGACGACCTCTTTGCGAGGATCGAAATCCAACCGATGATACCTGAAGTTAAACGTTGGCTTGCAGGATCGAGTGCCGCTGTTAGGCTCTGCGGCGATGCGCGCAGGAAGACCAAAAGCGTTCGAGCAATCTGAAGTTCTGGAAAAAGCTATGCACTTTTTCTGGGAACGTGGCTATTGCAAGCCTGGCATTGCGGAGCTCGTCGGACATTTGGGTATTGGGCGTCAGAGTCTCTATGACACCTTTGGGAGTAAGCGGGACCTGTTCATCAAATGCATATATCACTACCGTGCCACACAACTCAGCACTGTAATCCGAATATTGAAGGAGGCCAGTGATCCGCTCGGGCGCCTTAAGGAGGCGGTGCGCTTCTTTGAAGCACTGGCATTGGACAAGTCAGCGCGCGGATGTCTTGTTGCCAACGCGATTGTTGAGTTCGGCACCGATGATCCCGAAATCTGTGCGTTGCTGGACGAGACGCTTGCGCTCCTTGAGGGGGGGTATCTCGATGCGCTCCGGCGAGCAAAGCGGCTGGGGCAACTTCCTCCCACAAAGAAACCAGCACACATTGCCAAGGCCCTGACAAATGCATCGATCGGCATGGCCGTCACCGGTCGGCTTTCAAAAGATGCTGCTGAGATAAGAGCGGCGTGTGCGGGTACCCTGGCAATGCTCGGGTAACGTGGTACAACATAAACGGCAGATGAATTCTTGGCGGTTTTCGTGCGTTTCCGGTGGCGGAGCAGCCACCAGGTATTGACGATTCTGGATCATTCGTTCCAAAATGAGGCTTTGCGTCTCTTGCTAGGCGCACTGCATTGCGGTGTCAGGTAATACCGGGAACCTGACCTGATATTAGAATCACCTGCATTTTTTGAATAAAATTGAAATGAAATTTGAAATAATCGAGCTGAGATACTGTCATCGTTACTTTGTGTTCCATCGGCTATGGTACATACTTGCAGTCCTACTCGGAATCACTGCTGCTGCACCTCTTTCGAATGCAATTGATTTTGAGATTTCACTAACTGCAGACCAAGCAGTTCCTGCGCCTGACCTTGGAGATTCAAAACCGACAGGGACTGCCGTTGTTAGTGTAGACACCGTGTCTGGAGAAGTAATTGTGGCAGGTGCCTATGAAGGCGCCACCAGCGCAGTGGGCGCTGCCCATATCCATGGATTCGCGGATCCAGGAGGGGCCGCAGGTGTGCTAATTGGCCTCACGGTTTCCGGGGGCACCTCAGGAACCATTACTGGTAGTGGTGTGCTCACTCCAGAGCAGTTGACGCAACTCCTCATTGGCAGAACCTATCTTAATGTGCATACCGCCAACAATGGTGGAGGCGAGATCAGAGGACAAATCGTCGCCCCAGCGATCCGTGTGTTCGAGATCGAACTTAGTCCGAATCAAGAGGTGCCACCCGTGTTCGTCGAGGGTGGCCCGCCTTCTGGAACTGCCCGTATTGTCGTCGATGCGACAACGGGTGATGTCGAAGTGGCGGGAAATTACGCATCGATGACGAGTAATGTTGCGGCTGCTCATATTCATGGACTTGCCGACCGCGGCGAGAATGCCGGGGTGATTCTTGGGCTAGCGGTTTCGGGAGGGGTGGAAGGTACCATCACCGGAAAAGGTGTTCTGTCAGACAGTAACCTTGCTGGATTGTTTGGCGGGTTCACTTACCTGAATGTGCATACCGCAAACAATGCGGCGGGGGAAATTCGCGGGCAGATCGCGGATGGCAATTTGAGGCGGTTCGAAATCGCGCTCACGACGGAAGAAGAAGTTCCGGCTCCAAGCTTGGGCGATGCTACGCCCTCGGGTACGGCAACAGTTGTGGTCGACCGTCTCACCAGACATCTTCGAGTAAGCGGAAACTACCAAGGGCTAACCAGTAATGCAGTTGCCGCGCACCTCCACGGTCAGGCAGAGCCGGGCACCGCTGCCGGGGTGATATTTCCACTGATCGTGTCAGGAGGGATTGCCGGGGAACTTTCCGGCAGTGGATTCCTTACAGAAGCAGACGCGGAAGGGGTACTGCTGGGGTTAGCCTATATCAACGTTCATACGGCCAACAATGGAGCGGGCGAAATTCGTGGTCAGGTTGATCAGCCCCTGGCGCAGCTTCCAGCGATCACGCTTGTGCCGGTGATCGAAGATGCCCTGGTCTCGCCGGTGGCGATCACGAACGCAGGGGATGGGTCCGGGCGAATTTTTATAGTTGAGCAGCGCGGAACGGTTCGTATTCTTCGTGACGGTCAGCTTTTGGCTGAGCCCTTTCTGGATATATCCGACAAACTGGTTCCCGAGCGACGGGGATTCGACGAGAGAGGCCTCCTCTCGATAGCATTCCATCCCGATTTTGTCACATCGGGCTCGGCAGGAGAAGGGAAATTATACGCTTACTATAGCGCTCCATCTCCGGACGCACCGGGGACGGACGATCAACCCGTGGATCATCGGTCGGTCATCGCGGAGTTTTCGGTGTTGCCGGGCAACCCAGACAAGGTCGATGCGGCAAGTCAACGCGAGGTGATGACCTTTGCAGAGCCGCAATTCAATCACGACGGCGGCCAACTCGCGTTTGGTCCTGCGGATGGTCTACTCTACATATCAACCGGTGATGGCGGCAGCAGCGATGACAATGACGCCGGACACACAGGTGGCAGTGCTGAGAAGCCAGCTGGAGTTCTCGGGAACGCCCAGGACACGAACAAACTGCTGGGGAAGATTCTCCGCATTGACCCGCATGGTTCTAATGGAGAGGGCGGGCACTATGGGATTCCCGCAGAGAACCCGTTTGTTGGGCAAGCTGGAGCTCGACCGGAGATCTTCGCTTTAGGGTTGCGAAATCCCTGGCGTTTCTCTTTTGACGATGGCCCCGGGGGAACGAATCGATTGTTCGTTGCCGATGTTGGGCAACGAGATGTAGAGGAGATCAACATTGTGGAAGCCGGCGGCAACTATGGCTGGCGTTCGTTCGAAGGTACGGTTCCCTTTGACCCCGCAACTCCTAAGGCTGCGCTGTCACTTATGGGGCCGATTGCTGAGTATGCGCATCTGAATTCGGCGGTGGGCCTGCCACGGCTTGGAGTATCGATTACGGGTGGATATGTTTATCGCGGGGCGTCGAGTCCTGATCTTCAGGGCATCTACGTGTTTGGCGACTGGTCGCAGAGCTTTCAAGAACCGAGCGGCACGTTGCTTGGGCTTGTTGAACAACCGGATGGGGGCTTCCGGATCGGAGTCTTTCCTGTCGAAGGGGGCAATCCGATAAATGGCTACATTCCCACATTCGGTGAGGACGAGAGCGGAAACCTTTACGTTGCAACGAAACGAGCTCTGGCACCGTCAGAACTGGATGAGAACGGGCAGCCAACAGGTAGTCTCTTCAGAATTGCCACGACCGCTGTTGCTCCCGAGCCGGTGACCATTGTAATGGAGCCAGCGAAGGACAATACCATCTTCTCAGAAGGCAATAGTAGTAATGGTGGCGGTCAATATCTGTTTACTGGCCGAACTGCGCCGCAAAACGCAGGCGCCCTGAGACGGGCCCTGCTGCAGTTTGATTTTTCCACGGCCATTCCAGCTGGATCAATCATTCAGGCAACCAGCCTCACCCTGCGGATGAACAAGTCAATCGCGGGTGCAGAAGATGTTCGCCTGCATCGTCTGCTCGCAGATTGGGGGGAAGGCACCAGCAATGCCAGTGGTGAAGAAGGCCGTGGAGCAACCGCTCGAAATGGCGATGTCACATGGCTGCACCAGTTTTTCTCGAACGATCGCTGGCAGACAGAGGGCGGAGACTTTTCCCCCACGATGTCCGCTACCGCCAGCGTCAATCGAAATGGCAACTATGAATGGGCTGCTAGCGGGATGGTGGCCGATGTGCAATCGTGGATCGATTCACCAGATACGAATTTTGGTTGGATCCTTGTCACGCGGGAAACGGGAACGGAATCCGCAAAGCGATTCGATAGTCGTGAAGCGACGAATGCAGACCGACGCCCAAAACTGTCGATTACTTACCTGCCCGGCATTCAGGAAGTGTCAAATCGTGACCAATGGATCTCTGAGTTCTACGAGCCAGATGAAGTGGTCGATCTTGCGGCCGACATTGACGGCGACACTTTAAGTGCGGCGTTCGAGTATGGCTTTGGCTTTGATCCGAAGACGCCCAACGCGCCAGATGCTGGCTTCACCGTCGCGGTGGATGCCGCGAGCAACGGGATCGATGTTGCATTTCGCCGTGATCCGAGAGCCAAAGATTTGACCTACCGTGTGGAGACAAGCTCCGATCTCTCTAAGTGGGATCCCTTGGTCGAATCAGCGGAAGGGAATCCCGCGACTGGTGCAGGATTCATTTCCGAGTCTGTCATCGGTGCCGGGCCATTCCAGCTCGTCGCTGCGAAAGCAACGGCAGCATCCGGTGCTTTCTACGTCAGGCTCGTGCTGGTGATCGAGGAGGATTGAGGTTTGCCTGACCTTCAAGAAGGTAGATTTTTGGCAATGGCTCAAGGGCGGCGGAACGGCCTATTTGATGAAAAAGCCGTAGCGGCTTAGAAATGCGTCCATCACCCGGAGCGTGTCCGCATAGCTTCTGCGTCCAGAATTGAAGAAGCCATGTGGCTCGTCGGCGTAAAGGGCGAGTTCGCATTCGATGCCGTGACTTGCCAGTTGGCGGTGAAATTCGGCTGCATCGCTGACGGGGACGATGGAATCGGCGTCGCCAAGGAAAATCAAGGTCGGCGGAACGTCTGCATCGAGGTGATGCAGGGGGGATATATCAATGGCTTTCTCGCCGAGGACTCGGGCACCTTTGAAGCCGCCCGGGCTGGTGTCGAGTACTGGGTTGAAAAGGACGAGGAGAGCTGGACGGGCCGCGCTCCCGTTTTGATTGACTCCAGTGCCTGTGGTCGCAGCCACGTGACCGCCAGCAGAGCCTCCGGCTGCGGCAATACGATTCACATCGATGCCCAATTTTTCGGCGTGGTTCTGCACCCATGCGATGGCCTCAGAGCCGTCCTCAACGCACTTCTCGGGGGTAACGCCGTGCGAGTTGCGCGTGCGATATTCCGCTGAAATGGCGACCATTCCCAGATCCGCGAGGTGACGGCACTGCGGGTAAAATTGCTCCGGCGTGCCTGATACCCAACCACCACCGAAGAAGAAAACGATGGCAGCGCGGCGATCGCTTGCTTTCCAGTCGCTGGGCTTGAACACATGGAGCTGTAGTGGCTCTCTACCCTGATCCTTCACTACCGATTTAAAGGCGAGTTTTGCATCAGGGGCGGGAGCGCTTTCTTTCTGCGCCAATGTGGAGGCCACCGTTAGCAGGAAAGTCGACACCAACGTTGCGATTGACACGATGCGAGGTGAGGGCGGGATCATGCGGTCGATCATGGTGAGAATCATGTGAAGCGGGGACTTTCAGTAGCCAGAGAGGTGGAAGGAGGAGCGACTAAATGCCAGCTGTGCGGACGACCCGCAGATAAGTTTCGCTGCCCCGCTCTGCGGTGTCCGTCAGCGTGAAGGTCTCATGCTGGGAGTCGGCGCGCCGGGCGGGCATCACTTCCTCGAATGTCGTCAGGTCAGTGGTGGCGTCCACCCGGTATGTCATGCCACGAACGGCGTTCCACGAAATCTGGAGATCGCCGTTCTGCAATCGCTCAACATCGATGTCCGCCGCATTTTGAATGATACCGGCATTGAAGTACTGGGAGGCAAGAGCGTAGGCATCGATGCCGCATTTGGCTCCCATGATTCGCCCCGGGCCATCATCCGCGGGAACGTGAATGCCGCCGTAGAGCCGCGAGATTCCCGCTTCATCTGATGCGTCAAAGTAAGTGGCCCACTGCAGCTGAACCGGAGCGGTGGGGCCAAACTCAAACTCCAGGCCGCCTTGGGGCTCGAGGTAGCCGCTCATCCCTCCTGGAAAATACGGCGACCCCGTCATGGCTGCGAGCACCTCCGCTGCGGAGCGGCTGAAGGCGCTGTGTCCGGACACATAACCAGCGAAGGCGGGGGTGACAAAGGTGTCCCGCTGGTAGGGGAGCCAGTCCTCGGCTAGAATCCAGTCGACTCCTCCGTGCTGTGAGGTGGGGTCAGCCGGTTCTCCGCGCCAGGAGCGAATCGCCACCTTGCCGGTGTAATTGGCAAGGTGGGCGTGCCTTTGTCCCACCGCAGCGGTTTCGGCGGTGATCACTTCAACGAGATTATCCTCGAGCGGCAGGCCTGCCTGGTGAAATGACGGGCCATTGGGATCTGAAGATTGACCCCGACCGCCACAGTAGCGGATGGCACTGATGGGGCGCACATAGTCGTACTTGCGCTTGCATCCCCAGGCCGTGATCGCGGCATCGTGGAGAGCTCCGTTCATGGCAAAGTACATCTTCACGTCCCACTCCAGCGGATCGAGCACGGGGCCGGTGCCATTGATCCGTCGCGAAAAATCAGGATGAGCCGTGACTTCATTTGCCAGGGTATTCCAGTGCCCGGGCGGTGTTTCAGAGTGGGGGCCGTCTGCCCAGAACTCTGCGATGACACGGCCATAGTCCGCAACGTTTACCATGTTGGGTTCATAAGACTGGCCGGTTTCGGGATTGAGAGGATGCCCGGTTCCATCGTTGCTTCCGAGGGTATTGTTGCCTCGGGCTCCTGGAGAAATGTCGATCATCGTTCCTGCATCGGAGTCCAGCAGGCTGCTGAACCGGATGACGTCCATGAAGCCGGATTTGAACGCGGCATCGCCGTCGCCATTGAGCTGCGGCGGCAGGCCAGGATCGTGATACAGAGTCTGATTCTCTTCCAGCTGCATGGCAAACGGCCGTACGCCTCCCCAGTGTGAGCCGACGAAAATCTGCACCTTGTCGGCGACGAGTCCGTTCTGGGTGAAGGCCACATCAAACGCGAGCGGCTGCCAGCGGTTAGGGGCGAACATGGATGTGCCTGTTCCCGAAATGATCAGTGGATTGTTGATCGGGAAGTAGGTGAAGTCAGTGTAGAGAAATTTTTCCCGCGAGCGATCGCTGTCGGCGAACAAAAGGACCGTCGCTGCAATCTTATTGCCGATCGCTGCGGGCGAGCTGCCTTCAGTGGTGGTAATGTCCGGGTCGTAGCCCAGCGCAACCATTCGTTCTCTGAACGCTGCGAGCGAAACAGAGGCGCTCACGGAAATGCTGTAGCGTGATGCCAGCACCCGGTAGGCAGCATAGCTGATCGATTCATTGCGGGCGGATACTCGGTCTGGCGTACCGTGTTTCTTTTGGTAAACATAGCCCACAGCCAGGGCGTCATAGGCGGCCCATGCGTCCCACATGGCGACGCTGGTGTGGAACAAATTGCGAGCGTGCACTGGCGGGTTAGGGAAATCCAGGCGTATGGCGTCGAGGTTCTCCTCGTTCCAGATGCGGGCAATCGACTGGCCGTGTGTCGTCACTGCGGAGCATAGCAGCGCAAAAGTTAATGGCAGGAAACGCGTAAAAACGCGGAGAGCGGTTCGAGTTTGCATAGAGCGCATTAGGGCGGTTCGGGATGCTAACCTTACACAGTCGTTGATTATTCTGGCAGGTCAAAATCTGATCGTGAGAATTCAGGCGACAAGGCCGGGATTCGCGCTTTTGTGATTTATTTGCGCGACAGCTAAAATTATCGTAAACCAGCTCTTCATTGAATCGTAATGAGCACTTCATGGCACTAACGACACAGACAGAAATCCATTCGACAGCGATTGTTGGCCCTGACGTGGAGTTGGGAGTCGACGTCGTGGTCGGCCCATACTGTGTGCTCGAAGGATCTGTGCGCGTGGGGGACGGTTGTCGGCTGCACAGCCACGTGGCAATGTGCGGGCCGACTGAGATCGGAGCGCGAAACCAGTTTTTTCCGTTCTGCTCCATCGGGCAGCAGTCTCAGGATCTGAAGTATTCCGTCGAACCGACATTCCTCATTATCGGCGATGACAACACGTTCAGGGAGTGTGTGACAGTCAACCGGGCAACCGGCGCAGGCGATGCAACGCGAGTAGGCAGCCATTGCAACTTTCTTGCCTACAGCCATATCGCGCACGATTGCGTTGTCGGCGATCACGTCATCTTCTCTAACAATGGCACCCTTGCCGGGCATGTGATGGTTGAGGATCGCGCGATTATTGGTGGGCTCACTGCAGTGCATCAGTTCTGCCGTATCGGCCAGTTCGCGATTGTCGGAGGCTGCACCAAGATCGTTCAGGACGTGCCGCCATTCATGATTGTCGATGGCAATCCGGCGAAGGTGAGAGGAGTGAACACGGTGGGGCTCGGCCGGGTCGAGACCGCCGCAGCGGAACTGGACTCGCTTAAAAAGGCGTTCAAACTCCTCTTCCGCAGTGATCAAAATTTCACCCAGGCCGTTTCAAGTTTGCGGATTTCGGATATCGCCGGGTGTGATAAAGTCGACTATCTGGTCAAGTTTCTGATGGCGAGCGAGCGCGGCGTTTGCCGGTGATCTTGAAGGGGGAAACTTTTCCCTACGACGTGCCAACTGGCCTGCCTTTTGGATTCGGAGTGGTGATGTAGGGCGCGCGCAGGTAGATCGGTTCGATGGTTGCGGCAAAGTCGAGTTGCTGCAGTCGGGCGGCGCGCGCCAGGTTCGCGGCCGCTGGAGATGTGATAGCTGCGGCCAGCGGAAGTTGCGATGCATCACAGGTCAGTACGGGCAAATCACAATCTGCGAGACGGGTGAGCAATTCCTCTTTGGAAAAAATCGCTGCCTCGACCGCCACTTTCCAATCGCGAATCTCGGCATGAAAGTAGGAGCCGCGCCGTGCGTCGCCGATGACATGATAGCTACCGGATACGGGTGCTGCTTCGAGTGCCAGCAATGAACAAACCGCTGCGACTCTAACATGGCGACCAATCGAAACTCCCAGCGCCGCGGAGATGCCGATGCGCACGCCCGTGTAAGATCCAGGGCCGACGCCTACTACAATATCAGAGAACGGGTGACCGGTCGCAAGCGCCTCCTTCAGCGGTTCGAACATCAGGGAATTGTGGGAGCGCTGTGATTCAAACGTTCGGGAAAACAGCACCTCTCCGTCTTCGGCCACGAGCGCGAGGCTTCCTCGCGGGGTGGATGTTTCAATCGCAAGGAGAGTGCCGGTAGTGGTCATTTATTCGATCGCGGGAGGTGCGGCGTTGAGGATTTGAAGATTACGGCCACAGGTTGAATCGGATGCCGCACGGTGACTGAGCGCGATCCAAGTGGCGTCCGGCGGCAAGGCGTCGGGAAACTTGTCCGCCCACTCCGCGATGATCACTCCGTCTCTCGACAGGTATTCATCCCAGCCGATATCCCAGAGTTGGTCGATGCTTTCCAGGCGATAAAAATCGAAGTGAAACACTGGCAGTCGACCGCCCACGTATTCGTGGACGAGCGTGAACGTGGGGCTGCTGACATCGCCGGAGTAGCCGAGGCCAGCCACGAGGCCTTTCGAAAAGCTTGTCTTGCCAGCACCGAGATCGCCGACCAGCGCGATCACTGCCGAAGGGCTAAGGCTCTTCGCGCATTCCTGACCCGCTGCCAAAGTAGCTGCTTCATCGGTGAGGTGCCAGGGGCTGCCGGGCGATGCAAAATCGACTGCCATCAGCCAGCTTGCGATTCCAGCAGTTCGTCCTGATTGAAAAGCGAGATCACCGGCAGTCCGGCGGCTTCGATCGTTTCCCGTCCGGTGCCGCCACGCTCGACTAACACTGCGACAAACGCTACATTTCCTCCCGCTGCCTTCACCGCATCGACAGCCTTCAACGTGGAGCCACCCGTGGTGATCACATCATCGATGACGACGACCGTATCGCCGGATGTAAAACCGCCCTCCACCTGCTTGCCTTTGCCGTGGCCTTTCGGTTCTTTGCGCACCACGAATGCCTGTAGCGGCTCCGCCTCACCGGCGCGATGAGCAGCCATTGCCGTGGCCAGCGCGATCGGATCCGCGCCAAGGGTAAGTCCGCCTGATGCCGAAACATTGACTCCCAGCTCTGCAGCCTTTGCACGAATCGCGGGCAGCATCAGCTCACCAATGAGACAGGCGCCTTCTGCATCGAAAGTCGTGAGTCGACAGTCAATGTAATAGGAACTCCTGGCACCGGATGCCAGGGTGAAGTCGCCGTGGAAGACCGACTTTTCTTTTAGAATTTCAAGGAGCCGGGCGCGCTTGCTGGATGTGTCGTTTGCCATGGCTGAGACCTAGCCACTGCAAGGCGCAATGGTCAACAACGAGTTCTGGATCTGATCGACTAGATCAGCACCTGAAGTGGCCGCCAAGCGCAGCGAAAGGTGATGGGGGTCCGGTTGGAAAAGTCACCATCTACCTCGACCGGCACTGCCTTTCCGCCTGCGCCCAGTATTGTCATCGAGCTGGTTTGGAAGTAGTGCAATCCAGGCAGGCCGCGGTAGCCGCCGGTGGTCAGCGCCTGGAACAAGCGCCCGAGAGATCGGAAACCGTGCTTTTGCACCAGCACGACATCGATCAGTTGATCGTTCGTGTGCGCATCCGGAAAAACGGTGAACGGACCGCCATAAAGTCGACCATTGCCAGCCAGCACGTAGGCGGCTTCGCGGTCGGGCTGGCCTTCTGCCTGCACGGTAACAGTGTCACGGAACGCGTTGACCTGGCGGAGCCCCGCCATCACATAGCTTAACGAACCGTAGCGCACTTTCATCTCCCAAGTCGTGTGCTCGATGATATTCGCATCCAGTCCGATGCCGGCGACTTGCACAAAATAATGATCGTCCGCCCGCCACAGGTCGACTGGCTGGCCGTCGCTTTGCTCGATCGTCTTCCAGCATTTTTCGAGCGACTGTCCCTGCAGCTTCAGCTCCCTCGCAAAAACGTTCATCGTCCCGGATGGCAGGATTCCGAGGCACGGTGCATTCTCCAGTCCAGCATCCACCAGGCCATTGACCACCTCGTTCACCGTTCCATCGCCACCTGCTGCGACCACTTTTGGATAACCATCTCTACTCAACTGCGCGGCTATTGACCGCGCCTCCCCGGCTGCCGATGTCGCGACGATCTTCACTCTAGGCGAGAACGCTGCGATCCGCTCCACCAGCTTGCCCGCCCGCTTGCTGCGAGCACGGGGGTTGAGAATCACGGGTATTTCTTCAGAGGCCGAAGCGGACATGGACGTATCACCATCGCGCAGCTTGTCGCATTGGGCAAGAATGCAGATGCTTCAGGTACAAAATGAGGGCGACCCGCCCTATCGGATCGCCCTCTGTGCTGATGAACCCTTGTTGTGTTCTTGTTGCTCTCGATGAACACTCTGCTCTGGCATGGCAACAAAATGCAGTTGGAGCAGATTACAGAACTGTTAGCTTGTTCCGCCGCGGTAGAAGGCGGTCGGTTACTCCCACTCGATGCTCGCTGGCGGCTTAGTAGAAATGTCGTAGAGCACGCGGTTGACTCCCGGGACACTGTTAAGGATCTCGTTTGAAACGGAGCCCAGCAGTTCGTATGGCAAGTGCGCCCAGTGGGCGGTCATTGCGTCTTCCGAGATGACGGCACGCAGAGAAACGGCGAATTCGTAGGAACGTTCGTCTCCTTTGACGCCAACGGTCCGCACGGGAATCAATGCACAGTAGGCCTGCCATACTTTGTCGTACCAGCCGCTTTCTTTCAGCTGGCGCATGAAGATGGCATCACCTTCGCGGATGATCTCAAGCCGGTCGGGAGTGATGGCTCCCGGGCAGCGGACGGCGAGGCCCGGGCCGGGAAACGGGTGACGGTAAAGGATGGGGCGGGGGATCCCTAACGTTGTGCCTAACTGGCGCACTTCGTCCTTGAACAGTTCGGCCAGTGGCTCAAGGACGCGGCCCTGTTTCTGCAGATCAAGAATCCTGTCGACACGATTGTGATGGGTCTTGATTTTCGAGGCAGCAGATCCACTGGAGGCGCTTTCGATGACATCCGGGTAAAGGGTGCCCTGTGCCAGCAGTTCAATATTGGCAGCGGCCTCGAAGAATACATCGATGAACAAGCCGCCGATGATTTTGCGCTTTTCTTCAGGATCGGACTGCCCTTCGAGAGCTGATAGAAACCGCTCGGATGCGTCGACCAGTTCGATGGGAACTCCCAGTTCCTTGAATTGTGCCACCACTTCGGCGGCTTCGTTTTTGCGTAGCAGGCCGTGGTCGACGAAGATGGCACGCATTGGGATCTCGGCTTCGTTGAGGAGTACTGCGAGCACCGTCGAATCGACACCTCCTGAAACGCCGCATACCACTTCGCGTCCGTTCACTTGATCTTTGATCTCCTGAATCAGGTGGTCTTTGAACGAAGCGATTTCGAACTTCGGCGCGTCCTTCGCCAGTGCGATAAAGTTTCTAAGCACCTGAGTGCCTTCGTGTGAATGGGTGACTTCCGGGTGAAACTGGATGCCGAACCAGTCGTCCGCGAATTGCAGGGCGACGGGGGTGTTGTGCTGGTTTCTGGCGATGATAGTGACCGAGTCAGGCAGCTCGCCGACGGTATCTGAGTGGCTCATCCAGATTTGTGACTCCTTAGAAATGCCGGCAAAGAGTGGGCAGTCGGAACCTGCTGGGATGAGTGTGGCCGGTCCGTATTCGCGACGGTCGGAAGGTTTCACATCGCCGCCGTGTTTGGTGTTCAGTAGCTGCATGCCGTAGCACACGCCGAGCACCGGGACGCCAAGGGATCGCAGGTAATCGAGATCGATGTCCGGCGCGTTCGGTTCCGAGACACTGCGCGGTCCGCCGGACAGGATGACGGCTGCCGGTGCCCCGGTGAGGTGGAGTTCGTCAGGGCCGTAGAGCTTTGCGAAGCAGCCGAGTTCTCGGACGCGACGGACGATGAGCTGGCTGTATTGAGAGCCGAAATCAATGACGGCGATAGGGGAGTGTTCACTCATGTGAGGAGAAAAAGAGGTGGGCTCGACGCCGGGACTAGAAACTTTGGTAATTGATCGGTTCTTCCGTGATGACGATATCGTGCGGGTGGCTTTCGCGCAGTCCTCCACTGGTGATCTGAACGAACTTTGCCCGCTGCCTCAGTTCATCCAGAGTGCCTGCACCCACATATCCCATGCCCGAGCGCAGCCCGCCCAGCAGCTGGAAGACCACGTCCGAGAGGCGACCCTTGTAGGGCACCCGTGCTTCGACTCCTTCCGCCACCAGTTTACCTGATGCGTTCTGGCCGTAGCGGTCACTGGAACCCTTGCGCATGGCTTTGAGCGAACCCATGCCGCGGTATTCCTTAAACGTGCGGCCCTGGTGGTTGACCATGTTTCCCGGACTTTCGCGCGTGCCTGCCAGCAGTGAGCCGAGCATGACGCAATCGCCACCTGCGGCGAGCGCCTTGACCATGTCGCCGGAATAGCGGATACCGCCATCCGCAATCAACGTAAGGCCACTGGAGCGGCAATACTTTGCCACTTCCTGAATGGCGGAAAACTGGGGCACGCCGACGCCGGCGATGACTCGCGTGGTGCAGATGGATCCGGGGCCGACGCCGACTTTGACCGCTGCAGCTCCGGCTTTGTGCAAATCTTCCGCACCCTCGGCAGTGACGACATTGCCCGCGACTACGGGGATCTCACCATTGAATGTGCGGACTAAAGTTTCTACCACGTGGACGACCCGCGTGGTGTGTCCGGTGGCGGCATCGATGAACAGTGCATCCACGCCCGCCGCTACGAGTAGCTTTGCGCGGTCGAGAAAATCTTCGCCAACGCCTACAGCGCCACCTACCTGCAGGCGGCCCTGCTCATCCTTGCAGGAGTTTTGAAACTGCAGGCGCTTTTGAATGTCCTGCGCCGTGACCATTCCTGCCAGGCATCCGTTCTCGTCGATTAGCGGCAGCTTTTCGATCCGGTTTTTCGAAAGCAGACCGGTTGCTTCATCGATGGGAGTGTTGACGGGCGCGGTGATAAGTCGCTCCTTTGGCGTCATCACATCGGCGACGCGGGTGTCCTCGGATTCGATCAGCCACATGTCGCGCGTGGTCATCATTCCCACGAGTTTGTGCTCACCATCGACCACCGGAAAGCCAGCCACTCCGTGCTCCTGCATGATGCCGTAGACCTCGCGCATGGTCAGGTCTTCGGTCACCGTGAGCGGATTCTGGATCACCATGTTTTCCGAGCGCTTCACTTTGCTCACCGCTTCGGCCTGTTTTTCCGGCTCATTGTTGCGGTGAATCACTCCCAGCCCTCCTTCGCGGGCCAGAGCGATCGCCAGCTCCGATTCGGTCACCGTGTCCATCGCGGAGGACACAATTGGGATTTTGAGCCTGATTTTGTCCGTCAGGCGGGTTGAAAGGTCGACCTCCGCCGGAAGCACTGCGCTGCGCTGGGGGACGAGAAGGACATCGTCAAAACTAAGGCCAAGGGGAATAGATGGTATCGGATCAGACATAGGAACAATTTCTCCGTATACCGTCCCTTTGCTACAGCGGAAAGCCGGGGTCTGTCAAATGGCGCGTGAGAGTTTTTTCAGAAATATCGCCGCCCCTTGAATGGCAACGTTCAGAGCTTGTTTGCGGGGCTATCCCTGCTTGCCGAACTTGCGCGCCAGTTCTGACCAGGAGATTTGAATGAGTGTTGGGTTGCCGTTTGGGCAGCAGTAGGGCATGTCGCAGGCGAGGAGGTCGTCGATGAGGCGGCGGATTTCGGCTTCGGAGAGCGAGTCGCGCTGGCGCACGGCCTGGCGGCAGACGGCGGTGGCGATTGCTTCATCCGTGAGGCGCGATGAACCGGAGCTGCGTAGCTGGTGCAGGCCGTCGAGAACCATATCGAGAAAGGCCTGCGCATCCGTTGTCTTGCAGAAGGCCGGGAGGCTGTCCACCTTGATCGTGTTGCTGCCGAATTCTTCGATGCCAAACCCCAGTCGCTGAATGGCAGGGATATTCTGACGCACGAAATCGAATTCTTTGGGGCTGAGTTGTAGCATCACAGGGATGAGCAGCCCCTGAGATGGAGCATCCGCGTCTTTGTCGTGATGGCCGAGTGCCAGTTCAAACAAGACACGCTCGTGCGCCGCGCGTTGATCCATGAGCACGAGCCCCTCATCACTCTCTAGAACGGAGTATGCTTTTCCTAACACTCCCACCAATCGAAAGTTCGGCCTGGATGGCTCTGGAGCTGCTGCATCTGCCTGAGGCTCGCGGGATGGGGGCGGAGTGGGGGATTCCCGGGGAGCCGATGCTGGTGAGGCTGGCAGCTCTGGCTGGGTGGGTGGGGTGATCCATTCGCGGTGGACCCGAGGGGAGGGCTCAGGTGCAGGCCTCGATGACGGGGGGGGAGGTGGTGAAGGTGCTGGCCTGGCGGAAACGGATGGAGCAATGGCTGCTCGGACATTTTCCGAGCTGGTTTCAGAGAAAACGGTGGTCGGTTCTGGCGCTGGATCTACCCGGCCGGGCGCTGAGCGCGCGCCTGTGGCTCGAACATTGTTACGAAGCCCCCGCATGACGGCGGTGGTGATGGCGTTTTGGACGCCGTTGCCATCCAGGAAGCGCACTTCCCGCTTGGCAGGGTGGACATTTACGTCGACTTCCGCAGGATCCAAGTTGAGGAAAAGGAAAGCGGCGGGGTGCTGCCCCTTCGCGAGGGCTCCATGGTAGCCGTTGCGCAGACCGTGGTTGATGGCGGGGCTTTCGACCGGCCGATTATTGAGAAAACTCAGTTGCAGGCTGCGGTTGGAGCGTCCGAAACCAGGTTCGCTGATGAATCCACGGATGCCGACTCCATTTGCTCCGCCGTCGGTGGCAGGAAGCTCGATTAAGTGATCGCAGGTTTCACGACCGATGAGACCTTCGATGCGTTCGATCAGACGGGTAGTCGCGGGCAGTTGGAATACCAGCCTGTCGTTGTGAAGGAGGGTAAAGCTGACTTCCGGATGGGCGATGGCCTGGAGGCGCAGGTGATGCTCGATGTGGCTGAACTCCGTGGTCTCGGTGCGGAGATACTTTCGCCGTGCGGGAACATTGTAGAACAAAGTGCGAACTTCAATTTGAGTGCCCGGAGCGGAACCGCTATCTCGGACGTCGCCCACCTTGCCTCCTTCCACGGTGAGTTCTGTGCCTGCGATGGCATCTGTTTCGCGGGTGGTGAGAGTGAACCGGGAAACGCTGGCGATGCTGGGAAGTGCCTCGCCGCGGAATCCAAGTGTGCGGATGGAGCCGAGGTCGTCCGCAGTGCGAATCTTGCTGGTGGCGTGACGCTCAAGACAGAGCAGTGCATCTTCGCGGCTCATCCCGCATCCGTTATCGACGATTCGTATGAGCGCGATACCACCACGCTGTGCACGGACTTCGATGTTGTCTGCGCCTGCATCGATGCTGTTTTCAACCAGTTCTTTCACCACCGAAGCCGGGCGCTCCACCACTTCCCCGGCAGCCACCTGGCTGGCGAGAATGTCTGAGAGCACTTGAATCTTTGCCATGGGAACTGTAGTAAGGTGTCGGCTGTGAACTCGTGTTTAACTGGAGGAGGCTCGCTCTACAAATGAGAAAGAGCGGAAAAAGCCAATCAAGTCTAGAAAAGTGTGCGGTTCTGGGCGACGCTACTGCACAGTTCGAATTGGCATTAAATTATTCATTATCAACAATGTGCAAATCATGATTACGCTTACGGACAATGCAATTGAACACTTGAAAGAGAAGCTAGCATCATCTTCCAGCGAAGAGGGCGGCACAGGTGACAGAGGGTTGCGCCTGTTGGTCGAGCGGGGCGGATGTGCAGGGATGCAGTATGCGATGAAGGTCGATACACGCGCTGAAGGTGATTCCGTATTTGGTCGCGAAGGAGTCCATGTGCTCGTGGATGCGGAGAGCCTGGTGTACCTTTCAGGCGTGGAACTCGACTACCATGATGATCTCACCGACAGCGGCTTCAAGATCAACAATCCGAACGCCGCCCGCAGCTGTGGTTGTGGCACTTCCTTTGAGCCGACAGTAGCCGGACAAGCGCCGACGTATGACGAAAGTATGGACGGAGCCGTTTGTGGCGGATCAGATGACGACAGTGAGGGCGATAGGTAACAGGGTTTACGCAAGTAGCGATCCAAGTCGTTGATTCGTGATCAGAGCGACGGCGAGACGACGATCTGCGGCGAATTCCTCGATGGCT
>JAGROY010000054.1 GCA_020439995.1 Verrucomicrobiia bacterium
ACGGTGAAGTCACCGAACCCCGCCCATGTGGTGGGATCGAAATCGTAGGTGGGAGTAGTGGGCCCAATCATGGCACCCTAACATCACTTTCTATGCGCGAATTGTCCAGTAATATTATTTAGCTCTATCAGCACCAGCCACTTCTGGACTGACATGGGAAAACCCTGCGATAGGTAAGCGAACGGGAAAATCAATCTTGCTTAGTGATCACGAAACGCTTATCGGTCCTCTGAGTTAATCGTCCGCTCTTACACTATCACAATTCTCTCCAACCTTGCGTCTCCCAATCCGACTTGAAGCGATGAGTAACACCCGCCGACCGGCCTATGGTCAAGGAGGTGATTTTCAGCGTCGCACGCGGGATGGGGGACTTTTCTGGTGGACCATTTTGATCACTTTTCTGATGGTGATGACTGCTGGTTCCTGGATCTTCAGCCTCTATCTTTTTGCCTTCCCGGAGAAGGCTTTCAACTACCACTTGCTGTCCAGGTTAAACAAACTGAAGCCGATCGAGGACTTCACGATGGATACGGTTCCGACTGGGCGCTTCAATGATGGACGCGAACTCTACCAGAAGTTCTACCACTTCAGCGGCGAGCAGCTGGAGGGCACGAATGGCAAACTGAAACGCAGCTATTTGTGGAACTATGACGATCAATTGCCGATCTATGTCAAAGGCAGTTTCCGCATTGCCGAGGTGCGTCGCCTGACGGCTGCCGACTACTTCACTTCAGGACTGCTTGTTCAGGCCTATCCTATTGAGGATGTGGAAGATGGATTGTCATTAGGAAGGGCGGACTCCATCGAAAAGAGAGTCTTTCCAAACGCCATTTTTGAGTTCGTGTTTCCTGCCTCCGATGTGCCTGACGTGTTGTTTTCAGTTGGACAGGAAATCGAGATCGACCGCAGTAAGGACGCGGCTGCATTGCTCAACATCAAGCGCCTCGATCGGGATCATCTGTGCTTTACAGCTGTACCCTTGCTCTACGGTACTTATCAGATAAACGAGACGGCCTCGATCTCTCTGCACCCGCCGCAGGCTGTGAATGTGGACGCTCCCTGGCCCATCTCCAAAAAGGTGATTCAGAGTAATACGAGGGAAGCGACCGCAGCGGGCGGCAGTATTGAGCCTATCGGTGTGGTGAAAGGTGACGCTTAATTTAATCTGCAAACAGTGACTCTGGCAGTTGGGCTCGGCGTCCCGGGGTGAAGGCGAATGTATTCTGGCAAACCCTTTGCCCTTTGACCAGTTTGTCCTTCTGAAGCGTGTAGATTTCAAAGTGGAGATCTTTGAGGATCTCCAGCGCTTTCGCATTGTTGTGCAAGCCTTCAATGAGAAGCCCTGGTTCAGATGCAGCCAGGGTTTCGCCTCCACCAGCGAGCACTTGATCCTCCGCTCCTTCAACGTCGATTTTAATGAATGACGGCCGCAGCTTCAGTGAGTCCATCGGTTTCACTTTGCACTCCATTTCTGCGAAGTGGAGACACTCTTCATCGAAGCCGTCGACGTACTTTTCCAGATACTCGCGGGCGTGTCTCTGATCAAACGACGCGAGACTGTCGAACACCTTTTTTCGATACTGCGGGACGTGGAGCGTGAAGGTGCCCCCGCTGGCACCGAGGCCGTAGCTGTAGACGTTGACATTGGGGCAATGGTCAAAGGCATCGCGTGTCCGGGCGCTGAGCAACAAGTTGGGCTCAAAGGCATGAATGACCACCTCGGGGTGATACATCTGGATCGTGCGAATGGTTTGCCCGCGGTTGGCACCGACGTCGATATAGGCCGCGCCGGGCTCTGCTGGGAAGTGCTTAAGCACTTGAAAGTCAGGCTCAAACGGAATGCTGAGGGCGCGGCGAAATGAGATCTGAAGCCGTTCCTTCATCTCGTCGATCTGAGGGAAATAACTTTCGAGTTGATGCACTCGCTTGCGGATGATGGCTGCTGCGGACATGACGGGTATTTGAAATGAAGAAGGGAATTCAGGCTTTGGAGAAATGTGTGAGAAGGAACAGGGCATCGCTCAGGTACCGCCGCCAGAGGCGGCGCGGTTCCATCGCCAGGCGCCACACCCATTCCATGCACAATGTGCTCAGAATTTTTGGAGAGCGGCGGGCTCGGTCACCAATGAAATCCAGGCTGGCCCCAATGCACAACGTCACTGGAGCGCCAGCAGCTTTGTGATATTTTTCCGCCCAGAATTCTTGTTTGGGTGCCCCTAGAGCCACCATCACGATGTCAGGGTTCAGTGAGCGGATGCGTGACACATACGGGGCGTTCAGCTCGTCGTCCTCCCAGAGATTTTTTCGGTAGGGCGGAGCATCCCAGCCGACAATTGCCGACCCATAGCGTTCTTGTACTTTTTGCAGAGTCGCCTCATCACTGCCGAACAAGTAGATCGAAATCTGGTTCGCTACTGCCCAGTCAAGAATCAGTGGCGTGAGATCTGATCCCGACAATTTTTCCGGTACTGGCCGCCGCTTCAGACGAAGGAGGTGAAAGAGGATGGCGCCATCACATAGCCGCATTGAGGCACCTTTGATTGCGCGGCAGAATGAGCGGTCTCGGGTAGCGAGACGCGCAAAATCGAGGTTCGGAGTCACGACATACTGAGGATCTTTCGCATGGATCCGTTCAGCGAGTTCATCGAAGAACTCCTCGCGGCTGATTGCGGAGAATCCAATGCCAAAGGCGTTCGACTCCGGCAGCAGGTGCTGGTGGTCGCTTTCCGGCAGTGTGGATTCAGCTACTTCCTCTGGAGCTGCAGCGGTTGCCATCTGCTTAGCCGATTGAGGGTTCACTTGGCTTGACAGAGCCCGTCGCAAAAGTGGCAGCGGCTCGCCTGGGAAGCCTGGCCACAGGGCTCGTTTCCTTCAATATTTTGGCTAAATGAATAATAATCATCGCTGATAGTGTTTTCTGTAATTACAAAAATCTACTAGCCGGGCGATTAATTGCAAGTCTGTATTCTATTTTCTATAATATTCGCATTTTTGAAAAATTATTTGGAGATGCCACGTGTCATCTGACTTGAAGGAAGCGGTTTCCATCGCAGTGGTCAGATCAGACAGGGTGAATTTTTTCAATTCACCGCCGTACTATTCAGACCGCAGTACGATTCAGAAATGAGAGAACGAGTGTAGGATCCCCGGGCTCAGGACTGCGGGGCTTTCAGCTCTGAGCCAACGCCGAGCAGTTCCCAGCAGATTAGCTCGTCGATCATGAGCGTCCGGGCGTTTGGATTCTGCAGGCTGGGCTTCCATGCCAGCCGAACGGTGGCATAGCGCGTGGAATCAAGAATATTGTCCGACCACACGAGCTTGTCTTTGATGGTGTCGGCGATCGATGTGCCATCTGGTACAAAGAGGTAGGGCTGCTTGGGAAGTGAGACCAAGTCATCCAGCTGCAGGCAGAGGGTGTTCGCGGGCTGGTTACCGTTTCCGAAGTAGTGGGCTCGCGTAAGCCGGACGCGGTAGATTCCGGGAGGGCTATTATCGTCACTCAAAAATTGCCTGAGCGTTCCGTCTTTCGCCTGGATGTAGGATTCCCAGTCGAGCCGTATGCCCTCGCTTGTCTGCTTAAAGAAAGCGATCATTTTCAGATCTTGCTTCTGTGGATTTTCCTCGTTGGGAACCTGCTTCACCAGTGCAACAATGCCTCGGCGAATATCCTCCACCCCAATCCTCTGAGGTGAGGCGAATCCCTGAACGGGTTCGTCAGGCACGGCCGGGATTTCGGCGTAGTAGCGGAGCAGGGAATTCCGCACCGATTCCTGCCGCAGCACCCACTTGAGTTTTTCTTCCGGGGTCTCAGCTGCCTGAAACTGGCTGAGTACGACAAAGGCACCGTTGAGCAATTGGCTGCCCACAGATTTGGCGATGACGGGCTCCTCCGTGACAGCTTCCGGGATTGCGACATTCGTGATGCGCTCCATTGGATCGACTTCGATCCCCTGATCAGAGAACAGTCCCGACAGGCGTAATCCCAGTCCAACTCCGCAGAGAGCAATCACGAATGCACCGGCTCTGAGGGCGTCTCGCGACTTCAGAAAAATCAGGGTATCGCTGAGAAATTGCGATCGTTTCTTGCCGGTAACATCCTCTTTGCGATCTGTCTCAGCTTCTTTCCTGGTCGGCTGTGCTGCGAAGGTTGGCGATGGCTGATTCTGTGATCTGGGAGTAGCAGGTAGTGGAGCGGGAGCTTGCGAAAGGTTTGCACTCAGGCGGATATGGCCACCGCACTGGGGGCATTCCAGTGCCGGGACTCCCTCCAGATCAGGGGGCAGTTCACCGCGTTCGCGACAGTGCGGACAGGTGAGAAAAAAGACGCGATGGGTGGCAGGCACATCCTACGGTTAGCATATTCAGATATTTCGTAAACCTGAATTAAGCACTGCCGTCACTGCCGGGAACTCGCTAAGCCTGGGGAAAAGAGAACGGACCAGTTTTTCTGGCGGGAGCCGGTGTGGCGGGATCTTCCTGAAAGACATAGTGGACTTTCAGCAGGCGGGCGATCAGGGCGAAGAGTTCGGTGTGTTTGAATGGCTTGGTAAGGAAGTCACAGCTTCCGGCTTTGATCGCTGCCTTCCGCGTGTCCTCGAGCGCATAGGCGGTCAATGCCACGATGGGGGGAGCATGTTCTGCGCCGCCTGCCTGGGCGATGATGCTGCGGGTGGCCTCGTTGCCATTCATCACCGGCATGTCCTGGTCCATGAAGATAAGATCCGGTGCCCATTCCCGCCAGTGATCGCTGGCCACTTTCCCATTCTCCGCCTCTTGAACTTTGAAACCTACCGTGGTGAGGACGCGGCGGAGTAAGATTCGGTTCACTGGCTGATCCTCCACGATAAGGATCGTCGGAACTTTTTGGCCAGGGGCAAGCGATGCGACGGCTTTGTCCAGAATCTCGGTCTGGATATCGTTGTCCTCCTTCGTTGCGATGATGGGTTCGCAGATGATGGAGAAGTTGAACGTCGTGCCCTTCCCGTAATCACTGGTTACCTCGATCGAGCCACCCATCAGTTCGATGAAATGGCGAGTGATCGCCAGCCCGAGTCCGGTACCCTGGTGGGAGGTTCTACCAGTTTCGGTTTGGGCAAATTTTTGGAACAATGATGGCAGCTCGTGGGCTTCGATGCCGCGTCCGCTGTCTTCCAGCGTAAAGTGCAGAATGGTTCGCGTATCATCCTTTTTCTCGCTGCGCAGACGCAGTTCGATGAATCCGCTCTCCGTGAACTTGACGGAATTGCCCATCAGATTCACCAGGATCTGCCGGATCTTGCTGCGATCACCAAAGGCTTCCTGAGGGATATCACCTTCGATCTTCACCCGGAGATCGATCGCTTTCTCGTCCGCTTTGATCTGAAGCATCTCGTGCACAGAATCGATCAGACGTCTGAGTTCGAACCGGTCTCTTCGCAAATCGGTCTTGCCAGCTTCGATCTTAGACATTTCCAGAACATCATTGATGATGTCGAGGAGGTGCTCGCCGCTGCGATTGATAATATTCAGGGTATCGCGCTGCGATTCGGTAGTGGTGGTGTCGGAGCAGAGCACCTGGCAGAATCCGAGAATTGCATTGAGGGGAGTGCGCAACTCGTGAGTCATCTTCGCGAGGAATTCACTCTTCGCTGAGTTGGCGACTTCTGCCGAGCGCTTTGCCTCTACCAGTTCCAGACGGTGAGTTTCCTCTTTCTCCGAAAGATCAAGCTGGGCCAGGGCGAGCCCGATTTGACCGGCAACGGATGATACCAGCTCAATTTCTTCCGGCTGCCACTTGCTCTTCTCTTTGGATTTCTCGATGAAAATAACACCATTCGGCCGCTCAAGATAATTGGTGCGGACAGCCAGCAGCGATGAACACTCCGGGAAGTCTATGGAGTCGTCCCCCTTGAGATTGGAAAGTGCGAGTGGTGCCTCTCTGGACAGCACCAGGCTGAGCCAGGGATGCTCGATAGACAGTGTTTCGGACACAGAAACATCATCACTGTCGCAAGCAAAGTAGCCCGCACATGCTTTTGCGCCCGCGATCTGGCCGTCGGGGCCGTGCTCAAGTTTCCACAGTCGGCAGCGGCTTGCGGCGAGAAAGGTTCCCAATTGTTCCAGAGAGGAGTGGAAGATTTTTTGATTATCCGCATGTCGATTGGCAACCAACGAATCTCCCTCGCCGAGCATGCTCTGCTGGAGTTGCCGGGCGAGGACAGCCTCGGCCTTGTCACGCTCAGCCTGGAAGCGTTCCTGGCGTCGGCTCAGCCTGGCGGAATGCACACGGGCAAATCCTCCTGCCAGCGCCAGTGCCGCGATGAGTCCTCCTATTTTCGCCAATGTCGTCTGATACCACGGGGGCTTTATCTTGAGTTCGAATGGCGTACCCCCAAGCGCGCGCTGACCGAGCCAGCGCTGACCATCGAGAGATGCCTCCACTTCGAACTGATACGTGCCTGGTTCCAGAGTATACTGGGCATCGCGACGCCCCTTGCCCGGGAACTGCCAGCCCTGGTCGTAGGGGATCATCCTGTAGCGATAGGAAGTGCGGCCAAAAGAATCGAATCCAGGAGTGGAAAAAGTGAAACCCACCCGGTTCTTTTCGTGATCGAGTTCGAGGCTGCTGAGAAGGCTCAGCTCCCGTTCGATGATCCCGCCTGGTTCAGGATGTACGGGCTCACCAAACAGCTCCAATCCGGTCAGGAAGGCAATCGCCTGGCCCTCAACCGGCAGGTTGTCTGGAGTGATCACATTGAACCCGGCCTTTCCTCCGAAGAACAGCTCGCCGCTCGCCGAAACCCACGCGGAACCTGCCAGGAATGAATCCTGCAGTCCATCGCTGGCATTGAAGATTCGAGTCTGAAGGGTAGTGGAGAACTGAACGATCAGGGAGTCAGGTGTCGCGATCCAGAGATTGTCGGATTGGTCAATCAAAGCGGACCGGATATCTTCCGGGAGGGCAACGCCATTCGGTGCTTCATTGTCAGGATCCGGTGGGGGAACCAGCTCACGGTAGTTTTGGAATTTGCCAGTCGGCCGATCTCGACAAAAGAGGCCAGAGTTCGCTGTCGCAATCCAGAGGCTGCCTGCAGTATCACGGTGAATCGTATTTACGAAAGAGGCATGGAAACCTGAATCGCTGTCCGCGCCTTTGCCAAAGTGCTCCACTCTGCCGCTGCTTCCGTCCAGCATGTAGAGCCCTTCTCCCCACGTGCCTATCCAGATATTGCCCTCTGCATCTTCCTCGAAGGCGGAAATGAGAGCGGGTGGCTTGTCAGGGTTTCCGAGCAGACGGCCAAGGGACACCGTCGCGGGATCCGCCGAAGAGGGGCACACCGCAACGCCTGAGCCCTCAGTTCCGATCCAGAGGCGCCCCTTCGAATCTTCAATGAGATTCGTGATCCCGTCATTCAACTGCTCCGGGCAAAACGGCGAAAAATCTCTGCTGCCTGGCGGACGCCGCTGAAGGCCAGAATCAGTCCCTACCCAGAGATTGCCATTGCTGTCCCTGAGCGCATCATTGATCTGAAGGGCATCGAACGCACTTCTGTCGTAGCGATTCCTCACCTTGTTGGTTCGAAGGTCGACTTCCTCCAGTGCCCGGTCGGTGCACGCAAGAACGGTATCATTATCGTCCCCCGCAGCGAATCCTCTCACCATGCGACCCGCTAGATTGGAAGGACTGCCAGGTGTCGGGTAGAGGTGTGTGAACCATCGATGAGTGGTGTCGAGCATGCTGACGCCCGCCGTCGTGCCAATCCATAGCAGCTCTTTGACCGAGGTAAGATAGACACACTCCACTTCCTCGCCCGTCAGCGATGTATCACTTTTCATGTCGTGATAAATCTGGAACTGGGTGTCCTTGTAGTTCAGGCGGGCGAGTCCAGCACGGGTACCAGCCCAGACAGTCCCCGCAGAGTCCACGGCCATTCCGGTCACCTGGGTGACGCCATCGTTCTCATCGCCCAGTCTACGAAAATCCTCAGGGTCTTCAATGTTGTAGCGGGTGATGCCTGCTCCGTCGGTTCCAACCAGTAGATACTTCGATACTCCGGGCTTCAGCTCAGTGGCGGAAAATCCTTGAAGCCTTTCGAGGCTGCTTCGATTGTGCGCAAAACCGACGGCGGCACCTGCGATGATCGATTCGCCTACCTCCGCCGCCTTTCTCTTTGGCGGATTGAGCCACGCGAGCGAAGTAACGGGAGCATCAAATTCACGAACGACGGTGGTGACCTGTGTGCGGAGGTCTCTGCGCTTCAGCTTCCCGTCATGGGTGCCGATCCAGAGCGCATCATCGCTGGGCAGCAGGGCCAGAATCGTGCCTCCTTCCGGCCGGAGTCCGCCTCTTCTTCGAGTGTCAGTTTTGGGCGAGGTGCGCTCGATCCTTTTAACGACATGCTTGCGGGCCTGGGATGCCGCCAGTGTGGTGACAGTGTGAAGTCCATAGTTCGTTGCCACCCACAGTCCCCTGGTTGGTCGGTCGCCTGATTTTCCACTCTCCACAGAGATCACTCCCTCGACAATGCAGCGGACGTGCCCGTCGACCAGCGAATCCGAGTCCTCTGCTTCTCCAGCTGGAAAGTGGACTTCCTCCTGATCAAAAACTCGATACAGCCCGGACGATTCCGTCCCCACCCAGAGGTACTTTTTGTCGTCAAATGTGAGCACCGTTACGGGTGTTTCCTGCGAAGATTTCAACCGCTTCGTCGCTCGGTTGCCATCCCAAGAGATCAGCCCAGAGTCAGAACCGATCCATAGCATCACATCGTGACTGGATTCAGCCAGCGCCCGAACATTAGGCCTGCTCAGCTCGTCGGGGTAGTGGACGCTGAGAAAGTTCGAGAATATGGCACGGTCAGGCCTGTCTGCGCCTATCGTCTCTGCCGCGTTCAGCAGGGACAACAGACAGCAGATTCCTCCCGATATCCATATTCGGAGCTTAACACCTTCCATCTATTGTTATTATAGTTTTCATGGTATGTTTATCAACTTGAATTATTTTGTGAAAATTGCTATTGAATGTATTTGTTTTGAATAGTATAGTAAACTATTCAAGCTATGCGAAATCGGACCAAAAAATTGGGAGGCACCTCAGTTTTCTCGCGAATAAAGGACTATCGGGCATTCAGCCTTGTGGAAATCCTTGTCGTTATCGTTGTAATCGGAATCATTACAGCGATCGCGATGCCCGCGATCCGGGGAGTACTTGAAAACGGTGAGGAAGCGAAAGTGACCACGAATGCGAAAAATATCGCGAGTCTTTCGTCGAATCTGGCTGCGATTGGAGTCGCTCATGTTTTGCCCGATTCACTTGGTGGGATCGAGGCCACCGCCCGCTTGCTTCGCGAAGGCGTGATCGTTCCCGAAGGGCCACTCGCAGGGCAAGTTTTCAAGATGAACGGACTTTCAGACGACGAGATCAGCAAGGCTGCGAACAAGCTTGAGATCGTTTACGCGGAGAAAGAGCTCAATCTGCGCATCAAAGACGTCTAACTAAAAGGTGTTCAACTGATCTGGTTGCTCCAGGTTCCTTCTGAGGCGAAGCTCCGCCGTGTTCGAACTCCTTCTCAACCAGCAGATCTACCAGCGCGTTGTTCAAGAGCTGGTGCCTGCGGCTTCCAAGTTTCTGTGGATCACTACAGCCGACATCAAAGACATGCATGTAGCCGCCGGGAAGCGTTATCGGCCATTCCTTGCTGTATTGTCGGAACTGGTCGGCCAAGGAGTAGCCGTCCGGTTGATCCATGCAAAGGAGCCAGGGGAACGCTTTCGCAAAGACTTCGACCGATATCCAGACCTGGTGAGCAGCGATCTCTTCGAGCGAGCGCTCTGTCCGCGACTGCATACCAAGGCGATCATTGCGGATGGCAAGTGGGCGTTCGTCGGCTCAGCAAATCTGACTGGAGCAGGTCTTGGCTGCAAAGGGCCGCATCGACGCAATTTTGAAGCAGGATTTCTAACGGACGATGCCGCATCAATCGAAGCACTGATGGAAGAAATCGATCAGCTATTCCTCGGCGAGTACTGTCGAAAGTGTCAGCGGCGGCAATTTTGCCCCGAGCCGTTGGATGGAGAGTAGCTTGAAGTCTGGCGGTGAGGCGTGCTACCGCGGCGTGCTACCGAGGAGGTAAGCCGCCAGGAGGCCCTCCGCCTCCCGGGCCGCCACCTCCAGCTGCGGTGCTGAATTCTGTGTCATCGTAAGGACTGAGGCCGATCTGGGTTAGTCTGTAGAGTTTTCCATTGGAATCGGTCGAATCCGTGGTGATCATCTCCGTGGAATCTGTCGTGACTGGAGTGCCGGTCTCGTCCCATGTTTCAAGATCGGTGCTGGAATCGACTCGGTAGATGCCACCTTCGACCCCTTCCCAGATGATCGTGATTTCGTCAGAGTCAGGATTGGCAGAAATGGATTGAACCTCAGGGGCCATCGACGCTGCGCCAGCAAAGGCGACGGCAGCACTTTCGGGAATGCTGGTGGCGCCCCCCGCCAGTGTTGGATCACCGAAGTAGGCCGGTGCGAGATTGTAGGGATACGTTGGATCACCATTGGCTTCAATGGCGGTGAAGTAGGCCCACGTTCCCCCTGGAAATTCGGGTGTCACACAATAGCGCACGTTGTAGAGATTGAGATCGTAGTGCTTAGCTTCATCAAATGCTCCCTGGGTTTCAGGATCGCTGTATTGCTCAAAGGCCACTCCTGATGCGTCTGAAATGAGATCGCCCTTGAATGCATTGTCTTCCATGTAGCGGCCGAGAACGAACACCTCGTCGACATCTGGCCCGGTTCGGCTCGAGGCGACGGCAGTCGAGGTGCTCGTGCCAAGAGTCACCACCCACTGGGGAAGAAGGTTCCTTCCATTGGCCGCAATGTCGTATGAGCCATTGTTGCCATCGCGTTTCTGGTAGCCAGTGACCATGCGTCGCACCTCGCTAGTGGCATCACTAGGATCGCTGTAGCCGTAGGGGCCATACATCGGCAGGCCATCGTTCACCCAGCCGATGATTGGGCTGTGGTTCCCGTTGAAATTCTCGGTGTATGGGTTGGTGCCACCCTTCGATACGAGACCGGTGAAGACAACTGTGGGATCGTAGTCAACCGAGTCGCCCAGCAGATGCCGCAATGCAGGCGGGTTGGCATGGTAGTGGTGCGACTCCATCGCCTGATGGGAGTTTCCAGAATCGAAGGTAGGGCCCTCATTGATAAAAGCATCGCGGTTCCATACGCCATCACCAAAACCGGATGCGCTGCTGCCAGGGCCTCCATCTACGCCTGAGGCGTTTTCATAGCTGAAGGTGTCCGTCGTATTGAAGAGCGGCACACCGTTCACGAAGAGACCGCAATTTCCCGCATTGCTCGCCTCACTCGTGCTGATGTAGCCGGGGCCATAGTTCGTCGATCTGGGAAAGCGATAGAGGATGGCGGCATTGCCTGGAAAGGAAGCGAAGATCGTATCGCGGACGTAGATATTGTCATACCAGGGGCCCATGGTGTGGGTGCCCAGTCCGGTCGAGCTGATGTAAACGTCAGTGTCTGTGTAGGCAATGCCTTGAACACCGCCGTAGACGGGCTCGGTCTGGTCGCCAGCAGCAAAGCCAGCATCGTTGCCAGGGAACTCGGATCGATCCCAGGTGGTGACAGAAGTGACAGTGCCATCGGTGGCCGTTTTCTCAGCCGTTTCGTTTTCGATCGTCGTCCAGATGCGGGCATACTTGCCTGCGTCTTTCGTATACCATGAGGTGATCAAAGGATCGCCACTGGCAGCGGGCGAAGCGATCATTGCGATGACCGCTGTGGTTAACGGAAGTGAAATGGAATGATGAAGTTTCATTGTTCCACAGCCTCGCAGAGAAACGCACGACAACAATCTGCATGGGATGAAGCTGGCGATTCATGGGATGAATCCGGCCATTGCGATGGTCACTGCATCGCCCCATCATTCAAATCAACGCGCATACTTGAGACGCCCCTGGAGTTCTTCCAAAGCACGCTTCAGCGGCACTTCCCTGCCGTCTTCCAGCACGGCCACATGGCCACGGCGGCCGACAGACTGAATGCTTGTCACTCGGGTCAAGTTCACGACGTCTGAGCGGCTGACACGCAGGAACACGTTTGGATCGAGCTGGCGTTCGAGTTCCGCCAACGTCATCCTGGCAAGATGCGTCTGCGTCTCCGTATGCACTTCGATGTAGTTGCCATCCGCCTGCAGCCAATACACTTCATCGACGCTCACGTAGTCGGTTCGTCCCTGAGAGCGAATCTCGATGCGCTGAAGGTGGTTGTTCCCTGGGCGCATTGCAGCGAGCATCTCGGTCAGGCTGGCTTGCCATTTCTCCTGATCCGGTTTGGCGAGCATCGTTTCAGCACGCTCGATGGCCTTGCCCAGGCGGTCAGCCTGAACCGGCTTGAGAAGGTAGTCGATCGCGTTCACTTCGAACGCTTTGACCGCATGCTCGTTGTAAGCGGTGACAAAGATCACGACAGGAGCGGGCACCGCTAGTGAGTGAAGCTCTGTCATGACGCCGAATCCATCCAAATCGGGCATCTGGATATCTAGAAACACAATGTCAGGCCGCACCTCTTGAATCTTCTCCACCGCTTGCAACCCGCCCGCACATTCCGCACAAATCGACACGGAAGGGAACTCCTCCAGCAGCATGCGCATGCGCTCTCTTCCAAGGGCTTCGTCGTCGACGATGATGGCTCTATGTTTCATGATGGATGGGTCTGAAAGGGAAAGGCAATGGTGACCACGGTGCCGCCGCCTTCACGATCATTGAGTTTAAGTGAAAAGCCTTCTTTGCCATAGAGCGCCTCCAGACGGGCTTCCGCATTGGATAGCCCGATTCCCCATCCCCTCGCACTTTCAGATTGACGCCCGACGCCGTTGTCTTCGACGAGAACCTCCAGTTGATCATCGATCTTTCTTGCCGTGAGCCAGACTGTGCCCGGTGTCCCCAGCGGTTCCAGTCCGTGTCTCACCGCGTTCTCAACAATGGGTTGGAGCAGCAGCGTCGGCACTCTTGCCGAAAGGCATTCTGTTGCCACGTCCTGCTCGAACTGAACCCGTTCTCCAAAGCGCATCTGCTCGATCCCCATGTAGGCATTGAGAAGTTCAAGTTCTCTCGACAGTAGCACTTCGTTGCTGTTCTTCTCGTCGAGCACGCCTCTTAAAAGCGTGCTCAGGTTTCCGATCATGTGATCGGCTTTCTTGGGTTCACTATAAACCAACGTTGAGATCGCATTGAGCGCATTAAAGAGAAAGTGCGGCTGCAATTGCAGCTTCAGGGTCTCCAGCTGGGACTGTGTAAGTCTTGTTTGAAGCTCAAGCGCCTGGCGCTCACGCTGCCGGAGTTGGGCTCCGAAAAGAAAAACGCTCTGCACTCCCATCAGAGCCCAGTAAGTGGGCAGAGTCCGGGGCAACTGTTGAACAATATTCGGGAGGAGAATGGATGGAGGATTCTCATCCACCGGACGCGGAGGCCCATGCGGAGGGGGGCGATGATCAGGGCCTCCTGGAGGCCTTGGAGGCCGCTCACCCTGCATTCTTCGGTTGTCTGCTGGAGGGCGCCTGACAGGATCACCAACGAATCGACGCTCCACAGGCTTGATCACTGTTTCAAAGAGAGTCTGAGCCAATAGTGCAATACAGACGGACATTAACACATGCACCACTCCATGTTTTACGAGGCTCTCCCGTTGGGTCAATGGAAAGCGCATCGTGAGCCAGAACACCACGGGTGTCAATGCGATCCATGGCAGCCAACGTGCGAGCGTCCGGATCAAGGCGTCGCGCAGCGACAAATCAGCGATGAGCTGCAGCTGGATCGTGAACAGCGCGACGATACCGCCCGAGACGATACAGAATACGATAAGTCGTCTCAGAACGGGATGATGCGTAAGGATCGATCTCATGTTAGCGGGGGCGAGGAGGGCGACGGCCTTCGGGCCTGTCAGGCCTTCTGCCGGCTGGGCCTCCTCCTGGTGGTCGGGGGCCTCGATGCCGGGCTTCGATTTGCGTGCCTTCACGGTTGCCGGAAAGCTGCGCATTTACTGATTCGATCCTGCGGCTGACGAATGGTTTGATTGCTAGAACCCGTCTTTCGATGGCCGTGTTGT
The DNA here is from genome assembly GCA_020439995.1 of Verrucomicrobiia bacterium. Taxonomy (GTDB): domain Bacteria; phylum Verrucomicrobiota; class Verrucomicrobiia; order Verrucomicrobiales; family DEV007; genus JAGROY01. The sequence continues at coordinate 14,099 of JAGROY010000054.1, forward strand.
ATCCGTCCGCGTCTCCCGTAAGGCCCATGCGCAGATCTGCGGCAGCTTGTTCGGTCAGATGTGGCGTTAGAACTTTTTCAAATTCAGCCATCCTGGCGAAAAGCTTCTCTTCGGTAAACGCTTCTTTCATCAGTGCGGCAATGGCTGACTTATAGAGCTTGGTAAACGACTCTGTGGCAAACAACCTCTCGACAAGTTTGAGCTCGGCCACCCAGGGTCGGTCAATGTCCCAGTCAACCAGCTCTTCCGGCGCCCCTCCCATGGTGAAGGTGCCGAATGCTCCATTCACATCCCACGGCAGGAGATGCAGCTTTCCGTCCGCCTTGTTCATGAGCAGGTAGTAGTTGTGCGGCATGCCGATGTAGCTGTCCATGTTCGACAATACCGAAGTTGCCGCCAGATAGCCAGCGAACTGGTCGAGATCCATGCGCTCGCCGATCTCTTTTGCAAAGTCCTCGTCGGAGCCTTCGTGGATCAATTTTAAAAGCTCACTGAATCGTCGAATTTGCTCCGTGTTTTCCTCTCCCACTTTGATCTCAAAGCGCTCATAGAGTTCGGAATCGTCGCCCGGATATTCCCAGTTCGACGACACTTCCGGCTTCATCAGCAGGCTGCCTTTGTTCTCTTTGCCAAAGTTTCGCACGAGGAAGTTTTTATCGACTTGCTCTACCAGAGCATAAACACCGAGGGCTTGCTTTTCCACCACTCCTTCGATAGTTAGAGTCACGGTAGCCCAGCCGACTTCGGGCGAAGGAACTCCAGCTGCCCGATAAACTTCGTAGGCAAGTTTCTCTTTCATATACGCCGGATCGAGAAACGCGTTCGAAAGATTCACCTTCGTGCAGCCATGGAGCTTCTGTCCTTTAACGAAACGGTTTGTGTCTATCTTGAATGGCCTCCGGTAACCATCGCTGGAAAAGCGATAGGAGGAATTTCCTTTGAAGCGAAGTCCTGCATCGTTGAAGGTTTCGCCATCGATGGTTATGCGGGCCTTCACATAGGTGAAATCACTCTCGGAGTTCATCCCCCCTCCGGGCACCGGCCCTCCATCACGGGGTCGGCGACCGTCGTGCTCCGATTCTACCGGCTGCATTGCTTTCCATGCTTCACCTGTGAGTGAAATATCGATGGTGACGACATGGTTATCCTCGTAGACGGACTTCCAGTAGGCTGCGTCTGCGCTGGCCGTGTCTTCGCCGTAGGAATTCTGCACCAGGCCGCACAGGGTCAGTGCCAGAAGAATCAAGGGGCATGTCTTGGAAAAGTGGGTGGAGAATCGGTTTAGCATGTTTGGCATATCAACAAGTCGGTTGAATGGGATTGCTTACAGTGCGCTCTTCCGCGAGGAAGGCCAAGTTGCATGGGATGAACATGGCAATGGATGGGATGAACGCGGCGAACGGCGAATTCAACGGAACCACGAATAGTGCGTCCGTTGTGCTACAGGATTTTCAGGAAGGCGACAAGTGCCGCTTTGTCGTCTACTGACAACCCGAGTCCTCCCCGATGTTTCGCAAGGTTCGGGTCGAGAGTTTCGGACAGAACAGGAGCGGCATCGTAGTGGTCGATCACTTCCTCCAGCGTGGCGAACCGTCCATCGTGCATGTAGGGGGCGGTGATGGCGATGTTTCGCAAGGAGGGCGTGCTGAACTTGAATCGATCACTGGCAAGGCCGGTAGTCTTTTCAAGGCCCATATCCGTCGTCGGCGCGAGGCCGTTGTTGTGGAATCCGTGATCGGTGAAGTGCGCGCCGCCGTGGCAATGGAAACAATCCGCGCCGCGTTTCCCTAGACGCGGTTCAGTCTCCGTAAAAAAGAGTTCGAAGCCCCGCTTTTCTTGTGGTGTTAAGGTCGCCTTGCCTTTTAACGATTGATCGAGTTTCGATTCAAAGCTCATGCGTGTAAGCAGGAAGTTCTCGATGGCAAGACTGATCGATTGCGGCGAAATGGTTCCCGACCCGAAGGCGGCGGAGAAGAGCGGAGGGTAGGCTGGATCGGCTCTGAGTTTGGCAACAACGTTCTCCAGTGATTCGTCCATTTCCAAATGATCCTGAATCGGCTGGAGTGATTGTTCGCGAAGTGAGGTCGCACGCCCGTCCCAGAAAAACCGGGATTTCCAGGCGAGATTGAACAGAGGCATCGAGTGTCTGGTGCCATGCTCGCCATCCACACCGGGACTGAAGCGGCGGGAATCCGCCAACGCATCCCCCTGATGACAGGAAGCACAGGCAATCGTGTTGTTGCGGGAGAGCTTCGGCTCATGAAAGAGTTTATCCCCAAGTGTCACCCGCTGTTCGATGATCGGATTGTCCGATGGTAAGGCTGGCAGGGGAATGTGGCGTGGAAGCCTGATGGGAAACGGCTTCGGATTTGCAGGAAGATCGATGGGGCTCGGCGAGTTTTTGGGTTGGGGCACGCCGCCACTCCTGATTCCTGCGATGCGGAATGCGGAAGCAAGATTGGCCTTCAATCGATCAGAAACGGGATCCCCTTCGGACGAGTGCGTGGTTGTTCCATCGGTTGCGAAAGAGAGTCCGTCGAGAAGCTTCAACGGATCCAGGGCAATGGCGACACGTGACTCATTCCGCAAATCGAGATCAAGTGGCAGCGTGATCGCCGTGCGGTTGGGATCGCGGGCGAAGTGGTAGGCATACCCATCCGGGAGCTTTTGATCAGGAGTTCGCCAATGGCCTTCGATCGCCAGAAAGATGTAGCCTCCCTGCCAGTCCCAATGCAGCGCATTTATGTTGGGATTCAGTGGGCTGTTCGCGTTATGGCGGGCGGGGTCAGCGTGATTCGTCTCCTTGTCCGGCCCAATGTGGAAAGTGATGGATCGCAGCTGCTTCGCCGGGAGATCAGAGAAGCTGATCGTTGTCCCTTGATTCGCGACGTAGGCGACGGCTTCAGGAAGATCGACCTGCTCACCGTCGGCCAGCGTGACAGAGAATCCCGTGGCCAACCAGGCGAGACGAGTCACCGACAGCGACTCCCGGCGGGAATTCTCGTAGCGGAGAGAATCGATGAGCAGAGGCTTGGAATTGATTTCATGGACGAAATCGAGATGCAGGGGAGCTGCCTGAACTCCTGTGGAGGGAAACAGGAGAACAGGCAGCCACCGGAATAAGAAAGAGACAGCGGCCCTTTCAGCGTATCCGGATTTGATGGCGGGAAGTATCATGCTGAAGCGAGTGACGATTCCTGAATCTTGCGTGCAATGCTGGATTCGCAATAGGGCTGGGACGAATCCGGGCATCCGTGGGATGAACTCATCACTGAATGGTGCCGAATTCGGAGCGAACGGTTGCAGTGCTACGCCTATTTACCAAAGTAGATTTACCCTTTACCATCCCCCCATGAGCAATGAAGAAAATGACAAAGCGAAAGGTGCATGCTGCGAGGAAATCGAGCCTCCGCAGTTGGACGTCGCGCCATCGGCATCGGGCTATCGGCCAAGGATCGGCTTGATCGGCGCGGGTGGTATCACCGATCACCATCTGAAGGCGTACCGGAGGCTGGGCCTGGAGGTGGTTGCGATCGCCAATCCAACGATTGCAAAGGCGGAGGCACGTCGTGACGAATTCTACCCCGACGCGGAGGTCTTCAGCGATGGCTTCGAGCTGATCCGTAAGCGAACCGACATCGAGGTGCTCGACATCGCTACCCACCCCGGACCGCGTGTCGCATTGATTGAAGCCGCGCTGAATGCTGGCCGCCACGTGCTTTCGCAGAAGCCATTCGTCGAGGATTTAGACGTTGGTGCGCGGCTGTGCGACCTCGCCGATGCGAAGGGCGTAAAACTTGGGGTCAACCAGAACGGCCGCTGGGCACCTTACTATCGTTACGCGTTGCAGGCGGTCCGCGCGGGATTGCTGGGGCAGGTGTCGAGCGTCGATTTTCTTGCTGGTTGGGATCACCGCTGGACCGAGGGCACACCCTTCAATGAAATCCATCATCTGTTGCTCTATGATTTCGGCGTGCACTGGTTCGATTTCGCGATGGCGTTCATGGAAGGACGCACGGCGCGCAAAGTTTACGCGAGCACCGCGCGTGCAAACTTCCAGACTGCAAAGCCGCCATTTCTTGCCACCGCAGTCATGGATTTCGATGGGGCGCAGGTACGCATCAGCTACAATGCCAACGTCGAGTATGGCCAGGAAGACCGCTTCGTAGTCTGTGGAGAAAAGGGCACCGTGCGGTCGGCTGGTGATGGGCTCACGGATCACAATTTCGGTCTGCAGCTGTTCACTGCTGGAGGCGTGGCGCGGCCCAAGTTCGACAGCACCTGGTTCGAGGTTGGCTTCGAGGGCACGATGATGGAGCTCCTTGCCGCCGTTGAACAGGGACGGGAACCCGAGAACAGCGGTCGTTCGAACCTGCGTAGCCTCGAACTCTGCTTCGCTGCCCTGCATAGCGCGGACACAGGTCTCGTCGTGGTTCCAGGAACGGTACGACGGGTGGGCAACGACTAGCGCAAGATCGTGCGGTGTGTATAGAAACGGAAAGCCCCGGCAACTCACTCAAGCTGCCGGGGCCTTATCCATCGATACTTGGTTTCTTGTAGGATCAAAATCGCATCGACAGGATGCGACTGACTTCCACTTTCTGAGCAGCGTTCGTGCCACCCGGTTGAGCAAAATGCGCGATGGTACTTCTACACTTCAGCATTCACCGGGCTTTAAGGGTGATTTCGGCATCGCCAGGAGCTGGGCCATCGCCATTATTGACAATCATGAGATCACTGTTGGGTTTTTCGTAGCCATCCTTTTCACCGCTTCCTTTCATTTCGCGCTCCTCTCTAAAGGAAAAGGATTCGATAACGAACGATTCGGCCTGAGCGCTCCATTCTGCGTCTTCAGCAGTGGTTGGGCAAGAATACTCAACCTTGGTATAGTTGAGCGCAATTTCCTCGGTACGTGCGTCGCCGCTTTTGCTCCAGCTCGAAATAAGACGATGAAACGGTGCTGACGAGCCGCTGATCAAGTCTATAGATTTCCCTGTCTGGTTGTCTCTACAAAATGATGGTGACTAAATGTGAAGATGCCGGATTGAGCTTGAGAGCCGCATCGTATACGGTTCGTCCCTGATGAGACATTTCCTACTGTTTGCTGCGGTCTACGCTATCACGTCGATAGACCCCAGTCTTGGTGAAACGCCCGCCGCACCCCAGATTGACTACGTCGAGCCGGGTGCCGTTCAATTTGGTCTAAGCGATCCTTCGGTAATATGGATAGATGATTTCGACAACGATGAAGTGCAAGACCACTATGCGGAAAGAAATGGAGAGACGACCGACGAGATGCGCATGGGGAGCACAGGAAAGTCACTGCGCATGCTTTATCCTAAAGGTCATCGCGGGAAGGGCGGACGTAAGCTTTTCTTTGGCGATTCTCCGGTTTACCCGAACAAAGCGGTTCGCAAAGGCGAGGTTTTCCAGGACATCTACTGGCGTATTTATGTGAAACATCAGGCGGGCTGGCAGGGCGGCGGTCCGGCCAAACTGTCCCGAGCCACCAGCATGGCCACATCCAAATGGGCACAAGCGATGATCTCCCATGTGTGGAGCAGCGGTGAATCGTTGACCTTGGACCCGGCATCCGGGATAAAAAATGATCAATTGGTCACGACTCGGTACAATGACTTTGAGAACCTGCGCTGGCTCGGCAATAAACCACCTTCCTCGTTCAAAATCCACGCGACAGAGGAAGCGGGCCGCTGGGTGTGCGTGGAGGCACGGGCAAAATTGAACACACCGGGCAAACGTGACGGTGAGAATCAACTGTGGATCGATGGTCGACTGGAGACTGAGCGAACGGGACTCGATTGGCGTGGAACCTACGCCAGGACGGGCATCAATGCGGTGTTTCTTGAAGCCTACTGGAACAGTGGATCGCCGGTCGAGCAGTCACGCTGGATCGACAACTTTGTCATTTCTACCCGTCCGATCGGGCCGATCACTTCGGCGCCCGACCCTGTTGTCGTAAGAACCCCTTACACTGGTGTTGGTGGTTTACGGGCATGGCAACTTGAAGTGTCCAGTGACCCAGATGGAAAGAATGTCGTTTGGAGATCTAGTCCCATTGAGGAAGGAGATCGTGTCACTGTTGATGTGAGAAAGGGAGACTTCCTTTCATCCGGGAGCAAGGATGCAAATCGTCTGGTACCTGGTACCGTTTATTTCGTCCGTGCGCGTCAACAGGCGATGGATTCGTCTGAGTGGTCGGAGTGGAGTCGCTGGCACCAGCCATTCAAGACGCCTCATTGAGCTGCCTGCCGAATCGATTCCCTCACATTGCAATATTCCCAACTTCGCCATGAAAATCTGTCTCTTAATTCTCGCCGTGGCCTTTTCCGGTTCGTATGCCCTGGGTGCCGGAATCATCATCCGTGTGCCGGAGCAACATCAGTCGATTCAGGCGGCAATTGATGTTGCCAGGCCAGGTGATGCGATCGAAGTCAAACCGGCGACCTATCGCGAGCGGATTGTTTTGAAACCGGGTGTCACGGTTCGCAGTGTTGGCGAAGAAGGCAAGGGAGAGCTTGGACTGCGGCGGGCCGAGGTGACGATTATCGACGGAGGTGGGAATGGTAGCGACTTTCCGGGTGTCACGATGGCGGACGGGGCCACACTCGACGGTTTCACTGTCACGAATGTTGGTGGCTACGACGACGAGAAGTGGCAGGAACACTGGGACGGAAAGGGAGAGGATCAGCCGCATGATCGGATTGGGCAGTTTGGCGTTCCTGGAATTGTAATCACCGGTGTGACTTGCAAGGTGATGAACAATATTGTGCACCACATCGGCGATACGGGCATCGTGATTCGCGGGGAGGAAGGCAAATCCTGTGCTCCACTCGTTTCGGCAAACATTTGCTATCGCAACATGGGTGGCGGCATTGGATCAATGGCTGGCTCGACAGCGGTGATCGATGGCAATATCTGCTTCGAGAATTTCTATGCTGGGATTGGTCAAGACGGCGCGGATCCACTGGTGACTGGCAACGTCTGCTATAGCAATGTCAGGGCGGGGATCGGCGTGAGCAATGGCGCAAGTCCTGTGGTTCGGAAGAACCGCTGCTTCGGAAACCGGCGCGCTGGCATCGGCATCCGAACCAGCGCCGCCACGCGCCCCGTAATCGAGGACAACGACTGCTACGAAAACGAAATGGCCGGAATCGGCACGGAGGACGAAGCTGCGCCGATTGTTTTCGGCAATCGTTGCTACCGCAATAAGCTCGCTGGAATCGGTTGTCGTGCACGCAGTTCGGCGCTGATCCGTGACAATCACTGCTACGAGAACAGCGCGGCCGGAATCGGCGTGGCATCAGCCGATCCATTGATCCTCCGAAACCGCCTTGAGAAGAACCAGACTGCAGGGATCGGAATCAGCGGCGATTCGAAAGCACGTGTTATCGACAACACCTGCATCGAAAATCGGCTCGTTGCAGTCGGCATTCCAGATGGAAGCAGCGCGATCCTTCAGCGCAATACCCTTGTCCGGACGGGAGGCATGCCGCCCATCGTTGCTATCCTTGGCGGTTCGGAAGCGGTGCTGGTCGGCAATACGATCACAGGAGGAGGCGTGGCTGGCATCCTGTTGGAGGGGCAGTTGGATGCGATTGGAAATCTGATCGAGGGGCAGAATGGAGGGGCAGGAATTCTAGTGCGTGAGAGCAGTAAGGTTACTCTCACCGAGAACAACATCAGCGGGTACCGGATATCCGTGAATGATCAACGAGTCGAATCAGGGTCAGTTGCAGAGCAGAGGGAGTTCAAAGTGATCGGTTACTTGCCTTCCTGGTCGGGGAATTCAGACAAACTCCAGTACGATAAACTGACTCACATCAACTACAGCTTCATCGTCCCCAATCCAGACGGATCACTCAGAGACCTTCCCAGGCCGGAAATGCTGAAGGATCTTGTGGACCGTGCCCATGCGAACAATGTGAAAGTCGGGATCGCCATTGGGGGATGGAATGGTGGCGATGATAGTACGTTTGAAACATTGGCAGCGGTGCCTGAATCCCGAAGCAGGTTTGTCAGCGAAACCATGAACCTCGTCAGAACCTATGAGCTTGATGGCGTAGATATGGACTGGGAATACCCAGACGCCGGCGATTCGGGAGGACACTTTCTCACACTGATGCGGGAACTGTCTGTCGGGCTGCACCATAAAGGCAAGTTTCTCTCTGCGGCAGTTGTCTCCCTTGGGCGCACGGGCAAAGGTATCAGGAAGGAAGTCTTCCCGCTGATCGACATGCTGAACATTATGGCCTACGACGGCAGGGATCACAGTCTGTACTCGCAGGCAGAGGCATCGATTCAATACTGGAGTGATCGCGGTTGCCCGAAGGACAAGATCATTCTCGGACTTCCCTTTTACGGTCGCAGCCCCTACCGGGCCTACCGCGATTTGGTTCGCGACGATCCAACCGCTCCGGGCAAGGACGCCCTTGGGGAGATTCGTTACAACGGCATTGCAACGATGCAGAAAAAGACGCGACTGGCCATGGAGAAAGGGGGAGGTATCATGATCTGGGAACTCTCCCAGGACGTCGAAGGCAACGATTCATTGCTCAAAGCGGTGACTGAAGTCATCCGGGCGAAGGCTCTACCACAGTCACCCGAGTGAACCAGAACAGCCACTCATGAAACAGCATTCTTATTCTGCGCCCTGGGCGACCTCGCTGAAGGTCATCTCGATTGTATCGACAGTCTTGCTGCCCGCGATCGTCTGGCTGATTCCCTTGCCGGAAGACAGTAGTCTGGCGGCGCGTTCAGGAATCTGGGCTATTCCATTGCTGCTTCTAGCCACCTGCGCCCTTTTCACAGTGCGGGGCTACGAACTGATCAATGGCGTGCTCCAGGTCCAGCGTTTACTTTGGAAGACGCGCATTCCATTGAGTTCCCTGACGGATGCTGAGTGGCGGCATGGCATATTTCGCAGGGCCATTCGCGCCTGTGGCAACGGTGGGCTGTATTCATTCACAGGTTGGTACTATCAAAAATCGATCGGCTCTTTCCGCGTACTCGCGACACGCACCAATGATGCCGTCATCCTGACATTCAGCGACCGCAAACCGATCGTCGTTACTCCCAATGATCCGGAAGCTTTTGTTGCGGCGATCAAGGCAAGTTCCTGAAGTGTCCACGCTATCACTGCCTGACCGCGAGCAGCGAGCGTCTTCAGTATATGATTTCTTACCCAGGCAGCGCGAAGCATACGGTTTCGTGCTGTTCGCGATGGTTGGTCCAGAAGTGTTTTCCATCAAAGGCGAGTGCGCGGGCCTGGAAGGGAATGCGTGCCAGATCTTCGGCGACGGGGGTGTCTCCGTCGACGGTGATGCGGGTCAGGAAGTAATCGTTTGTGGATTCGTCATCCGTGGTGAGGAGATGGAGGCTGCCATCGACGACAACCTGGCCGCAGATTTCATGGGGCGCGGCGACCGTCCGCACCACCTGCCCGTTTTCGTCCAGCGCGAGAACCCGCTTGTTGTACCATTGGCTGACATGGAGATGCTGGCCATCGTAGCCGAGTTGCGATCCGGTGTCGTCGGGACAGTGGATTTTGAACGTTGAGTCAAATCCTTGCCCTGGAATGCAGCGACGGATAAGGCGATTGTCCTCGTCCGTTTCTCCGCACAGGACGCGGAGTTCCTTACCGATCCAGACCATACCGAATGGCACTCCCGGCGCCTCGATCTGCCAGCGCACGGTCCATGTCTCCGGTTCGATCTGATAGACGAACTTTGTGGCCATCGATCCGATCCAGAGGAAGGAACCATCCCAGGCGAGCGATTGAGGTCTGGCTGCCGGAGCCGGCAGTCGCTTGATTTCGGTAATGTCGTGCATGTTTGGTGGTCGGTAGCGAAGTGTCGCAGGTTCCGGGCTGGTCGAGCCCGTCGTATCGTAATCCGGTTAGAGCCGGGTGCGATGATTTTTCTCGATGACAAGCGGAAAGTCACTTCTTCAGTCAAGGTGTGATCGTTGTCGTTAATCTTGGCAAGCTAGCCGTGCCTCTGACGAGTCCGCGAGCGACGCGCGGAGTCGTGGAAGTTGACGCCCCTAAACCACGAACTCCGCCAGACGCCCCGGTTTCATTACCGACGAATTTTTGAGGAATGACGGAAGCTGACAGCTGTAGTCGATTGCAGCCAGAGTCGTATTCCCAATTCATCTTGTCTTGTCTCACTGTCGATCGGTCGATAGGTTGCGATTCATGAGATCGACCACCGTCATCACCATTTTCGCTGCCCGGGCCCTCGCTGCTGGGGTGCTATGCCTATTTGCCGGATCAACCATTTCTCAAGAATCGCAGCCCATTGAGCAACCGTTCGGGGATAAGTTCCCTAATCTGGACGGCATGGCCACGGGAAAATGGTGGGAGAGGGCAGCTACAGCAAGGGAGAAGCGGAGCAAAGCGGACGCGAAGATTCTGCCAAAGGACATCGTGCCCATGGATGTGCCGCGTAACGAGGTGGTGGCTTTTGCTGTCTACACTCACGATCGGGGTGTCCTGAAGATCAGTGCGCAACTGTTCCCGTTGCTGCCAGATGAGCCGCGTGAAGTGCGCCTGGAGTTCAACAATGGTGGTGGCGAATGGAAACAGGCAGCGACGGCGGAAGTGATCGAGCTGGGCTGGAGTGCCCACTTTCGCATCGCTGACTGGAACAACAGCAAGGATGTTGCCTATCGCGTGCGGCACGGGGACGCCGCAATGTTTGAAGGGCTGATCCGCAAAGACCCCATCGACAAGGATGTCATTGTAGTAGGTAACCTTTCGTGCAATTCCAGCCGTACGCCTGGCGAGCGTCCGCGTATCCTCAACAATCTGAAGCTGCAAAATCCTGATCTGCTGTTCTTCGCTGGCGATCAATCTTACCATCACACGGAACACACGGCGGGATGGTTGCAGTTCGGGCTGCAGTTCCGTGAAATTTTGAAAGACCGCCCGGTGATCACGATTCCTGATGACCACGATGTGGGCCAGGCCAACATTTGGGGCGAAAACGGTAAGGAGGCGACCAATCCGCAAGGACCTTCCGGTGGCTACTTTTATCCTGCCGACTACGTGAATATGGTGCAGCGGCAGCAAACATGGCACCTTCCAGATCCTTACGATGCCACTCCGATCGAACGCGGGATCACCGTTTACTACACGAGCCTGCGGCTTGGCGGGATCGACTTTGCCATCCTTGAGGATCGGAAGTTCAAGAGCGGGCCGGAAGGGAAGATTCCTAAAATGGGGCCGCGTCCGGATCACATCATCGATCCCGCGTACGACCGCAAGGCCATCGACCTTCCGGAGCTGGAGTTGCTGGGCGATCGGCAACTGGCATTCCTCCGGGAGTGGGGACAAAACTGGGAAGGTGCCGAGATGAAGTCTGTGCTGTCGCAAACTGCCTTCTGCGGTGCCGTCCACATGCACGGAAGCGAAGGCGGTCGCCTTCTGGCAGATCTCGACTGCAATGGCTGGCCTCAGGCCGGTCGCAATGCAGCGCTGCGGGAGATCCGCCGGGCCTGGGCACCGCATCTGTGTGGTGACCAGCATTTAGCTGTGGTGGTGAAGCACGGAATCGATGCCTACGGCGACGGGCCGTTCGCGTTCACCAGTCCGGCGCTTGTCAATACGATCTACGGTCGCTGGTGGCATCCGCTGGATCAAAAGCCTGGCAGGAATCCAGTGCCGGACTCTCCGTTGCCATGGACGGGCGAGTTTGAGGATGGACTCGGCAACTTGATCACCATGATGGCCTATGCGAATCCTGCCGACGTGAGCGATGAAATGCAACGAGCGGACGGCTACGGCATCGTCCGCTTCAACAAGCGCGCACAGACGGTGACGTTCGAATGCTGGCCGCGGTTTTCTGACATTCGCGACGGCGACAAAGCGCAGTTCCCCGGCTGGCCGATTACGATCAAAATGGAAGACAACGATGGCCGCAAGCCCATCGCCCACCTTCCGGCTGTCGTGGTCGATGGCGTCGACCGCCCGGTCGTTCAGGTCATCGAAGAAGGCAATGGAGAAATTCTCTACACCGTGCGCGTGGCCACAGGATTCGAGCCGCCGGTCTACGCGAAGGGAAGCTACACTGTGAAGGTGGGCAATGGTCGACCGGAGCGCGTGCTGATTTCCGGACACGTGGTGGAGTGATTGATTGGTCGACATCTGCGGCGCACCATTGATAGTAAATGCATGCAGTCCATGACTCGACTGAGGAGGTGTCTCATTTGGTTTCTGGCCTTCGCAGCGATTCACGCTGTTCAGGCGGGTGAGTTAGCGGACTTGGACTGGTGGTCGCTCAAGCCATTGCAACGGCCAGTGGTGCCGGAGGTTGTTGGGCAGGATGCTGCGAGGGCGCGCACGGTCGTCGACCGCTTCATCTTGGCGAAGCACCGGGAACATGGTTTGGCGCTCTCGCCTCAGGCCGACCGGCGCACGTTGATCCGGCGAGTGTACTTTGATCTGATCGGTCTGCCGCCGTCACCGGATGCTGTGGAGGCATTCGTGAATGATTCGGCTGACGATGCCTACTCGCAACTGGTCGAGCAGCTTCTGGACTCGGAGCAATATGGCGAACGCTGGGCGCGGCACTGGCTCGATGTGGTGCACTACGGCGACACACACGGCTACGACAAGGACAAGTTGCGACCGAACGCGTGGCCGTATCGCGACTACGTGATCCGGGCACTGAATGAGGACAAGCCCTACCATCGCTTCGTGCGCGAGCAGCTCGCTGGCGATGTGTTGTGGCCGGACATGCGTGATGGCATTGAGGCCACTGGATTCATCGCGGCAGGGCCGTGGGATTTTATCGGCCATGCCGAAGTCCCGGAGGAAAAGTACGACGGCCAGGTTGCCCGTCATCTCGATCGTGATGACATGGTGGCCACGACGATGAATGCCTTCTGCGCGCTGACAGCTCAGTGCGCCCAGTGTCACGATCACAAGCGCGATCCCGTGACAATGGAAGACTACTACAGTTTGCAAGCTGTGTTCTCAGCTCTTGATCGAGCGGATCGGGCGTATGATCTGGATCCGGCTACCGCTGCAAAAAGGCGCATCCTCACAAAACAACAACAATCACTCGAACGTCGGCTGCAAAAGAACCGTGACGCCATCGAGGCCATGAAGCCACCGGAGTTGGTGGCGCTGGAGAAGGAGATTGCGGCGATCGAGTCTGAGTCTGTAATGGAAGTCGAGGGCGTTGCGCGGTCCGATCGATACGGCTACCACAGTGAGGTTGCGGGAAAGCAGGATGTTGAAAAATGGGTGCAGGTGGACTTTGGAGAGTCGCTCGTGCCTGAGCAGGTCGTGCTGGCGGCGGCTGACGAATACGGTTTCGCCGACTTCGGGTTTCCACATCGCTTTCGAATGGAAGTGAGTGATGACCCAGAGTTCAAAGTTTCGGATCTCATCGCGGATGAAACCGCAGAGGACTATCCCAGACCAGGTGCGAGTCTGGTATCGTTCGAGGGCAGTGAGGCCCGTGGGCGCTATCTGCGGGTGACCGCTACTCGCCTGTGGAGTCGTCGACAGAAGGGGCAGCCTGAGTCGAACGACTGGATTTTCGCGCTGGGAGAATTGGCCGTCGTTTCCAGTGGTCAGCTTGTTCCAATCAAATCCGTCACGGCGCTCGACAGCATCGAGGCCCTTCCTCGCTGGGGGAAAGCGGATTTGATCGATGGTGTTTTTGGAGGTTACCCCCTGTCCGCCCGGATCGGAAAAGAAGCCGGCGCAACTGCTGCCGCATTGATTGAAATCGCGAGCCAATCGGCAGAGCAACGAGCTGAGAAACTCTCGGCGTTGAAGGCGAAGCGCGACGGTTTGTTTGCGGCATCCATTGATTCCGATCTTCTCAAAGCGGCGGGCGAAATGAACGCCCAGCTGGCACCCGTGAAGGCGGCGTTGGCGGCCTTGCCTGCGCAGGCCAGAGTGTTCGCGGGAACGGTGTACAATGGAGATGGTGCCTTCAAAGGGCGCGGGCACACCGGAGGAAAGCCGCGCCCGATTTATGTGCTGGCACGCGGCGATGTCCGGCAGCCAGGCAAGGAAGTGAGTGCCGGTGCGGTGCCTCTCATTCCTGGAGTGTCGGCGCGATTTGCGGTGCCAAAGGATCACTTGGAAGGCGAGCGGCGCGTTGCCCTTGCGGACTGGATCGTCCACAAAGACAATCCGCTGACATGGCGCACGATCGTGAACCGCGTCTGGATGTATCACTTCGGCCGGGGGATCGTGGATACCCCCAATGATTTCGGTCGACTCGGGCAATTGCCGACGCATCCGGAATTGCTGGACTGGCTGGCGGTGGAGTTTCGCGATGGCAAACAATCGATCAAGGATCTGCACCGCCTGCTCTTGAACAGCGCTGTTTACCAGCAATCTTCAGTAGGGAATGAGCACGCCGAAAGCGTCGATGCGGGCAATCAATATCTGTGGCGGATGAATCGGCGCAAGCTCGAAGCCGAAGCAATCCGCGATAGTGTGCTCATGGTAGCTGGCAAGTTAGACATGAAGATGTATGGAGAGGGATTCCAGGATTTCATTATTGAAAAGCCCGAGCACTCGCCGCACTATCAATATCACAAACACGATCCTGACGATCCGCTCACGCATCGCCGGTCGATTTATCGTTTTCTTGTGCGTTCCCAGCCGCAGCCGTTCATGGATACGCTTGATTGCGCGGATCCTTCGCTGCTGGTGGATAAGCGCAATGAAACGCTCACCGCTCTGCAGGCGCTGGCCACTCTGAACAACAAGTTCATGGTACGCATGGCCGAGCACTTTGCGGCGAGATTACAGCAGGACGCATCAAGCGTAGAAGCGCAGATTGCCCGCGCTTATGAGTTGACGATCGCCCGTCCTGCCTCGCCTGAGGAATCTGCAGCACTGGTGCAGTATGCAAAGGAATACGGGCTGCCGTCCGCCTGCCGCGTCATTTTGAACCTGAACGAGTTTGCCTTCGTTGATTGACATGAATCCGATATCGAACAGCAGTCGTCGGGACTTTCTCTGGAACGCTGGAGGGGGTCTTGGCGGGATCGCATTGGCATCTCTGTTAGGAAAGGAAGCGCTCCTTGCTGCGAACACTGTGCCCTCGCCAACCGGCGGCATTTTGTATGCGCCCGATCGACCGGCCAGGGCAAAGCGGGTGGTACAATTGTTCATGGGTGGAGCTGCGAGTCATATCGACCTCTTCGACTTCAAGCCTGCGCTCATCAAATACCACGGCAAGGAGTCAGACTTTGGCGAGCACGTCGAGGCATTTCAAAATGGACTCGGGCCGTGGATGCGCCCGGTCTGGGATTTTAAGGCATACGGACAGTGCGGGAAACCGCTGAGTGAAGTCGTCTCGGCGCTCGGTAACGTCGTCGATGACATCGCCTTCGTGCACAACGTGGTGGGCAAAACCGGAGTCCACAGCCAGGCGACATACCTTCAGGCGACCGGTTTTCAGTTGCCAGGATTTCCCGGAATGGGTGCCTGGGTCAGCTATGGGCTGGGCAGCATGAACGACAATCTGCCAACCTTCGTGGTGCTACCAGATCACCGGGGATTTGCCTCGAACGGCCCTAAGAACTGGAACTCGGCGTTCCTTCCCGCACAGCACCAGGGAACCATCATCCGTCCCGGCACCTCCAATCCCATTGCCGACATTTTTCCGCCAAAGGGATACATCACGCCTGACAGTGATCGTGACGGGTTGCGGTTGCTCGATCAATTGAACCGCCGCCATGAGGCCGAGCGGGAAGGGGACTCGCGACTCGAAGCGCGGATTCGTTCCTATGAACTGGCCGCACGCATGCAGCTGGCTGCACCTGAGGCATTGGATATTACGAAAGAACCGGCCTACATCAAAAAAATGTACGGCTTGGACAACGAAAAATCGCAGTGGCCGACCGAAATCAATGCGCCGGAAGAGATCAACCACTTTGGCCGCAAATGCCTGACGGCTCGCCGCCTGCTCGAGCGCGGAGTTCGCTTCGTGCAGATCTGGTCGGGTTGTGACAATGGATTCCCGCGGCGCAACTGGGATTCGCACGAGGACATCGAGCGCGACCATGGTCCGCTGGCAACTGGCATGGCCGTCGGTTCAGCGGCTCTGATCCAGGATCTTAAACAGCGCGGAATGCTGGACGACACCATCGTCCTGTGGACCACAGAATTTGGGCGCATGCCCTCGAGCCAGGGATCGAAAGGCCGTGACCACAATCCCTATGTCTTCACCAACTGGCTTTCCGGTGGCGGCATCGCCGGCGGCGTCACCTGCGGCGAGAGTGATCAATGGGGATACAAACCGCTCGATCGCAGCAATCCCACACAGGTATACGACATCCACGCCACCATCCTGCATCTGCTGGGAATCAATCACGAGCACCTGACATTCCGCCACAATGGCATCGACCGCCGCCTCACCGATGTGCACGGGCACGTGATTCGCGGTCTGCTAGGGTGACCAACGAAGCGTGCTGCACGGTGATTTGACCAGCATCAAGAAGCTGAAGGCGCAACGTGAGTGCTACGGCTTCCATGAGCTTTTTCTGTTCGAGCACTGTTAGTCCGGAAAGAAAGCGCCATCAAGACCGGCGCACTCCGTATCAGAGCACGAGCATCCTCCGTTCGGAACTGTGTGTCGGAGGAGATTGATGATGCACAAAGGGGCACTGAATCTGGGCGTGGAAATAGGAGCGATGGTCGGAAACGCTGAGTTCTGGTTTGCTTAGTCAGGTTTTCTCCTGAATAAGACAGTTTACAAGGAACATGTCTCAAACGCTCGATCTCACTCCATCTGGCATTCTGCATCTCAGGGAGGAACCTGCCAATCGGCCGGTTCTTGCGGTGTCTGTGGTGGAGGCGTTGCGCGAATCTCTGGCGAAGTCCACTGCAGATGGCTTGCTCCATATGGGCTCTGATTTAGCGAGCGCCGAGCTGCCTGGCACCTTGCCCTACTGGCGGACGCTCGCTCTGGATTTCCTCGGGGCATTGCGGATTCAAACGCCAGCGGACGCAGTGGTACCAGAGTCTGTGCCGATGCCGGATGCGGAGCACTGGGAAAAATTTCTCAATCAGGCACCGCCGGGCCGCGGGATGGAATACCTGAGTGTCCCAGTGCTCGAATCCTTCTGGCTGAGCATGCAGCGTGTTGCCTTCGAGGCTGCCTCCAGCCACTCCAACGGCATCGTCGGCTGGCTGCGCGATACCAATCCGCTACAGCAACTGGTCGGGCGGGTAACGTTTCATCTGGCCGAAAACAAGCGCGACGAACAACGTCCATTCGCCTTCATTGCCACCTACAGCCATACGCTTTCGGAAAAATCTGAGCGACTGCAGTACATTCCGTTGAGTCGCGCGCTCAAGCAGTATGCGGGAGAAGGGGACAAACCTGCTCTTGAGCGATTGTTAGTGCCAGTGCAGCGCGCTGCGGAAGCCTGCCCCATGGTGCGTGAACTCGTCGACACGCGTCGTATTTTTCAGCCGCTCGCCTGGACGCCGGATCAGGCCTGGCAGTTCATGAATGAGATTCCAGCGATGGAAGCCGCAGGGCTCGTCGTGCGGATTCCTGACTGGTGGAAAGCGAAACGCCCGCCGCGCCCTACAGTGCAGGTAAGCATGGGGAATCAGGCAAGCGCCTTGGGGATCGGTGGCATGCTGGACTTTAGTGTCGGCGTCGCGCTCAATGGCGAGGTGCTGAGTCCGGATGAACTCATGGAGTTACTTGAAGGCGATGGCAGTCTGGTGCGCCTGAAAGGGCAGTGGGTGGAGGTCGATCGCGACAAGCTGACTGAAGTGTTGGAACACTGGGCTGAAGTCGCGGAAAGTCACTATGACTCCGGCGTCTCGTTCCTCGAAGGCATGCGCCTGCTGTCCGGCCTTGGGCGAGGGAGTGGTGAAGTGGCGTTGGACGGCGATGGCCAGATAGGCAGTTGGACTGAAATGCATGCTGGCGACTGGTTGCGCGACGTTTTGGTTAAGATGCGCGATCCCGCCCAGGCTGAAGACGCGTGCCCGGGAGATGAATTGCGTGCAACTCTGCGTCCCTATCAAAGAGCTGGCGTCAACTGGCTCTGGTTCGTTTACCAGATGGGGCTAGGTGCCTGTCTTGCCGATGACATGGGACTTGGCAAGACCATCCAGATTATTGCGCTGTTGCTCACGGTGAAGCATCGTTCTGGCCAAGGAGGAGAAGCAAAGTCAAAACGTCCACCCAGCCTGCTGGTTGTGCCCGCTTCGCTGCTGGGGAACTGGCGAACGGAACTCGAACGCTTCGCGCCAGATCTGGTGCCCTTCTTTTTTCATGCCTCACAGACGTCGAAAGAAGAACGCGCCGCCGCAGAATCGGACCCTGGAACTTTCTTCAAAGGCTATGACCTTGTCGTCACCACCTACGGCCTGCTCAAGCGGCTTGAAGGAATTCGCAAACATCCGTGGAACCTCGTCATTCTCGATGAGGCCCAGGCGATCAAGAACCCTAACACTACTCAATCACGCGCCGTCAAGCAACTTAAGGCGCACTCGCGCATCGCACTGAGCGGCACGCCCATTGAGAACCGGCTTGGCGATCTCTGGTCGCTGTTCGATTTTATTAATCCCAGCCTGCTCGGCACGCCGACCCAGTTCAAGCGACTGGTGAAGGAGCTTGAGGGCGGCGCGGCTCCCAACTACGCCCCACTTCGTACACTGGCCCGCCCGTACATCTTGCGCCGTCTCAAAACCGACAAGTCAGTCATCAGCGATCTGCCGGACAAGACCGAGCTGCGCACCTGGTGCCAGCTTACCAAAGTCCAGGCAGCCCACTACCAGCGTGCAGTGAGCGATCTCAAGGATGCTCTCGATTCCGACAAAATCACCGGCATTCAGCGTCGCGGGCTCGTGCTCTCATTCCTCCAGCGCTTTAAGCAAATCTGCAATCACCCGGCGCAATGGGGCGGCACTGGCGACTACTCGCCGAAGGGCAGCGGCAAGTTTCAGCGCCTCATCGGGCTCTGTGAAGAAATCGGTTCGCGTCAGGAAAAAGTGCTCGTTTTCACCCAGTTTCGCGAAATGACATCACCACTCGCTGCTGTGCTTGAGGACGTGTTCGGCGAGCCTGGCCAGATCCTGCATGGTGGCACTTCAGTCAAGCAGCGCCAGCAACTGGTAAATGCATTTCAACGTGAAGACGGTCCGCCGTTTTTTGTCCTTTCCCTGAAAGCTGGCGGCACCGGCCTCAACCTCACCGCTGCATCACACGTCATCCATTTCGACCGATGGTGGAACCCCGCTGTCGAAGATCAGGCTACTGACCGCGCATTCCGCATCGGCCAGAAGCGCAATGTTCTGGTGCACAAGTTTGTCTGTCAGGGAACCATCGAGGAGAAAATCGATCAGCTCATCAGCGACAAGCGCGCCCTCGCGGAAGACGTGCTCGGCAATGCGGGAGGTGCAGAGAAGCTCCTCACTGAAATGGATACCGATGAGTTGTTGAACTTTGTAGCAATCGATATCGACAGTGCTCTGGGCATATGAACTTGAAATTTCAACCAAACCGAACCTAACAAGCAACCATGTCCTGGGGATGGAGACCATATGTGCCAGTTGGCCAGCGTCGTCGCAATGCTGCGAAGGCAGTGACACGCATGCTCGGCAAAGGTGAATCTCCTCAGCCGATCGAACCCTTTTCCGGTCGGAAGATGGCGCGCACCTTCTGGGGTGAGGCCTGGTGCGAGCACCTGGAGTCGATGGGGGACTATGCCAATCGCCTCCCGCGTGGACGCACCTATGTGCGCAACGGTTCGGTCGTCGATCTCCGGGTCGACACCGGAAGGATCTCAGCACTTGTGGCGGGATCTGATCTATACAAGGTCGAGATCACGGTGAGCCCGCTCGCCAAAGCCAGATGGAACAAGTTCAAGAGCGAGTGCGCGGGTCAAGTGGCAACATTGTTAGACCTGTTGCAGGGCAAAGTCTCGGATGCCGTGCTCAAGCGCATCATTGATCTTGGCGAGGGCCTCTTTCCCAGAACTCGGGAGATCAAGTTTTCCTGCTCATGTCCCGACTGGGCAGTGATGTGCAAGCACGTCGCAGCGACTCTCTACGGCGTCGGTGTGCGCCTCGACCATTCTCCAGAACTCTTCTTTTGCCTGCGCGGCGTCGACCACCTAGAACTGATCCAGAGCGCAGCTATTGACTCCCTCGATGGCTCGCTTTCAGATCACGAAGATATTCTCACCGACTCCGATCTTGCTGGCATCTTCGGAATCGATTTCTCGGAAATTCCGTCCTCTGCTGCTGTGTCGAAGAAAAAGACTGCGAGGAAGAAAGTCGCGAAGGCAAAGGTAGCGAAAGTGAAAACGGCTAAGAAAAAGCGTGCAGTTCGATTGCGGAAGAAGGAATCGTGATCGTTTCGGGTGACGGGAACCTTCAGGGCGCCGGCTGGGGCAGGGATGTTTGTCCCAAACGTCCGGCTGGGTGACGGCTGCGATCGAAAGAGCGCTTTGGGATTGTCGACGGTTACGTTTTTGAACAACGGCGGGTTTCTTTGCTGGTGCTGATGCTCGCTGTTTTTTGGGATGGTTGGTGGGCATCCAGCTGGACGGCTCGGAGATCAGTCCCTGCCATTGCGACCGAGCGGGTGGTTGAATTGAATGAGCTCTGTGGAGTGCTGTTTTGTGCTGTCACAACTCTGCCTGTGGGCGTGGGCTGCGTGCTCTGAGCCGTTCCGGCACTTACTTCAAAACGTCCACCCGCACGGGCACCACACCTGCGCTGATCATGTCGATCTGTTTCGCGGCTTCGAGGCTGAGATCGATGACTCTGCCTTTTCCGAATGGGCCCCGGTCAGTGATGCGGACGACTACTTGTCGGTCGTTGGCGGTGTTGGTGACACGCACGCGAGATCCAAATGGCAGTGTGCGGTGGGCCGCCGTGAGGGCCTTGTCGCTGAGGGGCTCGCCGCTCGCTGTTCGGGTTCCGTTGGTTCTGGTCGAATACCAGGAAGCCTTTCCTTGCAGCGTTTTGACTACCATCTCCCGCTCGTGGCCTAAGAGACGTTGCGCAGCCGTAATCTCACGCCGGGCATCGCCTGAGGACGCTCGGTCGATATGCGATGTAGAGCAGGCTCCAGACAGACAGCCGAGCAGGCAACACAGAGGAAGCGCGTAGCGGGCGGATTTCATTGGGATTATTGTTCTGCTAGTGGGCATCAAAACGGACGACGGAGGGGGCTGGCGCTCGAGTCCCTCAACGATTGCTCGGTGATCTTGTATCTTTCACCGGCCGGATGGGGCTTGAACGTCGGATTCAGGCTGGGCAGTGTGATTTCTGGCAATGCGCAATTCCTCGCTCTGTTCCATAAGAACGAGGATAGCGTCGATCCTGCGATTGGCCAGTTCGACTCGTTGCTGAAAATATCCGATGAGTACCACGGCGATGCAAGCGGTGAAATCAAGTGCAGGTAATACATCAGTCCAGAGGAGTCCGGCCAATGCGAAAGAGGCAATCCCCCAGCGGATGTAGTCCTTTGATCCGAGTCGACCTTTTGCCCGCCTTATCAAATTGCGGCGATGGCTTATCTCGCTAAGCATCGCGCTGGCTTCAGCTTCCAGTGGTCTGCCCTCCAATGCCGAAAGGTCTCGTGAGCGAACTGCTTGAAGTAGAATTTCGTCGTCAGTCTTCATTGCATTTCAAGTTCAGGAATTCGGCCTGAACTCTCCTGGAGAGTATCGTAGATCCGCATCACTGTTTCGGCAAGTGCTCGGTTTGGAACGCCACTGCACCGACCTGCGCCACTGTGACGATTTCATGAAAAATTGATGTCTAATCGCCTATTATCGCAGGCTTCGCGAGGTGGGCACAAACTCGAGAATTGACTTTTGCTCAAGTCCAAAGATCATTCGAGTCTATGTATCATCGAAATCCCCGAACCGAAGACGTTCTTTCAAGAACATCGAGAAACCTAACTCTTCCGATTGCTCTTGCCGCATGTCTGGGCTTTGCTAGTCCGCTGTTGGCGCAGTCCTCCTACACCCAGAACTTCGACGATATCGCCAATGACGAGACAGATCTTGGCGATGGCACGACGATCAATACCAATGCTCCAGATTTGGTGACTGCGAGTGTGCAGGATGGAGCACTGAGGATCACTGAAGATGGGGTGGGGAGTGTGAATTCTTCATTCTTCATTCCCTCGCCCGGGGATGAAATTGTGGACGGTTTTTCCGCTGTATTCGATATCGCTCTTGAAGCTGGTGGGACGCCAGCGGACGGGTTTTCTTTTTCGCTCGGGCCATTCGGCGACACTGAGCTTGGTGCGGGGGAAGAGGGAACTGTGGGGATCGCATTCGAGTTCGATACTTACGACAATGGTAATGAGAACGGCTTCGGTAACGGAATTGGTATCGATATCAGTGTGGATGGTGCCGACGTAGAAGGTGGACAGGCGCGGGTAAGGAATGGTGCCGATCCATTAGACAATGAGTTTTACAAGTTCGATGGTGAATTCCGGAAATTCGAAGCCTACTGGGGGAGTGACGGCAATGGTGGCGGTCGCCTCTGGGTGATTCTTGATGGCGTACCGATTTTTGAGAACCTGGAAATTCCTGACTACACGCCTGACTCAGGGGATGCATTTCTGTTCAGTGCCCGCACTGGTGGTGCCACCGAGACACTGCTGATCGACAATATCGAAATCAATGCGCCCGGCGCTTTGCCAGTGCATGACCCGGCTCTGAGTGTTGCTAAGTCTTTCGTTTTTGACCCAACGATCATCGGCGAGACCGTGACAGGCGTTCTTCCGATTTCGAACACCGGCTCGGATGAGCCATTGATCATTGCCAGCGGCGTGCTCAGTGGGGCGGATGCTACGGCCTTTGCTCTGACCACGGCATTCCCTTTGACAGTCAATCCAGGAGAATCTGCGAACATCGGTATTACTTTCACGGCAGAGGCTCCGGCTGGCGGGCGCAGGGTAACGCTGGTGCTGGATTCCAACGATTCGTTCCCCAAGCTGCAAGAAGTATCGATTCCCATTTCCGGCATTGCGGTGCCAGAGACTCTGGAGGCCACAATCTACGAGCAGAACTTTGATTCCTTTGCCAACGAAGAAACAGACTTTGGCGATGGATCTTCCCTGACCAGTAATGATGGCGTGGCAATGGTGGTGGATGGAGCGCTGCAGCTTACCCGTGATGGCACTGGAAGCACTGCGGCAGGATGGGTGATCCCCACACTCGGGGCCTCAGCTACCCAGAGTTGGGAGGCGACGTTTGACCTTACACTGGCCGGTGGTGGCGGCACCCCGGCTGATGGATTCTCCTTTTCCTTCGGCCCCTATGTGGAAGGATTCACCGGAAGTGAAGAAAGCACGTCTGGACTCGGCGTAGAATTCGATACTTATGACAACGGTGGTGAGGGCCAGGCGACAGGAATCGGTATGGACATCAGTGTTGACGGAGCGGATGTGCCAGATGGTCAAATGCGTATTGATCCCGCCGACAACAAGGGCAACAACCGTTTCTTCAAGTTCGATGGGGTCGCTCGACCGGTGACCATTTCCTACGAGCAAACGGGGCCAGACACGGGGCGACTCACCTACGAGATCGATGGCGATGTTGTTTATGACAAGCTTGAGATCACCGGGCTTGTGCCAGACATCGACTGGACATTTGCATTCGGTGCTCGCACCGGTGGAGCTACGGAAACTGTCATTATCGATAATGTGCGCATCATTGCTCCGACCCCGGCTGAATACGTGCAGTCATTCGATGGTTTTGCCGACGGAGAAGTGGAGCTGGACGATGGTTCGGAAATTTTGAGTAACGGAAGTGCCAGTGTGCAGAGCAATGCGCTGCGTCTGACAACAGACGGCACCACCGGGTCGGTAGCGAATTTCCGCACTCCTTCGCTTGGAGTCCTTGCGACCAATAGCTTCTCCGCGCGCTTCGACCTGACGCTCGCTGCTGGCGGTGATCCAGCCGACGGATTCAGTTTCAATTTTGGTGCCATCCCTGCCGAACTAGGGGGCAGCGAGGAAGGCTTTGGAACTGGCCTCGCAATCGAGTTTGATACGTGGGACAATGGAGTCGACAATGAAGAGGGAGAGTTTGGGATTGGTATTGACGTTAGCGTTGATGGAATCACAGCCGGGAAGAACCGAATCGACGCTGCATCGGACAAAAGGAACAATGAGCTATTCAAGTTCGATGGCGAGTCGCGGCAGGTAGAAGTCATCTGGAAGAAAGTCGATGAAGATACCAGCGTGGTAGATGTAACGATCGGTGGTGTCTTCGTATTTTCCAACCTAGAGCTCGCTGGATTCGCCCCCGGGCCGGACGACATCTTTGCCTTTGCTGCCCGCACGGGTGGAGCAACGGAAACGGTGACGATCGACAACCTTGAGATCTCAGCGCCGGCCAAAGAATCAGCTGTGCGCGATCCGAAAATAGGTGGTGAGCGCACTGTTGCAATTGCGGCAGGAACAGGAGAAACGGTCGATGGGATCGTGACCATCACCAACGAAGGTGCCAGCAAGGAGCTGGTGATTTCGGCTGGTAGTATCACTGGTGCAAACTTCCAATTGCTCACTGCCTTCCCTCTTGCGATTGCGCCAGGAGCGTCGGCTGACATCGCTGTTCGTTTTGCCTCTCCGGATCAGCTGGGCAGTGTCACTGGTGACCTGACTCTCACAAGCAACGATTCGCTGGACACAGCCAGGACGACAGTGATCCGTCTTAACGGAATATCCTATCCTTCCGGTGGGTTGTTTGGTCAGGACTTTGATGGAATTGCTGACGGGACGCAGGAATTTGACGATGGAGCATTGCTTGAAAGCAATGACGGCAATGCCAGAGTCGAAGGCGGAGAGCTCATTCTGACTGAAGATGGCATCGAAGGTAGCGCGGCGGCTTACAAGACACCCGTCATGGGGCCGGATCTTGCGCGTGGTTTTACCGTGGTATTTGATTTTGCGCTCGAAGCTGCGGGTACGCCCGCGGATGGCGTTTCGTTCAACTATGGCAATATCAATGAAATTGGAACTCAGGGCGAGGAGGGCTTCGGCAGCGGGCTTACTATCTCATTCGATACCTACGACAACGGCAACGAGGACGGATTGGGTACGGGAATCGGAGTAGACGTTAAAGTTGAGGGTGCTATTGTTCCCGATGGTTCCATCCGCGAGGCCCTGGAGACCAACGAAGACGGATTCTTCGCCAACTCGTTCTATGTATTTGACGGAGAGTTCCGCCCGGTAGTGGTAAGCTGGACACCCTCCGCCGATGGTGGATCGGTGACCATCTCGCTTGGGGATGTCGTGCTGTTTGAGAATCTTCCAACCCCCGGTTTTGCCCCTGAGGCGACTTACCGATTTGCTTGGGGAGCTCGAACCGGCGGTGCATTTGAGGGTGCCAGGTTGGACAACATCGCGATTGCTCCCGGTGGGCCGACTGTTCCTCTCGGGCTGCGTTTCATCTCGGTGTCACGGGATATTGCTGCTCAGACAGCGACCATCGTGTGGGCTTCAGAGCCAGGAAAGACCTACCTGATCGAAGCCGGAACGGATTTCGCAAACTGGGACGAGCTGCAAGACGGATACGAAAGTGGGGGAGCCGAAACGACCTTCACGGAGCAAGGCATTCCTGCTGAAACTACCGAGCGATACTACCGCGTGCGGGAGGAGTAGACGGGCTTTTCTTTTTCTTGATCGTAGTAGAAGGGACGGCTCTTTGAGCCGTCCCT